>JAURHS010000035.1 GCA_030833205.1 Prosthecobacter sp.
TGGACGCCGTCTTCGAGCAGCAGCACGCCCAAGCCGCCGCCCGCGGCAGCAGCAACAGCGATTCACCGCGCGCCTGCAGCGGCAGCGACCCCAACGAACCGCCGCCCTTCGACCTCTAAGCCCGCCTCAGCGCCGCTTGCCGCTTGCCTTTACCAGCGCTGGCGCTGGCTCAGGGAGCGCTGAGGATGGGCAGGAGTTGGCGGCTGACGAGTTGGGCGATTTCCTTGGCGCCTTCGCGACTGAAGTGGGTGCGGTCGCTGTCTGCGGGGCCAAAGCGGTTGCTTTGTTGCGGGCCGAGTTGGGTGAAGAGTTCGAGGCTCATGCGGTGCAGGTCAATGAGGGGGACCTGGGTTTCCTTGGCGACGATGCGGGTGGCTTCAGCGTAGGGGGCGAGGCTGTCCTGGAGTTTGCCTTGTGAGTCGAAGGTGCGGCGGGCGACGGAGGTGACGAGGATGGGTTTGCTGCCTTGGGCGCGGGCTTCGGTGATGAAGCGGCGCAGGTTGTCGCGGTAGCTGCCGGAGGCGTCAGTTTGGCGGGCGGGGCCTTTGCCGGGTTGGTCGTTGTGGCCGAATTGGATGATCACCCATTGGGCTTTGCAGTCGAGGACGCGCTGCCAGAGGCCGAGGTCACGGAAGCTTTTGCTGCTGGCGCCGCTGCGGGCGAGGTTGGTGACTCGGCAGTGCGCTGGCAGGCAGGCTTGCAGGCATTGCCCCCAGCCGGCGAGGTTGGGGCGGTCGGCCGGGGCTTTGAGGACGCTGGCCATGGTGCTGTCGCCAGCCATGGCGATGGAGAGGGTGGCCGCAGGTGGGCTGCTGGTGGCGTCGGCGCCAGGGCTTGAGTCTGGGGCGAGGAGCAGGAGCAGGGCGGTGAGCAGGGGGCGCATGGTCTAGGAGAACAACTCAGGCAGAGCCTGGCCGTCGGTCAAGGCCACGGGCCTGCCGTCGGCGCTGTTGTAGACGATGCTGCGGTAGTCGTAGCCCAGGGCGCTGTAAACGCTGGCGTGGATGTCGGCAGGGCTGACGGGGCGGTCCTTGGGATAGGCGCCGATGGCGTCGGAACTGCCGATGACTTGGCCGCCGCGCACGCCGCCGCCCGCCAGCAGGACGCTGTAGCAGCCCGGCCAGTGGTCGCGTCCGGCGTCGGCGTTGATCTTGGGGGTGCGGCCGAATTCGCCCATCCAGACGACAAGGGTGCTGTCGAGCAGGCCGCGTTCGCGCAGGTCGTCGAGCAGGGCGCAGTAGGCCATTTCCATCGGTGGGACGAGGCGGTTGCGCAGGCCGTTGAAGTTGTCCTTGTGGGTGTCCCAGGTGATGCTGGGTCCGTTGACGGTGGTGACAAATTTGCAGCCGGCTTCCACGAGGCGTCTGGCCAGCAGGTGGGATTGGCCCCAGCTATGGCGGCCGTAGCGGTCGCGGACTTTTTCCGGTTCGCGGCTCAGGTCAAAGGCTTCGGCGGCCTTGCCGCTGCCCAAGAGGGCGGCGGCTTGCTGGTGCATGAGGTCGAGTTCCTGCGCTTGGGCACTGGGCAGGGCCAGGGCGCTTTGGTTGAGGTTGCCCAGCAGGTTCATGCGCTGTTGCAGGCGCTGGGTGTTGAGGGTCTTGTCCAGGGCCATGTCGCGGACGCGGAAGTCGGCGGCGTTGGGGTCGGCGTCGAGGACGAAGGGGTCGTAGCGTTTGCCCAGGCAGCCGCCGAATTGCCCCGGGGTGAGGTAGAGCTTGCTGTCGCAGTGCGGGAAGGGGGTGATGACATAGGGCGGTGCGCCCTTGCTGTAGCCGTCGCGTTGAGCCAGCCAGCCGACGAGGGTGCCCAGGCCCGGGGTGTCTGAGGGGCTGGGGTTGATCAGGGTGCTGTCAATGCGGTAGGGCCTGCCGACGGTGGCCCAGTGCATGCCGCCGTTGTGGCTGCTGTGGCCGTGGTGGACGCTGCGGACGAGGGCCACTTGATCCATGCGCTTGGCCATCTGGGGCAGCAGTTCGCCGATGCGCAGGCCGGGCACATTGGTGCCGATGGTCTTGAAGATGCCGCGGACCTCTGCCGGGGCCTCGGGCTTGGGGTCCCAGAGGTCAATGTGGCTGGGGGCACCGCCGTTGAAGATGAGGATGACGGACTTGGCCTTGCCTGGTCCCACTCTGGGGGCGCTGATGGCTTGGGCGTTTTGCAGGGCCCAACCCAGCAGGCCCATGCCGCCCAAAGACAGGCTTTGGCGGCGGTTGAGCAGGTTGGGGGCTTGGCTCATGGCGGGGCGATGAGGCGGCTTATTACGGCGGGCCTTGCGGAGCGCTTTCCGATTCAGGTGAAGTCGCGGCGGCTGCCACAACAGGGGGATCAGGGCAAGCTGGGCGAAAGATCAGGCCCTCGGGGGCCGTGGTAGCCCGCTCATGATTTGTCGCATTGCTTTGAGTTGGGCCCTGTTGGGCGGGATGGTTGTGGTCGGGCTCGGGGCGCAGGAGCCGGCGCTCACCCCCCTGTTTTGGCCGGACAAAAACGGGCCGACGCTCGATGGCATGGTGCCGGCGGCAGAGGCGGCGCGTCTGCCTCTGAAGTGGGATGCGGCCAGCGGGCAGAACATTGCCTGGAGCACGCCCTGGGAGGGTTTTGGCCACAGCACGCCGGTGATTGGCGGGGACCGGATCTGGTTCACGGCCGCCACGGAGGACGGCAAGCAGATGTTTGTTTACGGCCTGGAGCGCAGCAGCGGGCGGGTGCTGCATCACATCAAGTTGTTTGAAAACGCCGACCCCGAGCCCTTGGGCAATCCGCTCAACAACTACGCTGCGCCCTCGCCGGTGTTGGAGGCCGATGCCTTGTATGTGCATTTCGGCAGTTATGGCACGGCCAGGCTGGACCCGCGCGATGGCCGAGTGGTCTGGCAGCGCCGCGACATCATTGTGCGCCATTACCGCGGCCCGGGCTCCTCGCCGGCCTTGCATGGCGATCGGCTGTTCCTCACCTTTGATGGGATTGATCAGCAGTTTGTGATGGCCTTGGACAAGCGCACGGGCGCCACGCTGTGGAAGACGGCGCGCAGCACGGATTACGGTGATTTGGACAAGGAAGGCAAGCCCACGCGCGATGGCGACATGCGCAAGGCCTATCATACGCCCACGGTGCTGGAGTTGGCGGGCGTGCCGACGCTGGTGTCGGTGGGTTCGCGCGCGGCCTTTGGCTACGATGCGGCCAGCGGCAAGGAATTGTGGACCGTCAAGCACGGCGGCTTCAATGCGGCGATTCGTCCGCTGCTGCACAAGCAGGTGCTGATCCTCAACACGGGCGCGGAGCGCGCGCACACGCTGGGTGTGCGGGTGGACGGCGCGATGCAGGGCGACATCAGCAAGAGCCATCTGCTCTATGACCGCGAGAAGCGCAACGCCAGTGAGTCCTGCCCGGTGCTGGTGGATGGCCTGCTGTTCCAAGTGACGCGCGGCGGCATTGTGACCTGCATGGACGCGCAGAGCGGCGCGGACCTGTGGGAGGAGCGTTTTCCCGGCCAGCATTTGCCCTCGCCGATTGCTGCCAATGGCCGGCTCTACTTCAGCAATGACCGCGGTCAAACCCATGTGATTGCGGCCTCGCGCCGCTTTGAATTGCTGGCGGTCAACCAATTGCCCGACGCGATGACAGCATCGCCCGCCGTGGCTGATGGCGCCTTGTTTCTGCGCACCAAGAAGGCGTTGTTTAAGATTGCTGCAAAGTAAGGATGCTCGGCCTTTTGACGGCTTTGAGGCTTGTCAAATCCTTGTGGGGCAGGGCGCTGAATGAGTTCTGAGAAATAGAAGAGATTTGAAGCACAAATGCTTCGCCAAGCTGCGTTATTGAAGCTATACTCCCAATCTTATGGCAACGACTCCGACTCGCAAAACCCGCTTCTCCCGTCGTGTTCCTGATCATGTCACCGATGAGCTCGTCAATGTGCTCGGCAACGGCGACACCTTCGAGTTCAATCAGCTCTTCAAGAAGGTCTACGACAACCTCAAGGTGAAGAACGCGGTGAGCGGTGGCGAGGAAATGCTCCGCCTTCGTTCCTACGAAAAACTGCAGGGCCTTGTCAGCCGTGGCCTCTGCGCCAAGGTCGGCAAGACTTATCGCGGCCTGCCAGGCCTGCGCGAATCCCATCAGGCCACGCTGGCCGCCCGCTCGGCTGCTGTCGCAGCCCGCTAAGGCGCAGCCTTTCTGGGCTTGAGCTCTGACTTGAGATCTCTTCAGGGGTTCCTCCCGTCTGGGGTCTCCTGGAGGATGAGGCAGGGGGAATTCTCTCGCCCCTCATTCCGCTGAAGTTCAGCCCTGCTGATCATGCCTGCTGTTGACTGGCGGGCGCCTTCGCCTAACTTCCTGCCCCGGTTTCCCCGGCTGTACTCATGCTTCAAGATTACCTCCCCGTGTTGCTGCAGGCGGTTATTGCCGCTGGGTTCGCTGGCGTGACCCTGCTGATCTCCGTCCTGCTTGGGCGCTCGGCCAAGCGCAGTGCCATCAAGGACAGTGCCTATGAATGCGGCATGTTGCCGCTGCAGGAAGACACCCCGCGCTTCAGCGTGAAGTTCTACCTCGTGGCCATGCTCTTTGTGCTCTTCGACATCGAGGTGGTGTTTTTGTACCCCTGGGCGGTGATTTACCGCGACTTCCTGGCGGCCTACGGTGCCGGTATTTTTTGGGCGGCCCTGAGCTTCGTCAGCATCATGGGCGTGGCGTTTGTTTACGCTTGGCGCAAGGGCGCCCTGGATTGGAAGACCGCTTGAGGCCTGGCCCTCTGTGCTTGGCTTCAAGCTGCGGAGAGGCTTGAGAAGCTTCGTTGCCTTTCCCCTCAGCGCAGGGTGATGAAGTCCTGGTGATTGAACAAGGTGTGAATGAGGGCTTCGCGTGCTCGGGCATTGCTGCCGAGTTGTTGCAGGCCCTCGCGACCGGTCTCCAGTTCTGCCGTGGTGGGCGGACTGGCGATGATGAGTTCAAAGGCATCGCGCAGGAAGTTGTCTTCAGGCAGGCTCTGCATGCCTTTGGCCAATTGCTGTGAGCATTCCAGTGGCGTGCGGCCGTTCATCATCGCCAAGGCCTGCTGCGGGATGATGCTCTCATTGCGGCGGTAGCACTCCAGAGGGCTGGCATTGTCGAAGGCTTCGAGCATGGCGTTGCCTTCATCGCGGTGGTGGTTGAAGTAGAGGCTGCGACGGCGCAGGGCGTCGCCCTTGTTGCTCTCCACGGTGGGACCGCCGATGCGTGCGTCCAGCAGGCCGCTTAAGGCAAGCAGGCAATCACGCAGCGCGTGGGCGTCGAGGCGTTGTGCGGTCATGCGCCAGTGCAGTTTGTTGTCCGGGTCAAGGCGGCGGTTGGCCTCCGGGGCATGAGCCAGACTGCTGGAGGCGGCAAAGGCGCGGCTGCTGACGATGAGGCGGTGCAGGTGCTTGAGGCTCCATTGGTTGGCCATGAGTTCTGCGGCGAGGTGATCAAGGACATCCTGCAGGGGCGGGGGTGGAGATTGCTTGCCGAAGTCAAACACATTGGCCACCAGCGGCTGGCCGAAGTGTCGCAGCCAGATGTGGTTGACGATCACGCGAGCGGTGAGGGGATGACGCGAGTCGGTGAGCCACTGGGCCAGGGCACGGCGCCTGCCGCTGCTTTGGGTGGGCAGCGGGTTCCAGCGGGTTTTGTCGGTTTCATCCGGGCCTTCCAGCGCCTTGAGCCAGGCGGCACTGCGCTGGGTCTTTTTCTTGCCCTCGGTGATTTCGATGGTTGCCGTGGGCGCCTTGGCTCCAGGGGCAGGCAGGTTGATGGGCTCGATGCGCAGCGGCGCGAAGGCCAGGGCCTTGGGCACTGCCGGGGCGATGATGTGGCTGGTGTCGACATCCTTTTCATTGCCCTTGAGATGCACATGCGTGGGGCGTTGCAGGTGCAGGTCGTAGGCGCGGGGCAGGGCATTGTGTTCGAAGTTGCCTTCGCCGGGCAGGGCATCGAGGCGCACGTGGTAAGGCTCAAAGACGGCGCGCATCGCGTAGTACTCCTCGTGGCTGATCGGGTCGTACTTGTGGCTGTGGCATTTGACGCAGTTCATCGTCAGGCCCATGAAGGCCTTGGAGGTGTGCTCAACCACATCATCCAACCAGGTCGTGCGGTTGAAGAGGTAGTAGGAGCGCGCCAAAAAACCGGTGGCTCGCAGGCGCTTGGCATCCTGCGGGGCGAGTTCATCGGCAGCGAGCATGTCGCGCAGCATGTGGTCGTAGCCCAGATCGGCGTTGAGGGATTCGATGATCCAGTCGCGCCAATGCCAGAGATGTTTTTGGCTGTAGCGCAGTTGTGCGCCAAGGCCGTGCCAGTCGCTGTAGCGCCAGATGTCCATGAAGTGGCGTGCCCAGCGCTCGCCATGGGCTGGTGAGGCCAGCAGTTGTTCGACGAGGCGTTGACGCTGCAGGGGGCTGTCCTGGCGCTCGAAGTCGCGCAGTTGCCCGAGGCTGGGTGGCAGGCCAGTGAGTTGGATGAAGGCGCGACGCAGCCACAGGCCCGAGGAGGTTGCGGGCTGAGGCAGCAGCCCGGCCCGCAGTTGATGAGCCTCAAGCAGGCGGTCGAGGCTCTGGCCGCGCTGCAGTGGTGGCACGGGAGCAAAGGCCCAGTGAACGCTGTGGTTGGCCGACGCGCTCGGGGTGGCTGTTTCCTTGGCCAAGGCCGGCGCTGCGGCGATGAGCAGGAACAACAGCAGGGCTTTCATGGGCCATAAAAAACGGTCCTGCAGGTGGGCTTGTTGCTCGGGCGGGCTGGGGGCGGCAATTTTGGTGTTGGATTTGGGCGACAATTGAAGGCAAATGAGCGGCTCCATGCCTGCCTTGCTTCGCCGCCCCACAACCATCGCTGGTTTGGCAGGCGCGTTGCTGGTGTTGGCTTTGCCGCCTTGGGATCAGCCTTGGGCGCTATGGCTCGCCCTGCCGCTGCTGCTTTCGACACTCTGGTGCCAGTGGCATGCAAAGGCCTCGGCTTGGCGCCTGGGGATGGCCGGTGGCATGGTGTTTTTCTCCCTGAGCCTGGAATGGCTGCGGCACTCCTCGAGGGTGGTCTTTGGGGCCCGCGATCATCATTGGGCTGGCGTTGCCGCCGAGGGTCTTGGGGCATTGGCCGTGCTGGGCATGGCCCTTTATTGCGCCTTTTTTTGGGCCCTGTGGGCGTCATGGGTGCGGCTTGTGGCCCGACCCTGTCCGCGCAAACTCTTTGAGGGCAACTGGCAGCAGAGCACTTGGGAATCTCTTCGTTGCAGCGGACTGGCGGCATTGGGTTGGGTGGCCTGCGAGTTTCTTCGGGCCCACGCGCTGTGGGGTGGCTTTGGCTGGAATGGCTTGGGCGTGGCCTTTCACCAGCAATCGGTGCTGGCCCAGGGTGCTGAGTGGGTTGGCGTGCACGGGCTTGCCGCCCTGCCGGTGCTGGTGGCGGGTGCCGGTCTCAATGCGCTGCGTCGTCAGTGGGCGATTTGGCGTGGGCAGGGCAGTTGCCGCACGCGTCTGGATTTCACCCTGGCCCTTTGCCTCTTGCTCGGAGTGGCGCTGTTGGGGCTTTGGCGCTTGCGCGAGCCCTCCGGTGAAACTTTGAATCGGGTGCGCGCGGTCTTGGTGCAGCCGCAGATTGATCAGGTGGACTTGTGGTCCGGGCGTCTAGCGCCTCAGCAGTACGAGCGATTGGCGCAGTGGACTCGTCTCTACGGCGAACGCCGCGGCACCCTCCCGGGCGTGGACCTGGTGCTTTGGCCAGAGAACGCTCTGCCCTTGCCGCTGGAGGCCGACGGCCGTCCCCATGACTTGCCTTGGCATCCTGAATACTTTGATGGCCTGCTGCGGCAGGGCGATTTTGCGCTCATGTTTGGCACGGAAGTCGAGGGTGCCAGGGTGGGGGAGAGCCATGTTGCCGCCGCCTTCATGCGGGGGTCCTTTGCGGGGAGGCAGGTGCGTCACAAGGTCCATCTGGTTCCCTTTGGTGAGTACCTGCCAATGCGGGAGTGGTGGCCGTTTTCGCTGTTGCGTGGCATTCTGCCTGGCGACTTCACGCATGGTCGCAGCACTCAACCCCTTCAGTTCGAGCAGACCGCAGGGCCCGTGGGCTTGATCCCGTTGATTTGTTTTGAGGATGGCGACGGCGCCTTGGCGCGGCGCTTTGTGCGGCCGGAGCCACAGATTTTGGTGAATCTCACCAATGACGGATGGTTCCTACAAAGCGCGGAACCCGAGGTCCATTTGGCCCAGGCCAAGTTCCGGGCCATCGAACTGCGCCGACCGCTGTTGCGTGCCACCAACACCGGAGTGACCTGCATGGTGGATTCGCGAGGCAGGGTGCTCAGTCGTTTGGGGCAGGCGGGGCAGGCCTTGCGGGTTGAGGGCTGCCTGCCCGTGGAGGTGGAATTGGGCCGCCGCGAGGCCGGCCTGACCTTTTACGCACGATGGGGAGACGCGATGGCCTGGAGCTGTCTGGTGCTTTTTTTCGGGGGGTGGCTGATCGGCAAACGAGTACTTTTTGGCATCACAAAAGATTGACATTCATGCCTTTGAATATGAGACTAAGACTGCTGGTGTCTTGAGTTACTTCATCACTGCGCTTTTCTTATGCCTGCCCTGCGCGGAAGACTCGTGAGGTTCGTTTTCGTTCCTCGTTCTTCAAGCAACCTGTTTATTCACCGCAACTATGGCCACCATCACCAAACGGGAAATCGTCTCTGACCTCAGTGACGCCACGGGCATGACCCAAACCGAGATCGCCAATGTGGTGGAGCGCTTCATCGAGCTGATGCGTCAACAGTTGAGCAAGGGCAACGACATCACCTTCCGCACCTTCGGCACCTTCGAGTTGCGCGTGGCCAAGGCCAAGGTTGGCCGCAATCCCAATCGCCCACAGGCCGAAGTCAAGATTCCCGACCGCTGCGTGGTTCGCTTCAAGCCCGGCAAAGAGCTCAAGGACGCTGTTGCCAGCCTGCCCACCAACCAGATCACGGGTAACGGCGCAGCGCAGTGAGGCCGAACAAAACGCCTGAACAAAAGGCGCCCGAAAAGAAAGCGCTGGCGCTTTGCCGTCGCTGAGTTACCATGGCGACTTGTCAGTGCCGTTAAGTCGGCTTGAGAATCAACCTGATACTCCCATGAAGACTTTCCTCTCTCTGCTCGTCCTCGCCGTTGCGTTGTTGCCGGTCTCCGAGTCTCGCGCGCAGTCCTTCGGCGCTCCTCCCGGCTGGAATTACTTCGGCCCAGGTTGGGGTGGATGGATGGCCTGGGGTGGCGGTTACGGCTTTGGTGAGTGGCACCAGTATCAGAGCATCAGTCCGCTGATGGGCAAGGTCGAGATCCGCGCCGATGTGGACTACGATGCCAAGATCGACTTCGGCGACAAGCAACTGGGCAAGGAAGCCAAGTTCAATCCCTATGGCCTGATGGTGGGCTCCGGAGAGCTGACCAAACTTCTGTTGACCGCACAACCCAACGGCGATCGCAATGTCACTGTTGGCGAGCCCCGAGTGACCATGCCCTTCCATATTCTGGTGGCCAGCCTCGAGGTCCGTGGCGTCAATCTTGGAGACAAGCGCGGTCGCTTCAAAAGCTTTGAGCAGGAAGTGGCTACCTGCGGACGCCTGTTGGTCTGGCTGGACCACAATCGCAAGTATCTGCTCCTGGACTCGGCAGATCCCGCCCGCCGCAAGGTCGAGTGGCCTTTCTCCAGCAGTGTGCCTCCCGAGCGCGTATTTGTTGAGGGCGTGATGCCCACCCACCCCGGCGGAGCCTTCGTGGTCACCCTTGAACTCGACGACTCCAAGCGGACCTGGCTCAGCAAGTTTTTCTACAGCGAGCCCGCCATTTGGGATCGCCAACTCATCACCGTGCATCCCAAGGGCGTGACGCCAAAGCCTTGGAAGGACAACACACCAGTCTGGGCCAGCCGCGCAGTGGCGGTGCCCTAACCTTCGGAATTTCAGTCTCTTTTAGGGGGTCGATGCTCGTCATCGGCCCCTTTTTGTTGTCGGCCTGATCCATCGGATGCCCCCCGCAATCGTCTTGCCTGATGCGCTGGCCAGCGCTCCAATGGACCGCGCCTGAAGGCAGGCCGCGATGCCGTATGTCTCCCCTGATTGTTGCCATGGTTGCGCTTGATCTCTCCGCCTCGCCGCTGATTTACCCCGAGAGCCGACGCGACGAAACCGTCGTCGAGGTGCATCACGGTCAGCGCATCGCCGATCCCTACCGCTGGCTGGAGGATGATCGCAGCGAGGAAACCGCAGCCTGGGTCAAGGCGCAGAATCAAGTCACGCGCCGTCATCTCGATGCGATACCGCAGCGCAACGCGATTGAAAGGCGCCTGCGAGAGGGTTGGCAGGGCGAGCGCCATGGGCTGCCGCAGCAGCATGGCGAGTTTTGGTTCTGGTCCTATCAGGATGGCCTGCGCGATCAGGCCCAGCTCATGGTGGCCGGTGGCCTGGATCAATCCGCCCGTCTGCTGCTCGATCCGCTGGAATTCTCGGCGGATGGCACGGCATCGCTGAGCCTGTGGGAACCCAGTGAGGATGGGCGTCTGTTGGTTTATGGGTTGTCGCGCGCGGGCAGCGACTGGCAGGAGTTCCGGGTCCGCGATGTGCGCACGGGAAAGGATCTGCCTGATGTGCTCAAGTGGATCAAATTCAGCTCGGCCTCATGGGCCCTGGATGGCAGTGGTTTTTATTACAGCCGCTTTCCTCAGCCCAAGGCCGGTGCGGCTCTGACTCAGGCCAACAAGGACCAAAAGATTTACTTTCACCGCCTCGGCGAGCCGCAGGACAAGGACAGGCTGATCTACGAGCGCCCCGATGAGCCAGACTGGGGCCTGCACGCTTCAGTCAGTGAGAGCGGCGAACACCTGCTGATTCATGTCACTTTGGGCACGGAAACCCGCAATCGCTTTTTCTACCGCGACCTGCGGCAACCGCAGGAACCGGTGGTGGAGTTGCTCAATGCAATGGACGCTTCCTATGACTTCATTGCCGAGGTCGATGGCAGTTTTTATTTTCTCACCGATCTCGATGCGCCTCGTCATCGCGTGATTGCGATTGATCTCAAGCGCCCGCAGCGCGCCCACTGGCGTGAGATCATCGCCCAGGGCGCGGACAATCTGCAGGGCGTCTCCTGTGTGGGCGATCACCTGATCTGCCATTACCTGCGCGATGCGCGTAGCGCGGTGATGCTGCACGATCTCAGGGGGCGCCATCTGCGTGAAATTTCCCTGCCAGGATTGGGCAGTGCTGCTGGATTTGGCGGCAGGCGCTCGCAGAAGCTTACCCATTACAGCTTCACCAGCTTCACGACGGCGCAGCGCATTGAGACCCTTGAGGTGGCCAGCGCCAGCAGCAGGACCTGGCGGCAAAGCCGCAGTCTGATCAACGGGGAGGATTACGAGACCAGACAGGTTTTTGTGCCCTCGCGCGATGGCACCCGCGTGCCCTTGTTTTTGGTGCATCGCCGTGGCATGGCCTTTGCCCATGACGCGCCGACGCTGCTTTATGGCTATGGCGGCTTCAACATCAGCCTGCGCCCCAATTACTCGGTGAAGGTGGCAGCATGGCTTGAGATGGGTGGTGTCTATGCGATGGCCAATCTGCGTGGAGGCGGTGAGTATGGGGCGCAATGGCACGAGGCGGGCACCAAGCTGCGCAAGCAGAATGTGTTTGATGATTTTCTGGCCTGCGCGCGTTGGTTGCAGGGCGAGGGCGGCATCACTTCCGCGAAGCGCCTGGCCATCATGGGCGGCAGCAACGGCGGCCTGCTGGTGGGTGCCTGCATGACGCAGGCTCCGGAGCTCTTTGCCGCAGCCATTCCAGCCGTGGGAGTGATGGACATGCTGCGTTTTGAGCGCTTCACGATTGGCTGGGCCTGGCGCAGTGATTACGGCAGCGTTGAGGACGCCGCACAGTTCAAGGCCTTGCTGGCTTATTCGCCCCTGCATCAGTTGCGTGATGGCCAGCGCTATCCGGCGACGCTGGTGACCACAGCCGATCACGATGATCGGGTGGTGCCGGCGCACAGCTTCAAGTTTGCCGCCAGATTGCAGGCGGCCCAGGCCAAGGACGGGCCGCCGGTGCTCATTCGCATCGAAACCTCAGCCGGCCACGGCGCGGGCACGGCCTTGCGCAAGGTGCTGTCGCAAAGTGCCGATGAGCTGGCCTTTCTTTGGCAGGCGCTGGCCATGCCCTGATGGCATCAGCTGCTGAAGTGATCTTCGACAAAGCCGCAGAGCAAATGCCCCGCGAGCAGGTGGCACTCTTGGATGTGCGCGGTGATCAGGCTCGGGGCCTGGAAGCAAAGATCGGCCAATTCACTGCAGGGGCCGCCGGCCTCGCCGCAGAAGGCGACCGCCACGCAGCCCTTGGCCTTGGCGGCCTTCAGCCCGGCCACCACATTGGCACTGCGGCCTGAGGTGGAAATGCCCACGGCAATGTCGCCGGGTTGGGCCAGGGCCTCGATCTGTCGGGCAAAGAGACTTTCAAAGCCAAAGTCGTTGCTGTGTGCGGTGAGGATGGAGCTGTCGCAGGTCAGGGCGATGGCAGGTAGGGCCATGCGGTTGTGGCGATAGCGCACCACGATCTCAGCGGCCAGATGCTGGGCGTCGGCAGCGCTGCCGCCATTGCCAAAGAACAGAATCTTGCGCCCGGCCTTCAGGGCGTCGAGCCAAGCCTGGGCGATGCGCTGCAGGAGCTCGCGATGTTGCTCCAACTTGGCGATGGCATCGCGGTGCCCGCGCAGGTGTTCTTCAAAGAGAGGGGTGAAGTCACTCATGAGCGGGAGGGTTGGGAGGCGTCGCCAGCCTGCGCGTTGAGCAGGGCATCGAGCAGTTCCTCGCGTGTGACGCGGGCGGTGCCGAGTTTTCCAACCACAATGCCGCTGGCGTGGTTGGCGATCTCAGCGGCCACCTGCGGTCCGAGGCCGGCGGCAAGGGCCAGAGTCAGGAAGGCGATGGCGGTGTCGCCGGCGCCGCTGACATCATAGACCTCGCGGGCGCGGGTGGGGATGTGGTGTGGAGCGGCGTCGCGGGCGAAGAGCATCATGCCTGCTTCACCAAGGGTCACCAGCACCATGGGCACCTGCCAAAGGGCCAACAGACGGCGGCCGACTTCGAGCAGGGCTTCGTCCTGCAGCGGTGGCAGGCCGCTGCGGCTGTCGCTCAAACCGGCGGCGGCAAAGGCTTCGAGGCGGTTGGGCTTGACCAGTGAGGCGCCTTTCCATTGCAGGGGATTGCGCGGTGAGGGATCCACGGTGGTCAACACGCCTGCCTTGGCAGCCATGGGCAGCAGCCGATCGAGCAGGGGCTGGGTGATCAGGCCCTTGCCGTAATCCTCGAGGATCAGGCCATGCAGTCCAGGCAACAGTTGCTCCACGGTGGCAGCGAGGCGGTCGAGTTCGTCGGCGCCAAGAGGCTCGAGTCGTTCGCGGTCCACGCGCACGACATGCTGTTGGCGGGCGATGATGCGCGTCTTGGCAATGGTGGGCAGGCTGGGGTGCCTGAGCAAATGTGAGGTGTCCACGCCCTCTTGTTGCAGGAGCTGGCAGAGTTCATCGGCGGCGCTGTCGCGGCCCACGCGGCCCAGCAGCAGGGCGCCCTGGGTGAGGGCGGAAAGATTGCGAGCCACATTGGCGGCGCCGCCCGGGAAGGTGGTTTCGCGGGTGACCTCGACAATCGGCACCGGGGCTTCCGGGGAGATGCGGCGCACTGCGCCCCAGATGAAGTGGTCGAGCATCACATCGCCAAGCACCAGGATGCGGCGCGAGGCCATCTGCTCGAGGCTGTGGCGTGCGGCGTCGGCGCTGAGCATGAGAAGTGGCGGCGGTTTTGGGGCTTGGAGATCAGGCGCGGGCGCGGCGGGCGCGCACCGCAGTGGCAAGTTCCTCGAGCATGGCCTGTGTGCTGTCCCAGTTGACGCAGGCATCGGTGATGCTTTGGCCGTAGCGCAGCTCTTGGCCAGGTTGAGCGTCCTGCCTGCCTTCGACGAGATGGCTCTCGATCATCACGCCGGTGATGGCGCGGCTGCCTTCGCTGATCTGCGTGGCCAGCGCGCTGCAGACCTCAGGCTGGCGACGGTAATCCTTGAGGCTGTTGCCATGGCTGCAGTCCACCATCACGCTGCCTGGCAGGCCGCGGGCCTTGAGCTGGCTGACCACGCCCTCGATCGAGGCGTGGTCGTAGTTGGTGCCTGCCTTGCCGCCGCGCAGGATCACATGGCAACTGGGGTTGCCCTTGGTGCGCACGATGGCGGCCACGCCGTCCTTGGTCACCGACAAAAAGCAGTGTTGGCCAGCGGCGGCCTGAATGGCGTCGAGGGCGACTTGAATCCCGCCGTCGGTCCCGTTCTTGAAGCCCACAGGCATGGAGAGGCCCGAGGAGAGCTGGCGGTGCACCTGGCTTTCCGTGGTGCGGGCGCCAATCGCGCCCCAGCTGACCACATCGGCAATGTATTGCGGAGTGATCACATCGAGGAATTCGGTGGCGGCGGCCACGCCCAGATTGCTCAGCTCGATGAGCAGGCCGCGCGCTTCGCGCAGGCCGGCGTTGATGTCATAGCTTTCGTTGAGGTGCGGGTCGTTGATCAGGCCCTTCCAACCCACGGTGGTGCGCGGCTTCTCGAAGTACACGCGCATGAAAATCTCAAGCTCTGCGCCGTGCCTGCGACTGGCTTCGGCAATCAGCCTGCCGTACTCCAGGGCCGAGCTGCGGTCGTGAATGGAGCAGGGCCCGGCAATGACCAGCAGGCGGTCATCGCGACCGCTTAAGATGGCCTCGGCCTTGCGGCGTGAGCTTTCCACCAGGGCGGCCGCCTGTTCTCCCAGGGGCAGGTCGTGCATCAGCAAGGCGGGCTGGATCAGGGGCAGGATCTCAGCGACGCGCAGGTCATCAGTGGGGTGGGACAGGCTCACAGGGGAGAAGAGGGGGCTGGAGGGAAGGACAAAAAAACAGCGCCCAAGATGGGCGCTGTGGGGCGGCTTGGCAAGGCTGGGATCAGCTTGATCCTGAAGGCTCGAGCCCTCAGGGCACCAGGGATTCGGGGCTGTCCACAAAGAATTCCCTCAAGTCGTCCTCGGGTGAGCTGCCACGAATGCCTTCGAGGCGGCGCTTGCTGCCACGCTCGGTTTTGGGACTGTTGGCCGTGCGGGAGACGACATCGCCAAGGACGGGCGCAGCGACCACGGCGCTGGCAGCGAGCAGTGTGAGGGCAATGACATTGGAGGAGCCGCGGCTCATGCCGCGCCCAAACAGGATGCCGAGGGCACAGCCGGCCGCGGCGGGGGCGATCACATTGGCATAGGCCTCGTAACGGCTTTTGACGATGGTTTCAGCAGGCATGGCTTTTTGGGGTGGAGTTAGGCGGGGCGTTGGCTGCGGGGCTACCAAGGCGTTGGCATTGGTAAGGCTTGCGGTGCGCGCCCAAGATCTCTAGTGTAGCAGGATTCAGCCCGGGCCCAAGGAGATTTTGCTGCATCCGCTCGGAGCCTCGCGATACTCTTGAGCTTCCTCTTTTATCTGTGGTGAATTCCCCCTTGGTCCTTGTTCTTGCCGGCGGCAGTGGTCAGCGCTTTTGGCCCTTGAGTCGTCAGGATCGGCCCAAGCAATTGATCCCGCTGATTGATGGGCGCAGTTTGTTGGAGATGAGCGTCGATCGGGCGTTGGCCCTGACGCAGGCGGATCGGGTGCTGGTCCTGACTCAGGAGAATCAATTGGCGGCCACCCGTGCCCTGTTGCCGCAACTGCCGGCTGAGCAGGTCCAGGCCGAGCCGCAGGCCCACAACACGGCGGCTGCCATTGCACTGGGGGTGGCCTGGGCGCTGCGGCGCGATGAGCAGGCGGTCATGCTGGTGCTGCCAGCCGATCATCTCATCGAAACCACTCAGGCCTTTGTACAGACCATGCGCGAGGTGCAGGCGGTGGCGCAGCAGCAGCAGGCCTTGGTCACGGTGGGCATCCCGCCGACCTGGGCTTCTCCAAGCTATGGTTATCTGCAACGCGGGCCGCTGCTGAGTCTGCCCGGCCTGGAGTTCGCAGTGCACGAGGTCTTGCGCTTCCGGGAAAAGCCCGACCCTGTGTTGGCCGGGCACTTTCTTGAGGAGGGAGGTTTTTTTTGGAATGCAGGGATTTTTGCGTGGAGTCTGCCCAGCATTGTCGCGGAGATGCAGGCTCATGCACCGGCCTTGGCGCAATTTGCGCTTTCGCTGCGGCATGCCCCGGACCTGATGCAAGCCGCCCGTGAAGGCTACGGCAGCTTGCCCAAGACCTCGATTGATTACGCGCTTCTGGAAAAGGCTTCGCGGGTGCTCTGCGTGGTGGCGGGTTTTCAGTGGGACGATCTGGGCACTTGGCGCACGCTGGCCAAACATTTGCCCACAGACTCCCAGGGCAACGGCCATCACGGGCCCTATGCCGCGCTGTCTGCCGAGAACAATCTGGTGTTTGCACAGGGGCCGCAGTTGGTGGCGCTCCTGGGGGTGAAGGATCTGGTGGTGGTCAGCACGGCCGATGCGGTGTTGGTCATGGATCGCACGCAAGGCGAGGCCCTGCGGGAGTTGTTGCCGAAGTTGCCGCCGTCGCTGCACTGAAGCGCCGGCTGTTGTTCAGGGCAGGCCGAATCAGGCAGGGAGCAGCCGCGCCAGAATGGGTCTGAGGGCCTCGATGCGTTGTGGTGGCCACAACGAGGCATCGGTCATGATGGCGCCGTCCAAGGCGCGGTGTTCCGGCCAGTTGGCCTCGGTGGGAATTTGCCCGATGACCTGACGCAGTACGGCCTTGGCCAGCGCCACATTGGCTTGCACATGGGCCATCACGGCCTCGGCGCTGACTGGTTTTTCCTCGATCTTCCAGCAATCGTAGTCAGTGACCATGGCCAGGGTGGCCAAGGCCATTTCGGCTTCACGAGCCAGCTTGGCCTCGGGCAGGTTGGTCATGCCGATCACATCAAAGCCAAGCTTGCGATTGACCTCAGCCTCGGCGCGGGTCGAGAAGGCGGGGCCGTCCATGTTCACATAGGTCCCACCTTCATGCACGGTTGCCCCCTCGGCCTTTGCGGCCTTGGCCAGCAGGGCGCGCAGTCCTGCGCTGGTGGGCTCAGCGAAGGAAACATGAGCCACGATGCCACCGCCAAAAAATGTGTGTTGGTCGCGGCGACTGGTGCGATCAAAGAATTGATCAGGCAGGACCACATGACGCGGCGCGAGTTCCTCACGCAGCGAACCCACGGCACTGACGGAAATGACCCAGCGCACATTGAGGCTGCGCAGGGCCCAGAGATTGGCGCGGTGGTTGATCTCCGTGGGCAGCAGGCGATGACCTCGGCCATGGCGCGGCAGAAAGCAGACTCGGCGCCCGCAGAGCATGCCACAGACAATGGCGTCGGAGGGCTTGCCGAAGGGAGTCACGGGCGTGATTTCCTCGCGCTGGGTAAAGCCCTCGATTTCATACAGGCCGGAGCCGCCGATGATGCCGATGCCAGGAGTCAGGAGGTTCATGCGATTGAGTGGGGCGCGGGGTTGAGATTGAGGCGCAGGAGATGGTCGTCCATCACGAAGCCCTCGCCAATATCGGTGCACAGCTCTCCTGCAAAGCAAAATCCTGCACGCAGGTAGGCGCGAATGGCGCGGTGATTGCCTCGGTTGACGCGCAACTCCAGCTCGCCGCAGCCCCAGAATCTTGCAAGCTCGGCGGCCTGCTGCAGCGCGGCAGCACCCAAGCCCTGCCCGATGCGGCTGGGCAGCAGGTAGAGCTTGTGCAAAAAGGCCCGTCGCTGTGGCATGGGCTCCAGGGCCAGAAAGCCCGCGACATCTTGGTTTGAGCTCAGGATCTGCGCAAAGATGACGCCGCGTTGCAGATCCGCCAGCAGGGTTTCCTGCGCGTAACTGCGCTTGAGCATGTAGGCAATCTGCTGCGGGCTTAAGAGCTCGCGGTAAACCTCAGGCCAGATCTCGCGGGCCAGATCGCCGATGCCATCCATCTGCTGCGGACCAAGAATCTTGAGGCTGCAGGCGGATGATTGCTGCGTCCCGATGCTGCGGCCGAGGCAAGCCATGGCCTCAAGCCATGCCGATGATCCATCAGGATCATGCCTCTGCAGGGCCTGCTGCACCTGCCAGGCCGTGGGTTCGGCCAGAGCTTCCGCGACAATCTGCGCGCTGTCGGGAGGGAACTGCGCCAGCGGCAGCAGGGCTTCGGCCAGATGCCAGCAGGCCCAGGCGCGCCAACTGCGCAGGGCTTGCTGCGGGCCGCGCACGCGGGTGGCCAAATGCTGCCAATGCCGCCTTGGGTTGCCCAGAAACTGGCCTTCGGGCCGTTGTTGCAGGATCCAACTCAAGGCGCGGTAGGGCAGTGGCCAGGCCTGAAGTGCGGGGTCGTTTGCAGACAATCTCAGGCTCAGGGAGAGATTGAGTGCGAGCAGCGCGCGGGCTGGCAGTCCCTGTCGCCAGAGGCTTTGGGCGTAGCGCAAACAGGAGAGATGGTAGCCGCCGTGGCGCTGCGGTCCCCATTGTTGGAGCTCAGCGGCGTCCAATGGCTGCCCGACCTCGGGCAACAGGGGATGGGGCGGATTGATCCAGTCGCTCACCTTGGGAATAGGCTGGGGCGCAGGTGCAGACCGGGGACCATGACGGGCGCGGCCTTGCTCAGGACTCTTCGTCCTCGCGCCATTGCTCCATCAGGCGGTTGAGGCGGCTTTTGAGCGTGACCTTTGCGGTGGCCGAGAAGCGGTCGATGAAGAGCACGCCGTTGAGGTGGTCAATCTCGTGTTGGAAGGCGCGGGCCAGCAGACCATCGGTCTCCCAGGTCTGGGTGCGCCCCTCGAGGTCCTCGAAGGTCACGCGGATTTGTTCGCTGCGGCGGATTTCACCGCGCAGGCCGGGAAAGCTCAGGCAGCCTTCTTCGCTGCCGATCTTGGTGCTGCCCAAGTCCAGGCGGGCGTTGAGAAACACCACGGGCATGTGCGGACTGAGTTCAGCGTCCTTGCCGTCGATGCGCAGAAAGCTGATGCACTTCGGGTCGTGCGAGACATCAATGACGGCGAGATGCTCGGTGCGGCCGACCTGCGGCGCGGCAAGGCCAACACCATTGGCTTCGCGCATGGTTTCAATCATGTCAGCGGCAAGTTGACGCAGCTTGGCATCGGCTTGTTTGACAAGGCTGCAGCGCTGGCGCAGCACGGGATCGGGGTAGCGGACGATGGGCAGGATCATGGGGAATCAGGGTTGGCCGGGTCGGCGGATGCGGGCGGGCACATCGTTGATGGAGAAGCCGGCTTCGCGCAGGCTGTCCCAGATCTGCACCAGCAGTCCCAGCGGGGTTTGGTCATCGGCCTGCAGTTCCAGTTTGGTCTGGGGTTGCAGGCTGCGCAGTTGCTTGAGGGCGGCGCTGAGATTCTTGGCATCGGTGGGATTGCCATCGAGAAACAATTCACGATTGGGCGTGACCATCAGGGTCTTGCGCGTCTCTTCCATCGGCGCGGCCTCGCCCATGCTGCGCGATTGCGGCAACTGGATCTTCACCTGCATCTTCTGCTCGCGGAAGGTGGTGGTGGCGATGAAGAAGATGAGCAGGATCACCATGATGTCGATGAGCGACACAATGGGAATGGCCGGCACGGGGCGGCGCTTGGGACGGAGATTGAGCTGCATGATGCGCGGCAGTCCGGGTTACTTGCGCTGCACCTCAAAGTGCGCAAAGAAGGTCTGGATGGTCTCATGCATGATGGACTCCAGGCGCACGCCGATGGTGTCGAGACGCCGCACAAAGTAGGTGTGCGCCACGACGGAGGGCACGGCCACAAACAGACCGGCAATCGTGCAGCGCAGCGCCACGCCAATCTCGCGCGCCACGGCCGAGGTGTCCGGGCCTGCCGTGCTGCCAAAGGCTGAAAACATGCCCACCAGTCCGGCCGTGGTGCCCAACAAGCCAAGCAGCGGGGCCACGCTGACCATCACCTCCAGCATGGGGATGCCGCGCTCGAGGTGATGCAACTCCTCCTTGGCGCGGGCGGTGAGGGTGTCCACACACTCCTGCCGCGAGGAGAAGGTGCCGCTGATGGCCAAGGCGCCAAGTTTGGCCAGGAGTGACGGGTTGTTCTTGAGCAATTCCTGCAGAGGCTTGATGTCGCCGCGGGCGGCGCAGGTCGGCAGTGTGCGCAGCTGCGCCATCACTTCTGTGGGCAGCACGAGTTCATCGCGCAAGCGCAGCCAAGCGGAGATCATGACGGTGACGGCAAGCACTGAGCAAAGCACGATGATGAGCATCACATAGCCGCCGGTGGCCAAAAAGGCCCACAAGCCCTCTTGGGGTGCAGCGGCGGCAGCATCAGCGAGAATGGGCAAAGTGGCAGACATGGCAAAAACCTCAGGCTACCTAATCCCGCATCGCCCCCTGCCGCGCAAGACCCAAAGGCGGTGGGTGCAGGATCAGGAGACGCTGGAAAGGCGGGCAGCGGAGCGATGCATTCAGAGCTTGCGTTTGGGTTACCCCAGTGCTTATTCGCGGGGTTTGCTGCTGTTTCATGATTGGGTTGTGGCCTCATTGTCGGTTCGTGCTGGTCCTGATTGTCTGGGTGCTGCCAGTGGGGCAGCTCGCCGCGGCTTTGCGTTGGCAGAGCCTGGCATTGCCCGAAACGGCTTTGGGGCCCATTCACAGTCCACAGCTCTCCCACGACGGTAGGGCTTTGGCCTTGATTTGCGGCGGTGGCATTTTTGTCGCCCGAGGCTCAGAGGGGGCCTGGGTGTGGTCTCAGGCGCGGGAGAACGGCATCCGCATCTCTGGGGCCGTGCATCTTTTGGCCAGTGCCGACCTCATCACCCTGCTGGCTTGTGATGCCTCAGGGTTGCGTTTTTGGCGCAGCGCCGACGGTGGGGGCAGTTGGAATCTTGGCCATTTGCCAGCGGAGCATCAATCGGCGGAGTTGAAAGCGCTCGATGCTGTGGCGGCGCTGAAGGGCAGCATGGACGGCGCAACGGTCCAGCTGGCGAGATTCTGGCGCCATGAATGGCGAGATGATCCTCGCAGCGGAGCTGCGAAAGCCGGAGTGCTCAGGGCTCTGCCGTTGTTGAAAGGGCTGCCACACTTGGGAATCTGGAGCACCTGGTCGGCAGCAATGCATTTCCATTTGCTCGAGGTGGATGCCAGCGCAGGTCATCAGATCGCCGTTGCGCTGAGGCGCACTGGAGGGTCTGCGCCTGTGCCCTGGGCAGCCTTGACGGCGGAAAATCCCATCATCATCAGCAGCGATGCCGGCCGCTCCTGGGCCGATCAACCCTCCGCGGGTAAAGCAGCGTGGACTGCCCTGGCCATGTCCAAGCTCGGAGGCATGTGCCTTGCTCTTGCCCCGGGGCGCTGCTTACTCAGCAATGATGCAGGCCGCAGTTGGAGGCGTCCGGCGAACCTGCAGGGCTTGGATTGGAGCCATGCAGCCATGAGCCGTTCGGGCAGATGCATGGTGGTCGCTAGTGGCTCGGCGCTTTCCATCTCCGAGGATGCCGGGGTCAACTGGCGGGCCGGGAATCCCCCCGCGAGCTTTGGCCTCAGTGGGCTTGCAGTATCGGGCGATGGTTCATCGGTGCTGATCTCGCGCCATGTGCCTGTGGAAGTGGGTTTGCCTGCAGTCACTGCCCTGCATCTTGGCATTGGCACTGCCCTTGATGAGGCGGCGTTGCCCCTAATCATCACCGTACCGCCAACGGATCAGGGAGTAATCGCCGGGGCCAAGGCGCGGCTGACGGTTCAGGCGATGGGCGAGGGCATGTTGAGCTACCAATGGTATGAGGGACTCAGTGGAGAGAGCGCTCGGCCGCTCAATGGCAATCAGCCCTGGATTGAGGTGGGCCCGCTGTCGCGCGCACAATCCTATTGGTGCCAGGTCACCTTGTCTCCCGAGCAAGGGCCTGCACAGCGCTGGCGAAGTGACAGTGCAGTCGTGCTGCCTTTGTCGCCATTGCGGTTGCATCGGCTGGTTGCCCCTGGCGATTGCGCCCCTGGCGCAGCGTTGACGGCTTTGGCGTTGGTGTCAGGCGGCAGCGCCAAGCATCCTCCGCGGCTTCAGTGGTATTGGGGCGCTCCCGGCGACTTCAGCCGCCCGGCGCAGGGACCAACGGCTGGAAAGGCGCGCTGGGCTTTTCGGGCCAGTGAGCAAGGCGGCGTGCAGCAATGCTGGCTGCGGATTTGGCTGGGTCCACCTCAGCAGCCATGGTCGGAGTTGCGCAGCACCAGCGTGCAGTGGCGGGTGCGATGACTCAGGAGGCCTCAAGTGAGGTCTTTGGGACTGAGGCGATAGACTCGCATGGCATTGCCTGACCAAAGGGCGCGCTGGTCAGCAGCGCTGCGGCAGGAGACGATTTCCTCCAGGGCCTTGATCCATTGATCCAACTCACCACCAAGAAGGCAGACAGGCCAATCGCCGCCAAACATCACGCGCTTGGGGCCAAAGGCATCGAGGCAGTGATTCACGACCGGGGCCAGATGCTCCGCTTTCCACTGGTCCGGCGGCAGAAAGGCACAGATGCCACTGATTTTGCAAACCACATTGTCGCGCGCTGCCAGGGCATCAATGCCCCTCTTCCAGACATCGGCGCGGCAACTGCGCGGCAGCTCGGGAGCCAGGCGCGGGCAAAAGGCTTTGGGGTCGCCATTGCCGCAGTGATCCAGCACAAAGGAAGTGTCTGGACATGCCTCCGCCAGCTTGTCGGCGTCCATCAGCTCCGTGGGCCGCATCGTCAGTTCAAAGTTGAGACGGAGTTCACCCAGCGTGCGCACTCCGGCAATGAAGGTCGGCTGCAGGCATTGGCCACTCCAGGTGGCCGGAGTGTGCAGCACCTGTCGCAGGCCCTTGATGGCCCGGTTCTTGGCGTAGGGGGTGATCCAGTCCTTGAAGCCTGACCAGGCAGGTCTGCCGCCAATCGTGGCGGCCACGGTGCTGCTATCGCCTGCGGCGATGAGCTCCAGGATTTGATCGGCCTCAAGGGTGAGGTGGGTGTTGGCCACATCCACCTCCGTGTAAATGGCGCGCACGCGTCGCTTGCCCACGGCCTTGGCGTAGTCCTCCGGGGTGAAATCGCGCTGAAGCACCGCAGGGGCCTGCGCGAGCCAGGGCAGCAACAGCTTGTTGCGGTCCCAGAGGTGCTGGTGGGTGTCAATGATCAGTGCGTTGGGTGCGCCGCGCAGGTGTTCGCAGCCGCTGGCCAGGGCGGCGGTTGCGGCGAGGGCTTGGGTGGTGAATTGGCGGCGGTTCATGTCAGGCTAGTAGTTCGTTGACCACGCGGCCATGGATGTCGGTAAGTCGGTAGTCCCGGCCTTGGAAGCGGTGGGTGAGTCGCTCGTGGTCGAAGCCCAGCAGGTGGAGGATGGTGGCCTGCAGGTCGTGCACATGCACTTTGTTTTCCGCGATGTGGAAGCCGAGGTCATCGGTGCTGCCGTAGTCGAAGCCAGCCTTCACGCCACCGCCAGCCATCATCATGCAGAAGCAGTCGGGATAATGATCGCGCCCCAGCACTTTGCTGTTGGCGGTGCGTCCCTCGCGGAAGGGGGTGCGGCCGAATTCGCCGCCCCAGATCACCAGAGTGTCCTCAAGCATGCCGCGTTGCTTGAGGTCATTGATGAGCGCCGCAACGGGCTTGTCGGTCTGGGCCATCTTGCCAGTCAGGCCAGTGGTGATGCCGTTGCCCTCGCTGGTGCCGTGAAAATCCCAACCCCAATCGAAAAGCTGCACAAAGCGCACACCTTGTTCAACCAAGCGTCTTGCCAGCAGGCAGTTGTTGGCAAAGCTGGCCTCGCCGGGCTTGGCGCCGTAGGCTTCAAGGGTGGCGGCCTTTTCGCGCGAGATGTCCATGACTTCAGGCACGCTGGTCTGCATGCGGTAGGCCAGTTCGAACTGCTCAATGCGCGTGCGCGTCTCGGGGTGACCGAGCTCTGCGGCCTGCAGCTCGTTGAGTTCCCGCAGAGTATCGAGCGTGCGGCGGCGCAGCTGGCGCTGCATGCCTGCCGGGTCATTGGCAAAGAGCACGGGCTCGCCTTTGCTGCGGCACTGCACACCCTGGTACACACTGGGGATGAAGCCGCTGCCCCAGAGGCCCTGCCCGCCACTGGGCTGGGTGCCGCTGGAGATCAGGCACACAAAGCCAGGCAGATCATGATTTTCGCTGCCCAGTCCATAGGTCACCCAGGAGCCCATGGATGGCCTGCCTTGTCTGGCGTGACCAGTGAAGAGCAGCAATTCCGCTGGCGCGTGGTTGAACTGGTCGGTGTGCATGCTGCGCACCAAGGTGATGTCATCGGCGATGCGATGGAAATTGGGGCAGGCGTCGCTCATCCAGATGCCGCCCTTGCCGTGGCGCGCAAATTGTCGTGGGGTGCCCATCAGCTTGGGCACGCCGCTGGTGAAGGCAAAAGTGCGGCCCTTGAGCACGGAGTCCGGGCAGTTTTGTCCGCTGCGCTTGATCAGCTCTGGTTTGTAATCAAAGAGATCGAGGTGCGGTGGTGCGCCTGACATGTGCAGGTAGATCACTCGCTTGGCCTTGGCGGCCAGAGGTGGCTGGCGCGGCGCGAGTGGCTGCGGCCGATTCTCCGCAGCCATGGCCTTGAGTGCAATCGCCCCCAGGGAGAGTTGGGACCCACGGCCCAGGAATTGGCGTCGGGTGGCCAGCATCAGTTGGTCTTGCAGCACAGAGTTCATGGAACAGAACAGGATACGCCGCAGGCGGGCGCGCATTGCGCGAAAATACAGGGATCAACAGCCTGGCCCTTCAGCAGTCGCTTGATCTTTGGCTGCTCCCCGGTCAGGTGGAGGCATGCTCAAGACTCCCGACAACGCCGTGGGCTTCAAGGAATGGTCCCTGGTCTGCGATCATCTCGCTGCGGGCCACCAAGCCCTGATTTTGCGCAAGGGAGGCATTCACGAGGGTCGCTCCGGCTTTCAGTGGCAGCACCGCGCTTTTTTCCTGTTCCCAACCTGGTTTCACTCCCAGGCCCAGAAACTGCGCTCATTGCCGCAGGGGGCACAGGTCAACTTCGGTCCTGAGGAAGAGCGCAAGCGAGTGGACATCACCGCCTTTGCGGAATTGGAGCAGGTTTGGAGGCTGACTGATTGGGACCGTGTTTGTGCCTTGGCGGACAAGCATTGCTGGAGCCAGGAAGTTGTGCGCGAGCGCTTTGAGTACGACGAGGAAAGTTGCCTTCACATTGCCCTGCTGAGGGTGTGGCGCCTGCCGCAGACCTGGAGTTTGGAATATCAGAAAGCCTTTGGCGGCTGTCGCTCTTGGGTCAACCTGCCAGTCGAAGGTCTTCAAAAGCTGGAAGGCGTCAGGCCGGCCATTGAGGCTGAGGCATGGCAGCAACTGCGGCAGGATCTGGTTGCGCGTTTGGGCAATTGAATGGGCACGATGTGGAAGCGCGCTCATCGGCGCGCTTGCAACCCGCATTGGCTATCGTGCACGATTCAGCGACATGGGGCTTGCCGACGGGCTGGGGCCTTCCTAGCCTGTTCATCTGCGAACATGAGCCCCCCCGATCTTGCCCCTGCCTGGTTCCACATTGAAAACGAAGCCGAGATCGCCTCTCCGGCACTGTTGTTTTATCAGGAGCGCATCGAACACAACCTGGCCGAGATGATTCGCATCGCCGGCACGCCCAAGCGCCTGCGGCCGCATGTCAAAACCCACAAATGCCAGCCGCTGATCAGCCGGCAGTTGGAGTTGGGCATCGAGAAATTCAAATGCTCCACCATCGCCGAGGCGGAGATGTGCGCGCTGGCAGGCGCGCCGGATGTGCTTCTGGCCATGCCCTGCGTGGGGCCCAATGCCCAGCGTCTGGCCAGCCTTGCAGAGCGCTACCCCAAGACCCACTTTTCCACCATCATTGATGCCGAGGAGACTCTGCGCTTTGTTGCCGCCGCCGCCCAGCAGCATCGTGTGATGATTGGCGCGTTCCTGGAATTGGACTGCGGCATGGGGCGCACGGGCATCGTGCCAAGCGAGGCTGCAGATGTGCTGGTGCACGACATCAAGGAGGCTCCAGGGTTGTTATTCATGGGCCTCCATGCCTATGACGGTCACATTCATGAAGCCTCGCTGGAAGAGCGCCGCGCGCACTGCGAGACCGCGATGGCGCCTGTGCTTGAATTTCGCAGTCGCCTGCAGGGCGAGGGCATTGTGATGCGCGAGTTTCTCTGCGGCGGCTCCCCAAGTTTTGCCCTGCACGCTTCCGACCCGCAGCGCACACTCAGCCCTGGCACCACGGTGCTCTGGGATTTCGGCTACGGCGACCGCCATCCTGACCTTCCCTTCCTGCCGGCGGCCGTCTTGCTGGCCCGAGTCATCAGCAAGCCCGGCAAGAATCGCATCACGCTGGATCTGGGCCACAAGTCCGTGGCTCCCGAAAACCCGCATCCCCGAGTGCGCTTTGAGGAGTTGCCCGATGCCGTGGCAGTGATGCAAAGCGAGGAGCACCTCGTCCTGGAAACCGATCGCGCCCATGCCTTTGTGATCGGTCAAGTTCTGCACGGGATTCCGCGCCATGTCTGCCCTACGGTCTCGATGCACAACGAGGCGGTGGTGGTTCGCGAGGGCCGCGCCACCGAAATCTGGCCCATCACGGCCCGTGGACGGCGGATCCATGTCTAAGCCCAAGCCTGCGCTGTCGGCGGCAAGGACATGAGGCATCCCGTCGTTGCATGATTGACGATCATGCCGAACCAACCCGCCCTGTCCCGCCGCCGCGCCCTGCGAACCCTGTTTTGCTCCAGCGCAGCGCTGGGCCTGAATCTCCACCCCGAAGCCCAGGCCCAGCAGTCCTCAGCCTCCTTGGACCTGCTCGCCATTGGCGACTTTGGCACTGGAGCCGCTGATCAGCGCAGTGTTGCGGCGGCCATGGCGGCCTTCTGCAGGGCCAGCGGCGTCAAGCCTGCGGCGCTGCTGCTGCTGGGGGACAACTTCTACAGCTCGCGCAGCGAGCCTTTCACCGTGAATGCCAAACGCTGGAGGAGTGACATCGAGGACATGTATCCAGCATCCGACTTTGCCTGCCCGATGCCCGCCATCCTGGGCAACCACGACTACCACGACAACGCCGGCGGCGAGAAGGTTCAGTTGCAGTACGGCAAGAGCGGCCGGCGCTGGCACATGCCCGCCAAGTGGTATCGCATGGATCTTGGCGGCGCCAAGCCCCTACTGACCCTCCTGTTTGTGGACAGCAATTTCCCGGAAGTCAGCGGCGGCAAAAACAAAAAGACAGGAGCCCCGCGCGGCTGCCTGACGGCTGCTGAAGTCGCGCAGCAGCAGCAATGGCTCGAGGAGCAGTTGGCTGGCCCGCGCGGCGTTTTCACTGTGGTTGCCGGCCATCACCCGCTGTACTCCAACGGCTCCCATGGCGACACGCCTGCCCTGATCAAGGCATGGGACAGCCTGTTTGAAAAGGCCCGCGTGCACACCTACCTCTGCGGCCACGATCACGATTTGCAGCACCTCGAGTTGCAGGACCGCTTCACCTCACATGTACTCAGCGGCGGGGGCGGAGCCGGCATTCGCGCCCTGAAGGGCGCTGCCAAGCGGGCCATGCCCTACGGACTCGCCACCCACGGATTCAGCCACTTGGCCCTGCGCCCAGACTCCCTGGTCATCTCGCACCACGACACAGCAGGCAGCCTGCTGCACCGCTTCACGAAGCGCGCGGACGGCCGCGTGGAGATGATCTGAGAGAAGCGACGAGCCTGGGGCCTCAGACCGGCTTGGCGATGTGCGCCCAGCAGTGCACATGCGGCTCACCGCGGAAGAACCAGACCATGCCCGGGCCCTCGATCTGCCAGACATCCCATACCCCATCGTTGCCCAGATCCTGATTCTTGTAGAAGGCAGCATGCAGATTCTCGAGGCCGCCGGCCTCAATGAGCTGCATGGCTTCGTTGACTTCGCTCTGACGGAAGGGTGCCAGCAGATCCGCCAACACCTGGCGTCCCAGCTCCCGTTGATCCGCGCTGAGCGCTGCGAAGCGCAGGCCCTCGAATTTCCCTGCGGCCCCCTGCAACTTCACGGTGTTGTTGCCGTCCTCATCGCGAGAGGTGTCGCAAAGCGCCATTTCGCGTTGTTTACCGTCCAGAGCCTGGAAGAACTCATTGGCACGCTTGGCCTGGAACCAATACGCGTTCTCCTCGTGTTTGGGGCTCTCATTGAAACCGCGCGCTGCGTGTCCATAGAAAATCGGCCCCCCAAAGGCGGTGCCTTTCTCACTGTCGCCGTCGCAGCGACGCGTGCAGTGCCGACCCGTGAGCACAAACTCGAAGCGCCCGCTGCCAGGCTCACCAAACAGCGCTATGGACGCGCTGCCAAAGCCGCCGTCGCGCTTGTTGTCATGATCAAATTGGCGCCAGACCTCACGGCGATAGGCCTCGCTGTGCAGTGAATCAAAGATCTGCCGCACCAGATCCTGCTGGTCGGCCTTGAGCACTTCCCGCAGGCGCTTGGGCCGGATGTGCCAATTGTTGTCCACCTTCAAGCGCAGGGGGTGATCCCAAGGCAGGCAGATGGCACTGCGCTGAGCCTCATCGAGGCTTTGGTAGAGTTGCGCGACCTGCGTCTCAGCCGCTGGAGCCTGAGTGGTCGGCTGCGCCGCCCCCAGTAAAGGGGCTGTCAGGCCAGCAGCGCCTTGGAGCAGAAATTGACGTCGGGAGAAGGCCATGGGGTTCATGCGCCAGACTTTACGGGAAGCCCCGCGGGCAGGGAAAGCTCGAAATGATCGAGCTTACCAGCTGAAGCGTGGAGCGAGGATTCACAGGTTGCCTGACAGGCTTTTTGCATCATGATCAGCGACCTGCGCCCGCCTCCAGACCATGCCGCAAGCCCCAATCCCTTCAGCACAGGACCCCAACCCTGGGGCCGTGCCGCTGGATGAAATGGCCGAGGAGGAGCTCATCAGCGCCGAGGCTGGCAAGCAGTGGCGGCGTGAAAGTCGGCGCCTGATTCTCTTAGTGGCCGGCCTTTGCGGCGCACTGGCCCTGACTCACTTCACTCCCCTGCAAGCCTGGATCACCGATGTGCAGGGCTGGAAGCAAAGCGTGCGCAGCATGGGCTGGCCCGCTCATTTCGGATTTGCCATGGCAGTAGCTGCTGCCGTCATGCTTGGCCTTCCGAGACTGGCCTTTTGCGGAGCCGCGGGCCTGATCTTCGGCTTCACTGAAGGCAACATGCTGTCTTTAGGCGGATCGCTGCTGGGCTCGTACGCATCGTTCATGTTGGCCCGCCGAGGCGCCAGAAAGGCGGTGCTCAAGCGGATTGAAGATCGCCCGTGGCTGCAGCGACTGGTGCAGCGCTGCTCGTGGCGGCGCGTGTTTCTGGTGCGCCAACTCATGCTGCCAGGACTTCTGCTCAACGCCCTGTTGGGGGTCAGCCAAACCAAGGCCCGCGACTTTCTCACCGGCACTCTCTTGGGCTACATCCCCTTGAATCTGGCCTTTTGCCTGGTGGGAAGCAGCGTAGGCAAGGGCAGCCTCGCTCACTCCCTCATGCAGCTCTGCTGCGCCGTAGCCATCGTCAACCTCGGCGGCGCCTTGCTGCTCCGCGGCCTGCGTCGTCGCGCTTAGGATTGAAGACTGCTGGCCCAACGCAGTTCTAAGGCCCAACGCAGTTCCAAGGCCCAACGCAGTTCCAAGGCCCAACGCAGTTCCAAGGCCCAACGCAGTTCCAAGGCCCAACGCAGTTCCAAGGCCCAA
>JAURHS010000045.1 GCA_030833205.1 Prosthecobacter sp.
CCCGTGTGCGCTCGGAGCTGAGCGTGAAGGCCAGTGAATTTGTCAGTTCTGTTGAGAAGGCGCGTGGCTTCGAGCAACGCAAGCAGGCCGGCTCCGCCTTGGCCTGGTACCTGAAGGCCCGCGGCATGTACCCTCCCAGCGAACTTGCCACTCAGGGCATCAACCGTGTGCTTGAGTCGCTGGATGGAGTCGCGGCACCAGCCGGAGCTGGGGCAGCGTCCTCCTCGCTGCCGACCACCGCCCCGGCAGGCCCCGGCCAATAAGGGGAGACCCATGCCCTGACGCATAGATCGGGGGCAGGGCCTTGCAGGCGGCGCCTCAAGGGCGGCGTGGTGGCGCCGCCCGCACTACGCAATCCAGGGTTGAATCACCCGACCGGCAACATCGGTGAGGCGGTAGTCGCGTCCTGAGAAGCGATGGGTGAAGCGCAGATGGTCCATGCCAAATTGATGCAGCATCGTGGCGTGGAAGTCGTGCAGGTCCACAGGGTCGCGCACCACGCCCCAGCCAATCTCGTCGGTTTCGCCGTAGGTCAGACCACCTCTGAGGCCACCGCCCGCCGCCAGCATCGTGAAGGCAAAGGGATGATGATCGCGTCCCGTGCTGTTGGGATTGCCGCCGCGATTCTCGCCCAGGGGCGTGCGCCCAAACTCGCTGCCAAAGACCACCATGGTGCTGTCCAACAAACCGCGTTGCTTGAGATCGGCGAGCAGGGCGGCAACGGGCTGATCGGCCATGCCGCAGTTGTGCTCCAGTTCCTGATCCAGATTGCTGTGATGATCCCAGGAGGCATGCATGATGCTGACAAAGCGCACACCGCGCTCCACCAGGCGCCTTGCCAACAGGCAGTTGGTGGCAAAGCTGCGGTATTGTCCAGGGCCGCCGCCGCGCGAGGCCTTGACTGCCGGGTCGGGACGATTGACTCCGTACATTTCCAGGGTGCGCGCGGATTCGCGGCTCAGATCAATGAGTTCCGGGGCTGCGGCCTGCATGCGAAAGGCCAGCTCATAGGCCGCAATGCGGCTGTTGATTTCAGGATCCTGCAACTGCGCGAAACGCTGGCCGTTGAGTTTGGCCAGTGCATCGAGACTGTGGCGTTGCATGGCCTGTGGGATGCCTTCGGGGTTTTTTAGGTTGAGCACGGGCTCGCCCTGATTGCGCAACAACACGCCGGAATAGGAGGAGGGTAAAAAACCACTTTGCCAAAGCGACGCACCGCCGCTGGTGCCGCGTCCAGCGCTGAGCACCACATAACCGGGCAGATTGCGCGAGGCATTGCCCAGTCCGTAATTGAGCCAGGCACCCATGCTGGGCAGACCAAACTGCGCCCGACCACAGTGCAGCACCAACTGACCGGGGTGATGGTTGAATTGGTCGGTGTGCAGCGAGCGGATCATCAACCAGTCATCGGCATGGCGGGCCATGTGCGGCAACAGATCGCTGAACTGCATGCCGCTCTGGCCGTGGCGGCGGAACTTGCGCTTGCTGCCCATCAACCTTGCCGTCTCCTTGCGGATGAAGGCAAAGCGCACATTCTTGGTCATGCTCTCGGGCAGCGGTTGGCCGTGCAGTTCATTGAGTTTTGGCTTTGGATCGTAGAGATCAATCTGACTGGGGCCGCCTTCCAAAAAGATGAAGATGCAGGCCTTGGCCTTGGGCGCGAAGTGCGAGGCCAGCTCCGGCGTGGCCTCGGCAAGGCCGTCCTGCGCGAGCAGACTGCCCAGGCCTAGCATGCCCAGGCCGTTGGCGCTGGTGGCGAGGAATTCACGGCGCAGTTGCGCAACGGAAAGAGGAGAGTGCTGCATGGCGCTTAGTCGCGGGTGATGAATTCGTCGAGGTTCAAAACGGTGCGCGCCACGCCCACCCAGGCAGCGTTTTCGGCGGAGGCAACACTTGCGGCGCGGTGCAGCCTGATGGCAGTCTGTGCCTCGGTGGGCGCGCGTTGGTAAAGCCGGCGCCCCTGCTGCAGCAGTTCGCTCAAGGTGGCCACCTCCTGCGCGGTGGCGGGGCGCGGCAGGCAGAACTGCCAAAGCCTGCGCAATCTCGCCTGATCATCGCCAGGCTCCCTGAGTGCCCTGAGTGCAAGGGCTTGTGCGGCCTCGGCATAGGCCTCGGCGTTGAGGGTGGTGAGGGCCTGCAGGGGAGTGTTGGAGACGCCGCGCTTGATCGAGGTGAGGTTGGCGTCGGGGCAATCGAAGGTGGTCAGCTCCGGGTGTGGTGCGGTGCGTTTGAAAAAGGTGTACATGCCGCGGCGATGGCGGTCTTCGCCCTCGCTGGTCTTCCAGGAAAAGTTGTTGGCATAACTCAGGGCCGCAATGTCTGCGGGCATCGGCGGAAACACACTTGGGCCGCCGATCTTGGGGCTGAGCAGGCCACTGGCGGCCAAGGCAAGATCGCGCACAATCTCGCCTTCAACACGCAGGCGGTTTTGCCGCCACAACAGGCTATTTTTGGGGTCACGGGCCTGGCCGTCTTCACGCTGCACGGATTGCTGCTGGTAGGTGGCGCTTTGCATGATCAGGCGCAGCATGGCCTTGCGGCTCCAACCCTGCGCCGACAGTTCTCCGGCCAGCCAATCGAGAAGCTGGGGGTGACTGGGGGGTGAGCCGCGCACGCCGAAATCGCCCAAGGTGCTGACGATGCCCTCGCCGAAGAGATGCGCCCAGAGTTGGTTGACCATCACGCGCCGAGTCAGGGGGTTGTCGTTGGAGACCAACCAGCGCGCAAAGTCCAGGCGGCTGCTGCCGGCCTTGCCGGGCAGGGCGGCAAGGCTGCCCGGCTGCACGGCCTCGGCAGGTTGCAGAAAGTCGCCGCGCTCCAGACGATGCGTGCTGCGGGCCTTTTCGCGGCGTTGTGAAATCACGCGCACCTCCATCAGTGGTGGCTTGGGCAGCTTGGCACTGGCTTGGCGCAGGGCATCGGCGGCAGCCATGACTTCGCTGTCCACGCGCTGCATCCATGTCCACAGCGGCGCAATGACAACGGGATTGCGGCGCTTGGGCTCCTCGGTCAGCAGCTTGAAAATGTCTGCGGGCGCCAGGCTTTGTTCGGTGGCCACGCTGCTGCCCAGCAGACGCAGTTCCCCCGCGGCTCCGCGGCTTGCCGCGGCATCCACCACGATGCGCAGTTGCAGGCGGGCCGATCCCTTGATGGGCAAGCCAAGATGAGCCTGCCAATGCGCCTGAGTTGCCGGCTTCCAGCCGCTGCCAGGGTTGCCGTCAATCAGCGAAGCAGGGAGACTGTCCTTGGCCTCGGAGCTGGCGCTGGCGCTGTGCATGGGCCAGGGTGCGCCTGCGCCCACACCCTGTTGGGGCAACAACTCCACTTCCAGCAGACGGGGAGCGGCTTTGGCCTTGGCCGTGGCTGCCGTGCGCCATTCCAGACGCAGGCTATGCAGACCAGCGGCAGGGGCCTCCACTTCAAGGCTCCAGGATTCCTGGCCCTTGTTGGCCTTGCTGGCCGGGACCTGCCACCAGCCATCGCCTCGTGATTTCCAAGCGCCGGCGGGGCTTTGGGCCTTGGTGCTTGGCAGTGCCTCAAAGCGGCTTTGGGCCTTGGTCTGTTGAGCCTTGAGTTGTTGCGCCTCCAACGCGGCTTCCCATGCCGGTAGGCGTGCGGGCAGGTTGGCCTTGGCCTCCTCAAGGCGGCGTTGCAAGCCCTCAAGGGCGCGGGCCTGCGGGCCGTGTGCGGCCTGATACTGGCTCCAAGCCTGAGTCGAGATGGGCACCTCGCGCGTGCTCTCATCGGCGTTGTTGAAGTAGGCAAAGAGCTGATAGTACTCGCGCTGGGTGATCGGGTCGTACTTGTGGGTGTGGCAGCGCGCGCAGCCCACGGTCAGACCCATCCACACCGCGCCAATGGTTTCGGTGCGGTCCATCACCGCCTCGATGCGGAATTGCTCCTGATCGGTTCCGCCTTCAGTGTTGGTGAGGGTTTGCCGATGAAAGGCCGTGGCCAGAAGCGCATTCGCATCGGCCTTGGGCAACAAGTCACCGGCGATTTGTTGAATCGCAAATTGATCCAGAGGCAGGTCATGGTTGACGGCTTCAATCACCCAATCGCGGTAGCGCCAGGCATCAGGCCTTGGCCGATCCTTCTCGTAGCCGTCGCTGTCGGCGTAGCGCGCGGCATCCAGCCAGTGGCGGCCCCAGCGCTCGCCAAAGTGCGGGCTTTGCAGCAGGCGATCCAGCAGGTGATCGAAGGCCTGCGGCGAGGTGTCAGCAAGAAACTCCCGAACCTGCTCTGCCGTCGGCGGCAGGCCCAGCAAATCGTAGCAGGCCCGCTTGATGAGGCTGTGGCGATCCGCGCGCGGCGAGGGTTTCAGGCCAGCCTTTTGCAGGCCCTCGCCGATGAAGGCGTCAATGGGGTGACCGCCGCTTGGGGGCTGCACCTTGGCCAGGGGCCTGAAGGCCCAGTGCGCCTCGTAGCCCGCGCCTTGGGCAATCCATTGCCGCAGCAGCTCAAGCTCCTTGGCGCTCACTGCTCTCTTGGGTGCCGGTGGCATGCGCTCCTGCGGGTCGGGGTGGGCAATGCGGGCCAGCATCTCACTGTCCTTGGGGCTGCCGGGCACCAGCGCGCGCTTGCCACTCTTGAGCAACTTGCCAGCCAAGGCCTGAGTGCTGAGCACCAGCCCGCCCTTGGCATCGTCAGGGCCGTGGCACTCCAGACAGTGCTCGGCGAGGATGGGCTGCACCTCACGGGTGAAATCCAAGGCCATGACCGCGGCGGGCAGTAAAAAAAGTAGCGGCAAAACCCTCATGTTCAGGGGACACAAACGCCTCGCCATGAGGCCCTTTTTCTGGCTTTGCTCGGTGGCCTGCAGAAACCACCCGTAAAGCCTGAAAGACAAGGGTTTGTCAGGCGTTGATCTTTCCCCGATGCGCCGCACCCGCCTGCTCCTTGTCCTTGGCCTGCTCGCGGCCCTGCCGTCGAGGGCGGAGCAGGGCGTAGCGGGGGTGGAGTTCTTTGAAAAGCAGGTGCGCCCACTGCTGCTGGAACACTGTCAGGAATGCCATGGAGAGAAGAAGCAAAAGGGCAGCCTGCGCTTGGACAGCCGCGAGGCCTGGATGCGCGGGGGGGACAGCGGCGCCTTGCTCAAGCCCGGCGATGCCGCCCACAGCCTGCTCATGCGCGTGGTTTCCTATGAGGACCGCGATTTGAAGATGCCGCCCAAGCGCCGTCTCTCCGAGGCGCAGATTGCCGTGCTGCGGCAATGGATTGAGATTGGCGCGCCTGATCCACGCCAGGCTCAGCTCGGGGCCGTGGCTGCGGGCAAGGCCAAGCGAGCCGACGCGGGCTTTTGGTCCTTTCAGTTGCCCAAGCCTGCTGCGCCGCCAACGGTCAAGGCCCGCGACTGGGCGCAGATGCCCGTGGATGATTTTGTGTTGGCGCGACTGGAGAGCGAAGGGCTTGCTCCCTCGCCGGATGCGGACCTGCCTGCCTTGCTGCGCCGTCTCAGCATTGATTTGTTGGGTCTGCCTCCAGCGGCGCTGGGCCTGCGGCTTGAGCGCATCGAGGATCTCCCCACCTTGGTGGACAACATGCTCGGCCAAGCGGCCTTCGCCGAGCGCTGGGCCAGTCATTGGATGGATCTGACGCGCTTTGCTGAATCTTCAGGCGGCGGTCGCTCCCTGCCATTCAAGGACGCTTGGCGCTTTCGCGATTACCTCATTGAAAGCATTGCCGAGGATGCGCCGGTGGACCGCATGATCCGCGAGATGCTGGCCGGCGACCTGATGCCTTACGAAAACGCCGCGCAGCGCCGTCGCCAACTCACCGCCACCGGTTTTCTGGCGCTGGGTCCGACCAACTACGAAGAGCAGGACAAGGACATGCTGCGCATGGACATTGTCGACGAGCAACTCGACACCATGGGCAAGGCCTTTCTTGGCATGACCCTTGGCTGCGCCCGCTGCCATGATCACAAGTTTGATCCCATTTCCAGCCGCGATTACTACGCCATGGCGGGCATTTTGCGCAGCACCCGCACCCTGCGCAATCAAACCGACAATGTGGCCCATTGGGTGGACACGCCCCTGCCACTCGACGCTCATGAGGAACCCCTGCAACAACAGCATGAGGCGAAAATTGCAGCCTTGGAAAAGCGCGAGGCCCTGCTCAAGGACAGTCTGCGCGATGTCGGCAGTCTGGCTCTGCGTCGCAAGCGGCAGATCCTCGCCTCCGATTTGCCTGGAGTGGTCGTGGACGATGAGCAGGCGCAGAAGGTGGGCGAGTGGCAGCACAGCACCCGGGTGCGGCCCTTCATTGGCAGCGGTTATGTGCATGACCAAAACCGCGACCGCGGCAGCAAGACCCTGACCTTTGTGCCCAAACTGCCGGCTGCGGGGCGCTACGAGGTGCGCGTGGCCTACATTGGCGGCGCGGACCGCGCCGAGCGTGTCAGTGCCCGTGTCCTGCATGCCGATGGCGAGGATTTGGTTTATTTCAAGGAGATGACCGAGCAGCTCAGTGGCCTGCAGTTCGCCAGCCTTGGCACCTGGCGCTTTGAAGCCGGCGGCCAGAATTTTGTGATGATCAGCAACGCCGGCGCCTTGGGCATGGTGGTGGTGGACGCCGTGCAGTTTCTGCCCCAGGAGGAGGAACCCGTGGCGCTGGCCGCCGGCCCGGCAGCCAAGGGAGCAGATGGTGCCGAGCAGGAACGGATCAAGGCTGAGATGAGCGTGCTGCAGCGGCAGATCGCGCAACTGCGCCGCCAGCGCCCACCCCGCCCCGAGGTCATGAGCGTGCGTGAGGACAGTGCCCCGGCTGATGCGCCCATTCACATTCGCGGCAGCATCCGCAATCTCGGCGCCGTGGTGCCGCGCGGCTTTCTTGAGGCTGCCAGCCATGGCGAGTTGCCGCGCATCAGCGCCGAGCAAAGCGGTCGCCTGCAATTGGCGCAGTGGCTGACCTCGCCGCAGCAACCGCTGACCGCGCGCGTCATGGTCAACCGCGTTTGGCATTGGCTCTTCGGCGCGGGTCTGGTGCGCAGCACGGACAATTTCGGCAGCACCGGCGAGTTGCCCAGTCATCCCGAGCTTCTCGATGACCTTGCCGTTCGCTTCATGCAGCAGGGCTGGAGCCTCAAACGACTGGTGCGCGAGTTGGTATTGAGCCGCACCTATCGTCAGCGGACCGACATCAGTCCGCAGCTCAGGGAGCGCGATCCCGACAACCGCCTCTTGGCCCGCATGAACCGCAAGCGTCTGGATGCTGAGGTCCTGCGCGATGCCATGCTTTGGGCCAGTGGCAGTCTTGAGCAAAGATTGGGCGGCCCCAATGCCGGAGGCGCGGGTAGCATTGATCCCAACAACCAAAAAATCCAGATGCTCGAGTATGGCTACCGCTTCGAGGATCAACGGCGCAGCGTGTACACCGCAGCCTTCCGCAATGTGCGCCATCCCATTTTTGAGGCCTTTGATTTTGCCGACATCAATCAGGTGATCGGCCAGCGCACCAACGCCACGGTGGCCACGCAGGCCCTGTTGATGCTCAACAACCCGCAGGTCATTGACTACGCCAGAAAAACGGCGCAGCGCCTGCTGCAGTTGCCAGTGGGCGATCGCCTGCCAACGGCCTTCGAGTGGACCTTGTCGCGTCAGCCCACGGCCCGCGAGCAGGCCTTGCTGGTGGCCGAACTGCCCTCACCAGGAGAGCCGGTCCATGCCGCGGTCGTGGATGCCTGGGCCCGCGTGGTGCAGGCCCTTTGGGCCTTGCCGGAGTTCCGCTTGTTCTGAGCTTGGTGGGTTGCCGTCCTTGGCTCAGGGCAGGGGGGTGATGTCGTAGGCCTCGGCGTTTTTGCTCTCGAAGTAACTGCAGCTGACCTTGTCACTGAAAAGGGCCACCCACTGCCCCTGACTATCGAGAGCCAGCGTGGTGTCATAGCTTGCGGCAAGCTCTGGCTTGCGCCGAGGCTCGTTGTTGCGGCTTGTGGTCGCGGGCTCATCGCCGGCCTTGGGCTTGATCCAACGCACCAGGGTCCAGGGCGCAAACTCCAGGCGCACCTCGGCTTGGTACTCGGTTTCCAGGCGGTACTTGAGCACATCGAATTGCAGCGGGCCCACCGCTCCAAGCAGGGGAATGCGCACGGCGGCATCGGGCAACTCAAAGGGCTGCGCCACGCCTTCCTTGAGCAACTGATCCAAGCCATCGCGGAAGCGCTTGAACTTCGAGGTGTTCTCGTTGTGCAGGTAGGCAAAGCACTCCGGGGGGAAGCGCGGCATTTCGTCAAAGGAGCCGCTGGGGTTTTGGCTGAGCGTGTCGCCGATCTGGAAGCCGTAGTTGCCCACCAAACCCACCACATCACCGGCCCAGGCCTCATTCACCGTTTCGCGCTCCTGGGCAAACAGGCGCTGTGAATTGCCAAGCCGCAGTTCCTTGCCGGTGCGGGTGTGCACCGCCATCATGTCGCGTTTGAAGCAGCCAGAGACAATGCGCAGGAAGGCCACATGATCGCGGTGGCGCGGATTCATGTTGGCTTGGATCTTGAACACAAAACCCGAGAAACTCTCGCTTTCCGGCGCCACCAACTCGCCACCAATGCGCCTCGGCGCAGGCGGCGGTGCCAACTCCAGGAAACGGTCGAGCATGAGCTGCACCCCGAAGTTGTTCATCGCACTGCCGAAAAACACTGGCGTGACCTCGGCGTTGCGCACGCGGTCCAGACTCAGCTCGGCCTCCACCCCATCGAGCAGTTCCAATTCGCCGCAGATGCGCTCATAGACCAGCGGCGGCAGCGCGTCGCGCACGCTGTCATCGTGAATGCCGCGCACCGCCACTGGCGCGCGGAACATGCCGCCGACGGTGCGCTCAAAGAGATGCACCTGATTGCTGCCGCGATCAAACACGCCCTTGAAGTCCACGCCATCACCCAGTGGCCAGTTCATCGGATGGGGCACCAGACCCAGCACGCGCTCGAGTTCGTCGAGCAGTTCCAAGGGCGGCCGCGAGGGGCGGTCGAGCTTGTTGATGAAGGTGAAGATGGGCACGCCGCGGCGACGACAGACTTCAAAGAGCTTGAGGGTCTGCGCCTCAATACCCTTGCCGGCGTCAATGACCATCACCGCCGCGTCCACGGCGGTGAGCACGCGGTAAGTGTCCTCACTGAAGTCCTTGTGGCCTGGAGTGTCGAGCAGGTTGACCACACAGTCACGGTACTCAAACTGCAGCACCGTGGAGGAGACGGAGATGCCGCGTTGCTTCTCCAGGTCCATCCAGTCCGAGGTGGTGGCGCGCTGATTCTTGCGCGCCGTCACGCTGCCGGCCAACTGCACCGCGCCGCCGTAAAGCAGCAGCTTTTCAGTCAGGGTGGTCTTGCCGGCATCCGGGTGGGAAATGATGGCAAAGGTGCGGCGGCGCGCGATTTCCGAGGCAGCGGTCATGGATGCGCTCTCTGTGGCCCCGTCCCGGACCAATCTCAAGTGCGGCTTGCGCTGCCGCCTTGCGCCCGGGCCCAAGGCAGCCCATGATGGGGCCATGAGCGACGCCTCTTCCCTCAATGACCTCAGCCTGCTGGGCCGCAGTGAACACCGCCTGCCCGCCAGCCCCGATGAGGCCCGGCTGGAGACCTTCCCCAACCGCAACCCCGGGCGGCATTACACCATTCACCTCAGCCAGCCGGACTTCGCCTCGCTTTGTCCCGTCACCGGCCAGCCCGATGCCGCCCACATCGAGATTCTTTACATCCCCGGCGATCGCTGTGTGGAGACCAAGTCACTGAAGTTTTATCTGGCCAGCTTCCGCAACCACGCCCTGTTTAATGAGGCGATTGTCAATCGCATCCTCGATGATCTGGTGACGGCCTGCGCCCCGCTGCAGGCCTTGGTGCGCGGACGCTTTGCCGCCCGCGGCGGGATTCAACTCACCTGCGAGGCCCGGCATCCCCATGTTGATCAATTGCTGCAGTGGCCGCAATCCCTGAGTCGGCCCTCATGAAAACCCTGGTCCTGTTGAGCGGTGGCATGGACAGCAGCGTGGCCCTGCACTGGGCGGCGCGGCACACGCAGCTCGTTGCCGCCCTGAGTGTGGATTACGGCTCCAAACACAACGGCAGGGAACTGGCCATGGCAGGCCTGCAGGCCGCGGCTCTTGCCGTGCCCCACGAGGTCATTGACCTGCCCTGGGTCAACCGATGCTTCCGCAGCGATCTGCTGCAAAGCGGCGGTGACATCCCCGAGGGCCATTACACCGATCAAAGCATGCAGAGCACCGTGGTGCCCTTTCGCAACGCCATCCTGCTCTCCATGGCCTGTGGCCTGGCAGAATCGCGGGGGGCGCAGGCCGTGGTCATTGCAGCGCACAGCGGCGACCACGCCATCTACCCGGATTGCCGCGAGTCCTTCATGCTGGCGATGGCGCAGGCCATGCGTCTTGGCACCTACGCCGGCATTGAATTGATGCGGCCCTTCATCGCCATGGACAAGGCCGCCATTGCCCGCGAGGGCGCGGCCCTGGGCGTTGATTTCTCCAAGACCTGGAGCTGCTACAAGGGTGGTGAACTGCATTGCGGACGCTGCGGCACCTGCGTGGAGCGCCGTGAGGCCTTTGCCCTGGCTGGCCTGGTTGATCCCACGCTTTACGCCCAGGAGTAAGGCGCGCTGCCGCGTCCTGCCTACACCGCAATCGGCGCGGCAATGGCCGGGTGAGGGTCATAGCCCTCGAGCGTGAAGTCCTCAAAGCGAAAGGCAAACAGATCAGTCACCGCCGGATTGAGTCGCATCACCGGCAGGGCCCTGGGCTCGCGACTGAGCTGCAGGCGGGCCTGCTCCAGGTGATTGCTGTAGAGATGCAGATCCCCGAAGGTATGCACAAACTCACCGGGCTTGAGGTTGCAGACCTGAGCCACCATCAACAGCAGCAGGCTGTAGCTGGCGATGTTGAAGGGCACGCCCAAGAACAAATCGGCGCTGCGCTGATAGAGTTGCAGACTCAGGCGGCCGTCAGCCACGAAGAACTGGAACAGGCAATGGCATGGCGGCAGTGCCATCTTCTCGATGAAGGGCACATTCCAGGCACTGACAATGTGGCGGCGGCTGTAGGGGTTGTTGCGCAGGCCCTCAAGCAGGCGCGCGATTTGGTCCACCGGCGCCGCTCCCTCAGCGCCCTGCCAGCGACGCCACTGCGCGCCGTACACCGGCCCCAAATCGCCATTGGCATCGGCCCATTCGTCCCAGATGGTCACGCGGTTGTCGCGCAGGTAGGCGATGTTGGTGTCCCCCGCAAGGAACCAAAGCAGCTCGTGAATGATGCTGCGCAGATGCAGCTTCTTGGTGGTCAGCAGCGGAAAGCCATCGGCCAGATCAAAGCGGCACTGCTCACCAAAAACGGAGTACGCGCCGGTGCCGGTGCGCTCCTCGCGGAAACTGCCCTTCTCCAGGACCTTGCGCAGCAGGCGGTGGTATTCTTCCATGATGGGTGAGCGCGCGGACGGCGCGCAGGAGAGCATGTTTGGCCAGCGCCGGGGCCGCCGTCAAGTTGGGGGTGCAGCGGGCTGGATTTCCGCTGGCCGCAGAGCCCGCGCCATCATGCCAGAGGCCGCCGCGGGCGGCGCTTAGGCGTAGGGCACCGGGGTGCCGGTGGAATTGGCCAGCTTGCTGAAGCGGGCCATCACCTCGGCGGTGACCGGGCCTGGCTTGCCGCTGCCAATGGGGCGGCGGTCGTACTGCACGGCAGGGATGACTTCAGCGGCGGTGCCGGTCAGGAAGCATTCCTCGGCGGTGTAGATGTCGTGGCGAGTCATGGTCACCTCGCGCACGCTCAGGCCCATGTCATTGAGGATCTCAATGGCGGCCTGACGGGTGATGCCGTTGAGCGCGCCGCTGGAGATGGTGGGCGTGAAGAACTGACCGCCCTTGAGAATGAAGATGTTGTCGCCAGTGCACTCGGCCACAAAACCCTGCTCATTGAGCATGATGCCCTCCTCGCAACCGGCCTGGATGCACTCGATCTTGGCCATGATGTTGTTGAGGTAATTCAGGCTCTTGACCTGCGGGCTCAGGGCCGCGGCCGCCGGGCGGCGCGTGGCACAGGTGATGAGGTTGAGGCCGGTCTCGTACTTCTCCTTGGGATAAAGGGTGATGCCGCTGGCAATGATGATGATGCCGGCCTTCGGGCACTGGTAGGGGTTGAGCCCCAGGGAACCCACACCGCGCGTGATCACCAGGCGGATGTAACCATCGCGCAGTTGGTTGGCCGCCACGGTCTGCAGCGTGGCCTGCTCCATTTCCTCGAGGCTGATGGGGATGGTCAGGCAGATCGAGCGCGCGCTCTCATACAGGCGCACCAAATGCTCCGTGAGGCGGAACACGCGCCCATTGTAGATGCGGATGCCCTCGAAGCAGCCATCGCCGTAAAGCAGGCCATGATCAAAGACCGAGACCTTGGCCTCGGATTCGGGGACCAACTTGCCGTCGAGATAAATAAGCAGGGGAGCCTGTGACATGGCGTGGAGAACTTGGTGGGGCCGAGGCGCAGAACCTCATGCCGGAAACATGCGTTGAACCAGTGCGCCATCTCACGGCCAGGGCGCGGGCCGTCGAAGCGGTCAGACCTGCCCAAGGCAGGACGCGCTTAGGAAGCAGCGGCGTCGCTGGGCTTGGGAGCGGCGCGGCGGGCGCGCACGCTGCCGTAGCGCTGGGCGAACTTGTCCACACGACCGGCGGTGTCCACAAAGCGCTGCTCACCCGTGAAGAAGGGGTGGCAACCGGCGCAGATGCCGATGCGCAGGTTCTGGACGGTGGAGCGGGTGTTGTACACCGTGCCGCAGGTGCAGGTGATCGTGGTTTCGTAAACCGTGGGGTGGCCTTCTTGTTTCATGGGGAGTGGGGGTCACGGGAGGCGGCGAGGCAGGCTGCTTTCGCCGGGGCGTGAGGGGTTGGCAATGTGCCCTTTCCGAGGGCTTGGTCAATGAGATTTTGGGCTGGACGGCCCCAGAAGGGTGGGTTGGCCGGGCCGGTTTCGGCCATTGGCCGTTGATTTTGCGTGGCTTGGTGTCATGGTTCCTACCCCCTTTTTGTCACCATGAACACCCGCCCCTCGCCTCGAACCGTCAGCATTGGCTTGGCCGGGCTGGGCAATGTCGGAGCCGGTGTGGTGAAAAACCTCGAGCGCAACCGCGACCTCATCATCCAACGCACCGGCTGCGACCTGCGCGTGCGGCGGGTTCTGGTGCGCGACCCAGCCCGCGCCCGCGATGTGGCCCTGCCTGCCGAGGCCCTCACCCAGCGCTGGCAGGACCTGGTCGAAGACCCGCAGTTGCAGATCGTGGTCGAGCTCATCGGCGGCACCAGCACGGCCTACGACCTGATCTGCGCGGCCCTGCGCGCCGGCAAGGTGGTGGTCACCGGCAACAAGGCCCTGCTCGCCGAGCGCGGCCAGGAACTCTTCGCCTTGGCCGAGCAATGCGGCGTGCCCATCTTCTTTGAAGCGGCGGTGGCCGGCGGCATCCCCATCATTCAAGTGCTGCAGGAGGGACTGGTGGGCAACCGCATCCTCTCCATCCACGGCATCATCAACGGCACCTGCAATTACATCCTGACCCGCATGGCCCAGGCTGGCCTCAGCTACCAGGAGGCCCTTGGAGAAGCCCAGCAAAAAGGTTATGCCGAGGCTGACCCCACGCTGGATGTCAGCGGCTGGGACGCCGCCCACAAGGCCATCATCCTCGCCTCCCTGAGCTACGGCTTTTGGATTGAGCAATCCTGTGTGCGCGTGCAGGGCATTGAATCCATTGACCCCCTCGACTTCAAGTTTGCCGCCCGCCTTGGCTATGTGATCAAACTGCTCAGCGTCATTCGCGCCGATGAGCAGGGCCTGGTTGAGGTGCGCACCGAGCCCACCCTGCTGCCTCAGGGCCATGTCCTGGCCAGCGTCAGCGGCAGTTACAACGCCGTGCTGGTCAATGGCGATGTCGTCGGCGAGACCTTGTTCTATGGACGCGGCGCAGGCCAGGACCCCACCAGCAGCAGCGTCATCTCTGATCTCTGCGAGGCAGCGATGATTCAGGCCGGCACCCTGCGCCACAGCGGCTTCGTGCCGCATGGCCTCTATGGCCGCAGCAAACCCGCCGGGGAAACCCTCTCCTGCTATTACCTGCGACTGCAGGTTGACGATGTGCCCGGCGTGCTGGCCCAGGTGGCGGCCCAGCTCGGTCGCCTCGAAATCGGCATCTCCTCAGTCATTCAACCCGAGGACCTCGAGGACAGCAGCGGCTGCACGCCGCTGGTGCTCATGCTCGATGCCGCGCCACTGGCGCGCATGCACGAAGCCCTGCGCGCCCTCGAAGCCCTGCCATGCGTGCGCGCCGCCCCGAGCTGGATGCGCGTCGAACGCCTGCAGGCCTAGAAGCGCAACTCACAAGGCGCTACTCACAAGGCGCTACTCACAAGGCGCTACTCAAGGAGCGCTGCTGGAGCGGCGCTTGAGTTGCGGGAAGAGCACCACATCGCGGATGCTCTCTGCCCCGCTGAGCATCATGAAGAGGCGGTCAATGCCGATGCCAATGCCACCGGCCGGCGGCATGCCATGCTCAAGGGCCAGCAGGAATTCCTCGTCAATGTTCTGGATCTCCTCACCGGCCTGATGCTCGAGGCGCTCGCGCTGCACCAGCGGGTCGTTGAGCTCGGAGTATCCCGGGCTGATTTCCTGGCCGTTGATGATCAACTCATAGACATCCACCACGCTGGGGTCCTGCGCATTGGCCTTGGCCAGGGGCACCAACTGCTTGGGCACATGGGTCACGAAGACCGGATCAAAGCTCTTTTCCTCCACCAGTTTCTCAAAGGCCTTCTGGTCCAACTCGTGATGCTCGCCATTGGGGTCCATCTCGGTGATGCCAAGGGACTGCGCCCGCGCCACCTTCTGCGCCTTGTCCAACTCAAACCAATCCTCGCCGGCGGCCGCGCGCACCAGGTCCTTGAAGGGCGCGCGCTTCCAGGGGCGGCTGAGATTGATTTGGCGTGTGACCTCGCCCTGCTCGTTGCGATGCTCAATGGCCAGGGTGCCGCAGAAGCGCTGCGCCAGATGACAGATCATGTCCTCGACCAGGTCGGCCATCTGCTCAAAGTCCGCATAGGCCCAGTAGGCCTCAAGCATGGTGAACTCCGGATTGTGGCGACGGCTCAGGCCCTCGTTGCGAAAGTTGCGGTTGAGCTCGAACACGCGCGGAAAGCCGCCCACCAGCAGGCGCTTGAGATACAACTCCGGCGCAATGCGCAGGTACATCTTTTGGTCCAGCGCATTGAAGTAGGTCTCAAAGGGTCTTGCCGCCGCGCCGCCGGCCACATCCTGCATCATGGGCGTCTCCACCTCGAGGAAGTCGCGCGCGTGGAGGTATTCGCGGATGGCCGCAATCATGCGGCTGCGCATCACAAAGCGCTCGCGGCTGACATCATTGCTGACCAGATCCAGATAGCGCTGGCGGTACTGAATCTCGCGGTCGGTGACGCCATGCCACTTGTCAGGCAATGGACGCAGGGCCTTGGAGAGCGGGATCAGGGCACTGACATGAATACTGCGCTCACCCTTCTTGGTGATGAAACTGCGCCCGGTCACGCCCACAAAATCGCCAATGTCCATCAGGTCATTGAACTGCGCGTAGGTCTCATCGCCCACATCGCTGCGGCTCAGGTAGCATTGGATGCGCCCGCTGATGTCGGCCACATCGAAGAAGGTGGCCTTGCCCATCACGCGGCGCGACATCACGCGCCCGGCCACCCGCACCTCGAGGCCTTCCTCGAACTCGGCCTTGAGTTTGCCGGGGTCATGGCTCACCTCAAAGCGCTGGCCAAAGGCCGCCACGCCTTGCGCCTGGAGCTGTTCCAGTTTTTGGCGGCGGATGAGCAGCAGTTCGGATTCCGGGGCTTGAGGGGCTTCGGGAGCGGGATTCATGGGCGGGCCGAGTCTCTACCCGACGCGCGGCCCTTTGCCACCTTAAAAATTGATCAGGGGTTTTGGCGCAGCCAATCCACCAAGCCGGCGCAGCCGTCCTCAAGCAGGTTGAGCACATCCTCGAAGTCCTCAGGACCGCCCTCGTAGGGGTCGGGCACCTCCTGGCGCTGGTCCTGGCGGCAGAAGCTGCAGAAGAGCCGCAGCTTTTGCTTCTGTGCCGAGGTGACCGCCAGCGCCTGCAGGTCGGAGAGATTCTGGCGGTCCATGGCCAGCACCAAATCAAAGGCATCGAGATCGGCGCGCGTCACCTGTCTGGCGCGGTGAACCAACTCCATGCCACGGGCCTTGGCTGCTCGGCGCATGCGCGCATCGGCCAGATTGCCGCTGTGCCAACCTGCCGTGCCGGCGCTGTCCACCTGCACGGCGGCCTGCAGGCCGGCAGCCTCGAGTTGATGGCAGAGCACGCCTTCAGCAGCCGGAGAGCGGCAGATGTTGCCCAGACAAACCATGAGGATTTTTTTCATGAGAAACGAGGGATTCAGGCCGGCCCCAGAAGGCCCTGCGCCAGTTTCCAGCCAAGGGCCGCGGCGCCAATGCCGCAGATCAGGCTGCCCGCTGCATTGAGCAGGGCCAGCGCGGGTTGCTGCTCCAGCATCAGGCGCCAACTGTCCTGCGCCAGGGTCGAGAAGGTGGTGAAGCCACCGAGCATTCCGGTGGCCAAAAACAGCCAGGCCCCATCACTGCGTCCACGCAGCGCGGGCCATGCCGCCAAAAAACCCAGCAGCAGACTGCCCAGAACATTCGCCATCCACACGCCGCGCAATGCACCGCCCTGTGGCCAGAAGCGCTGCGCAGCCAACACGGTGAGCCAGCGCAGCACCGAGCCCAGACCACCGCCAACAAAAACCAACAGGGCCGCCTTCACAAGTCCTCCTCAAGTTGAAGACTGGCGCGCAGCGCGGTGATGCGGCCCATGACCTCATCGGCAAGCTGCTGATACAGATCGCGGTCCTGACTGCCAGCGCCAAGCTCGGGCAGGTAGGGCTCGCCGACAACCAGCGTGATCTGCACCGGGCGCAGCATGCGCGCGCCGCGAGGCAGGGCCTGCAAGGTGCCATGGATGTAGAGCGGAATCACCGGCACCTGCGTTTTGGCGATGAACAAACCCACACCGGCCTTGGCTGGCTGCAGGCGGCCATCGAGACTGCGGGTGCCCTCGGGAAACATCAGCACCTTGCCGCCCTGGCGAAGGGTGCGGATGGTGGCCTTGAGGCTGCCGGCATCGGGGCGGTCGCGGTCAATGGGAATGCTCTGCCACTGGCGCAGCAGCCAACCGGCGAGGGGATGATCAAACAGCGTGCGCCGCGCGAAAAAATAAATCGGCTCGTCAAAGGCCTGCCCGATGAAGGGAGGATCCAGGAAGGACACATGATTGGCCGCCAGGATGGCACCTCCGGGCTGCGCGAGGTGATGCTCGTTGACCACGCGGAAATCAAACAGCCCCCGCGCCACCTCGCGGAAGAACCGATGCCCAAGCCAGTAGGTCAGATGCATGCGGGATCAGGGATTGTCGCCCTCGGGAACCGACAGGCCCTGCGCGCGCAGCAACTGCGCCACCGCCTGCACGGCCTGCTCCAAGGTCAGGTGGTTGTTGTCAATCACGCTGGCGCCCTCGGGCACCACCAGCGGCGAGGTTTTGCGCGTGCTGTCGAGCTGATCGCGGCGCCCCACCTGATCATCCTGGCCCTGCGCGCGGCGACGCTGCGCGCGCACCTCGGCGGAGGCATCAATGTAGAATTTATGCGGGCTCTGGGGGAAGACCACGCTGCCGATGTCGCGGCCTTCCATCACCAGATGGCCAAGCGCCGTCATGCCGCGTTGCGCGGTCACCAACTGCTCGCGCACGGCGGGCTCGCTGGCCACCAGCGAGACGGCGCCATTGACCGCGTCACTGTTGAGTTCTTCGCTGCTCAACACTCGTCCACCGAGTTCCACCTGCACTTGTCCCTCATGGATCGGGTAGCGCAGTGGCAACGAAGGCAACCAAGCCCGCAGCGCCGGTTTGTCGGCGGGATCAAGCCCGGCCTCAAGCGCGGCCAATGTCACGGCGCGGTACATGTTGCCAGTATTGACATACAGCGCGCCGAGACGGCGGGCCAGCACGCGGGCAATGCTGCTTTTGCCGGAGGCCGCCGGGCCGTCCATGGTGATGACAAAGGATTCAGGCATGAGTAAGGGAGAGACGCAGTGCAGGGCAGGGGAGCTGCGCCGCAGGCCAATGCCTGACCGCAAAACCGCGCTGCGGCAAGCAGCTTCTTGAGTTCGGCCTCAGGGTTTCCACCAGGCATCCAGCGAGGCGCGCAAGCGCTGCACATCCCCGGCGCGCTGGGCGGCCAAGTCAGCGGTTTCCTGCGGGTCGGCCGCCAGATCGTAGAGCTCCACCCTGCCCTCGGGCTCCTGCGCGGGGTTGGGCACGATGAGCTTGAGATTGCCCTCGATGATCCAGCGCCAGCGCAGGCTGGAGGCAGGCACCTGCATGTCCACGAAGTTGTGCGTGAAGCACTCGCCCTTGAGCGAGTGGCGCGCCTTCAGCGCGGCCTCATCCAGCAGATTGATGCCTGGCATTTCCTTGCCGGGCTCAAGGCCGGCAGCGCGCAACAGCGTCGGCGCAATGTCCAGCGAACTGGCCAGATGCGGCGACATCTCCGCCTTGGCATGCCCTGGCCAGCGCAGCAGAATTGGCGTGCGCAATCCCCCATCGTAAGGGCTCTGCTTGGACTTTGGCGCATAGCGGCCGGTCTTCGGATCGGTGATCCAGCCGTTGTCCGTGACATAAACCACGATGGTGTTCTCGCGCAGACCCGGCTGCTCGATCATCTTGAGCAACTCGCCACAGGTCTCATCAAACCACTCCACCATGGCCCAGTACTTGGCGAGCGGCAGACTGGGAGTTTTGTCGCGGTACTTGGCCAGCAACCGCTCGGGCGGAGTGTGCGGGTCATGCGGCATCATCGGCGCGTACCAGACCAGGAAGGGCTTTTGCTGCTGCTGCGCCTCTGCAATAAAACTGCGAATCGGCTCCAGAGTCTTGCGACCAATGTCCAGGCCCTTGTCGCCATGCCGCCCGCCCTGCGTCATCCCATGCGTGAAGCCACCGCGCGAGTAATGCTTCTGCCACCACTTGCCAGTCTGCAGACTCAGGTAGCCCTTGGCCTGCAGCATTCTTGGCAGGGTGCCCGCGCGCTCCAAGTGCTGGCTCATGACCTCGCGTCCCTGCTCAAAGGCGGCACTGGCCTGAAACTGCCTTGGCCTGATGCCCGCCGGCATGGGCGGATCATTGCTCGTCACCTTGTGCTGATGCGGGTACAGGCCGGTGATGATGCTGGCCAGACTCGGGCAGCAAAGACTGCTGGGCACATAACCGCGCTGGAAGCTCAGGCTCTCCTTGGCCAAGCGGTCCAGATGCGGCGTCTGCACCTGCGCATGGCCCATGAAGCCGTAATCGTCCCACTTCTGGTCATCGGAGATGATCATCACGATGTTGGGCGGAGGCGCGCCCGGCGCAGAAAGGCAGAGAGCAGAAAAGGCCAGCAGACAAAGAGAGCGCATGAGCCCCTGACAACGAAGGCAGAAACAGGCTTCTAGCAGCGCCGCAGGGGGAGGATTACCAAATGGTAAGGTGCAGTGATGTGGCCTTTTTGATACACATCAACCCAACGAGCCCGTGCTCGCTTCGCCCGATGAAACCACAGCAGAACCGCCAGAATCTCCAGCTCCCCGTGGGCGGGGGCGATGCTGTCGGCATCGAGGCCAGAATTTCTGGAGGATCCATCGCTCCGGGGGGGGCTGGTGGACACCAGTCGTAACTCCCGGCGGTGTCGCCTCTCTTTTTGAGCGGCGGCGCCGTCGGGATTACATTTCAAGCTCCTGCAACGGGCGAAATGCCCCGCGCTCAGCACAGCAAAGTCCACTGGGCAGCACAGTCTCACTGGGTCCCTTGCGTAATTTCAAAAAAATCAAAGCCAGCGAGTTGGATTTTTAGAAACTTCACTCAAAACCAAAGTGCTTGAACGGCTTTTTAGTTTGCGTGGTTGAAGCATCATCTAAACTTGAATTCACAAGCGAAAAAATGATTCATGTTCATGCAGTTTTTGCCTGCGCCTGAACCGCGCAAAAACTTCATCGCAAATGCTCAAGTTCGATCTTGACGCTTTGAGGCCTGACCGCCATTGCTCGAAGGGCACGCGTATCAATTTCACTGCGTCAATCGCTCTGCTCCCGTCGTCTCATGATCTCTCCCTTGCCCCTATTCCGCCTGTGCCTGCTTTGCCTTGCGGCCAGCGTTAGCCTGTCTGCACTGCAGGCCCAGGTCAGTGTGGTCCCGCAGGCAGCCAAGGGGCCAACGGTGCGCGAAGTCTCCGTGCAGTTCAAGGGCGTTGCCAGTTTGGACGCCGCCCGCGTGAAGGCGCAGATGGCCACCCGCGAGGGCGCACCGTTTAGCGATGAAAATGTCGAGCGCGACATTCGAGCCCTTTACGCCACTGGCGCCATTGACAATGTGGACATCCAAGCCCAGCCCGTCGGCGATGGTGTTCGCGTGGTCGTCACTCTCATTGGTCGCGGTGGCATTGGCGAAATTGCCTTCGAGGGCAACCAGGTCATCAAGTCCGATACCCTCCGTGACGAACTCAAGGTCAAGGTCGGTGATCCCGTGGATGATGTGGCCCTCTCTGCAGGACAGCAGAAGATTCGTGAACTCTACGAGCGCAAGGGCTACTCGGAGGTCGCGGTCACCTACGAGGTCAGCCCCTCGACCAAGGAAGGCTTCTCTCGCGTGGCCTACCGCATTGACGAAGGTCTGCGCGGCTTCATCGGTGAGATTCGCTTTGAGGGCAACAACGCCCTCGCCGCGCGCCGCCTCAAGGCAGTGATCAAGAGCCGCGAGAAAACCTTTTATCGCCTCTGGGGCAAGGCTGGCAAACTCGATAGCCAGATGTTGCTCGACGACATCAAGGCAATCGAAGAACTTTATCAGGACAACGGCTATGCCTATGTGCAGGCCAGCTACCGCCGCGAGCAGATGAACGGCAAGTACGCTGCGCTGGTGTTCGAAATCCGCGAAGGCAGCCCCTACAGCATTGCCTCGGTGGACCTGCGCGGCATCACCATCTTCCGCAAGGAAGAGCTCACTCCAGCCATTCTCAGTGAAGCCGGTCAGCCCTACTCCGGCAGCGATGTGCGCGGCGACGCAAAGATGGTGCGCGATTATTACGGATCCCGCGGCTACGCCGATGCCAATGTCGAAACCATCCTCACCGATGCGGGGCCTGGCAGGCTGCACCTTGCCTTCGAAGTTACCGAAGGTCGCAAGTCCTCCATCCGCAAGGTCAACATCAGCGGCAATGTGAAGACCAAGGATGAAGTCATCCGCCGTGAGTTGTCCTTTGCCCCTGGCGAGGAGCTCAACACGGTCAAACTCGAGGCCGCCCAGACGACGCTCGACAACATGAATTACTTCGAGGGCAAGAACGACGCCAACCCCCTGACCATTCGCCCGGTGGACACCGAAACCGAGGGCCTCAAGGATGTGGAAATCAATGTGACCGAAAAGCCAACAGGCTCGGTGAACTTCGGTGCAGGCTTCAGCTCAGTGGACAGTCTGGTTGGCTTTGTGGATGTCACTCAGACCAACTTTGACATCAGCGACTGGGGCGACTTCCGCGGCGCCGGCCAGCGCTTCAACCTCAATCTGCGCTATGGTTTGCGCACCTCCTCCTTCAACACCAGTTGGACCGAGCCCTGGTTCATGGGCCAGAAGCTGGCCCTCACGGTCAGCCTGTTTTATCAGAACCTTTTCTACCTCTCCAATGTCTTTGACCAGACCAATGCCGGCGCCTCGATTGGCCTGCGCAAACCCCTTGGAGAGCACGACTACATCGAGGCCACCTACAGCCTGCAGCAGACCGAAATCAAGGTTGATCAAAACAGCAATCCCGACAAGGCCGCCCCACAGGTGCTGCTTGATGAGGACGGCAAGTATGTGAACAGCAAGCTCGAGGTCAACTATGTGCACGACACCCGCGACAGCGTCTTCATCACCCGCAAGGGACACAAGTTTGAAGCCGGACTCATGGGCACCGGTCTCGGCGGCGATGTGAAGGTGATGGGCGCCAACCTTGGTGGTCAGCAGCACTTTTCCCTGCCGGGCGATACGGTGCTGAGTTTCGAGGGCATGGCCCGCGTCGTCAATGGCTGGGGCGATGTGGACAAGGGCAGGCAGGATGTGCCCATCTTTGAGCGACTGTTCCTTGGCGGCGCCTACAATGTGCGCGGCTTCCAGTACCGTGAAGCCGGCCCCAAGACCAGCACCGGCAAACCCAAGGGCGAGGCCATCGGCGGCAATGTCAGCCTGTTTGGATCGGTCGAATATGGCTTCCCCATCATGGAGAAGGTCCGCGGCGCCCTGTTCTGGGATACCGGCATGATTGACAGTGATGTCAGCGTTCCCAAGAAGGGCAAAGTGGCCAACAAGGATACCCCCCCGAAAACCAATGGCACTGGTGGTCCGCTGGTTGGCAATGGCGCCATTTACTCCAACATTGGTGTCGGCGTGCGCCTCTTCCTTCCCATCGGCCCGATCCGCGTTGATGTCGGCCTGCCGGTGGTCACCCCTGGAGACGACACCTTTGTGGGCAGCAGCCCCCAGGTGCAGTTCAACATGGGCTACCGCTTCTAAGTGCTGGAGTTGCCGCGGATTCAGCCGCTGGTTGCACTCCTGGTCCCGATCTGCTTCCCTCCTCTCATGATGCGTCTGATTCTCTCGCTTAGCGTTCTTCTCGGAGCCCTTGCCTTGCCTGCCGCCGACCTCAAGGTGGGCGTGGTGGACATGGCCAAGGCCTTTGCCGACTACCAAAAGACCAAGGACGCTGCCGATAAATTCAAGCTCAACATCGACAAGGCCCAGAAGGAAATGAGCGACCGCTGGGAGGGCTACAAGCAGATGATGGACTCCATGCAGCAGCTCAAGAAGGAGGCCAGTGACCCCATCATCACCCCCGACGCCCGCGCCCGCAAGGCTGCCGAATTCGACGAGAAGGCCAAGAAACTGCGCGAGATGGAACAGGAAATCGGCGAGCAGCAAAACCGCCGCAGCAATCAGCTCAAGCAGGAGGACATGCAGATCCGCAAGGGCATCTACGACGAAATCCTGCTGGTGGTGCGCGGCAAGGCCAAGGCTGATGGCTACGACTTCATCTTCGACAAGTCCGGCATGAGCCTCTCCACCGTCCCCGTCCTCATTTACTATAAGGACGCCGTGGACATCACCGAGCAGATCGTTGTTGAGCTCAACAAGGGCTCGGCATCGGCCTCGAAGGGTGCAGAGGGCAGGGAAGGCGCCTCCAAGTCCAAGTGACCCCTCCCGCTGGCAGGCGCAATTCCATCAGCCACAGGGCGGTACTTTCCAACTGAGCCCTTGCCAATGAAGCGTGCAGGGCCCAACACTAGGGCCCGTCCTTGATGTGGACTTGGCGCCTACCCTTGGCGACGGACTGCATCAGGCTTGCCCTTCTCTCCTTTCCTCATGAGTCTTCACCTCAGCCTGCAAAGCATCGCCGAACTCGTTGGCGGCAAGATCGAACAAGGTGACCCGCAAAGCATCATCACCGGCATCAACTCCATCGCCGAAGCCGTCGAGGGCGAGCTCACCTTTCTCGGCAATGAGCGCTACCTGCCGGCCCTGCAAAGCACCCGCGCAAGCGCCGTTCTCGTCGGCCCAAGCTTTACCCTGCAACTCCCTGGCAAGGCCCTCATCCGCGTTGACAACCCCACCTTCTCCTTCACCTCCGCCATTCGCCACTTCGGCAAGAGCGACGCCGTTCTCGAAGTTGGCGTGCACCCGCAGGCCGTGGTCAGCAACAAGGCCCGCTTCAACCCGCAGAAAGTCAGCATCGCAGCCGGAGCCGTGATCGGCGACGATGTCGAGATTGGCGACGGCTGCCGCATCGGCGCCCTTTGCAGCATCGGCGCAGGTGCCAAGCTCGGCGAGGATTGCCTGCTTCACCCCGGCAGCATCGTTGGTCCCCGCAGCCTGCTCGGCAATCGCGTTGTCCTGCAAAGCGGAGCCGTGGTGGGTTCCGATGGATTTGGCTACGAGCTCATCAAGGGACGCCATGTCAAGGTGGACCAGATCGGCATTGCGCAACTTGACGACGATGTGGAAGTCGGCGCCAACAGCACCATTGACCGCGCGCGTTTTGGCCGAACCTGGATTGGCGAGGGCACCAAGATTGACAACCTCGTGCAGATTGCCCACAACGCCGTCATCGGCAAACATTGCGTCATCGTTGCCCACACCGGCATCGCCGGCAGCGTGCGCATGGGCGACTATGTCACCATCGCCGGCTTTGTTGGCGTCGCAGGCCACCTCGAAATCTGCAGCCAGGTCATCATCCTCGCCAAGAGCGGCGTCACCAAGAACATCACCGAACCCGGCGCCTATGTTGGCTTCCCCGCCAAACCCCTCATGGAAGGCCGCCGCCAAATGACCGCAGCCTCCAAGGTCCCCGAGTTGCTGCAGCGACTGCGCGAACTCGAACGCCAAGTTGCCGCCCTCAAGGGCGAAGCTCCTCAAGCCAAGGACAGCAAGGAATAAGCCCCAACCCCTCACCAGCGACCACGATGGCCAAATCCCACTCAACGCTGCTGACTCTCGCCCTGGCCCTGCTCGGCCTGCTCCCCCTTGCCGCCGCTGACAGCCTGCCTGCGGCCGCCACGCCCGACCCTGCCGTGCTCAAACGCGAATGGATCTACGCAAGCGGCCCGCACCCCTCCGTCCACGCCAGCAGCCTCGTCGAAGTCCAAGGCCGCCTGCTCGCGGTCTGGTTCGGCGGCAGCGCCGAGGGCAACAAGGATGTCTGCATCTGGCTCTCCCAGCAGGATCGCAACGGCCAATGGCAACCCTGCCGCCAAGTCGCCGACGGCCAACAACCCGACGGCAGCCGCCACCCCACCTGGAACCCCGTCCTCTTCCAACCCAGCCGCGGCCCCCTTCTTCTCTTTTACAAAGTTGGCCCCTCGCCCAGCACCTGGTGGGGAGAACTCAAAACCAGCAACGACGGCGGCCAAACCTGGAGCCCTGCCCAACGCCTCCCCGAGGGCATCCTTGGCCCCATCAAAAACAAACCCATCGAACTGCCCAACGGCGACCTGCTCTGCCCCAGCAGCAGCGAAACCCCAACCCGACCCTCGCGCTGGAGCATCGCCTTTGAACGCAGCCCCGACCAAGGCAAAACCTGGAGCAGCAGCGGCAGCCTGCACGACGGCCTGCAAATCTCCGCCATCCAACCCAGCCTCCTGCAACTCGGCGGCGGCCAACTCCTCGCCCTTGGCCGCAGTCGTCAAGGCCGCCTCTTTCGCATCAGCTCAAGCGACGAAGGCCGCAGCTGGGGCAAGATCGAGCTCACCGACCTGCCCAACCCCAACAGCGGCACCGACGCCATCACCCTGCGCGATGGCCGCCACCTCCTCATCTACAACCACACCCAGCGCGGACGCAGCCCCCTCAACCTCGCCCTCAGCCAAGACGGCAAAGAATGGCAAGCCGCCCTCGTCCTCGAAAACCAACCCAAGACCGAATTCAGCTACCCCGCCATCATCCAAACCGCCGACGGCATGGTCCACCTCAGCTACACCTGGAAACGCCAACGCGTCGCCCATGTCGTCATTGACCCCTCCCGCCTCAAGCCCCGCCCCATGCCGAAGGGCCAATGGCCCCAAGAGTAAAGCCCCACAGCCAGGCAAGGCACAAAAGCCAAGCGCAGCGCAACTGCACCTCGCGCGCAGCCCCTGAGCCCGCACCTGCCGCCTGCCGCCTGGCCTAGGCCCCGCGGGCCGCACTCGGCCCCCGGCCTCAAGCCAAGGCCAAGCCAAGGCAAGGCAAGGCAAGCCAAGGCCAAGCTAAGGCAAGCCGCAGATCCCACTCGAGGCGGAATCCCCTTGCCAAGCCGCCACCATCTCCCATAATTGAGAATCTGCCCAACCTGCACCGCGCAGCGCGAAGCAGAAGAGAACCCAGGCTGCCGAATCGGCCTGAAGTCCTCTGGCACAACGAGATTCGGGCTGTGGCTCAGCCTGGTAGAGCGCTTCGTTCGGGACGAAGAGGTCGTGGGTTCGAATCCCGCCAGCCCGACCAACGGAACTCCCTCAAAATGAGGGATCCGGGGGTCTAAGACCCATCTGCTATTCCCGCAGTCTGTGCTGGGTTTAGCACAGCTTTTTTAGCCCATTTTGGCCCCTTTAGCACACTGCTATTAGCACATTGTGCCCCCGCCGACCCACCGCTTCGCGGGTCGTTTTCCGGTTTATCAGGACGGGCTGAGCTGATTTTATTCGCGCTCCAAGCCTGCCGGTCCTGTTCCAGGCCGAGGTTCAAAATCTGTCCGCTCTCGCTCGCCTGGGCTTCCGCTCACCGCGCTCTGCTTCCTCCGCACCTCAAGGCACCTGTCTTTTCCGCCACCCGCCCCCTCTTCGTTGACGAGGCTCCCCTGGCTATGAAAGGGCTCTTCAAGCG
>JAURHS010000208.1 GCA_030833205.1 Prosthecobacter sp.
GCCGCGCCCCGCTGGACTGGCTGGCGGAAATGCTGCAGAACCGCGAGGGCCTGCAAAGCAACCAAACCGCACCCGCTGGCGGGTTGTATCTCGAGCGGGTGTTTTACTGAAACGCGCCCAAGGCCAAGGGCTGCCGGGCTGGTCAATCACTCTGCCCGTTGCGGGCGCGCACGAGGCTCACGCGCAATGGCGTCCTTGCCGCCGGCGCTGGTGACAAAGGGGCCATCGGCCATCGGCGCCGGGCGAGTGAAGGCCACCTCAGGCAACTCGGTGGGCAATCCGGCCAGCGGGTATTCCTTGCGCAGCGGGAAGTGTGGGAAGCCCTCCCACAGCAGAATGCGGCGCAGGTCCGGGTGATTGGCAAAGCGCACGCCCATCATGTCGTAGGCCTCGCGCTCGTGCCAGTTGGCCGTGGGCCAAATCTCGCAGGCACTGGGGCATTCTTCCTCATCGGCCAACAGCACGCGCAGACGCAGGTGCTGATGGTGCTCCATGCCGTAGAGCTCATAGACCACATCGAAGCGCGGCAGTCTCGTCTCGTGGTCCACGGTGCTCAGATCAACCAGGGAATCGAAGCCCAGCGCATCGCGGCAGTGTTGCAGCACGGCAAGCAGATCGCTCAGGCGAACTTCAAGGGTGTGCTCACCGCGGAACTCCGGTTGCAGCTTGGTGGCCTCAGGGAAGGCCTTGGCGAGGGACTGGGCCAGGTCAGCGGCGGTCATGATGAAAAAGGGGCAGGATGCTGGCGGCTCGCCGCGGGGTTAGGAGATCAGGTCCTCGACCAGTTCCTTCTTCTGATCGGCCAAGGCGTGTTCACCCTCGATCTTGCGCTGCAGGCGCATCAGACCCTCAAGCAGGGCCTCTGGCCGCGGCGGACAGCCTGAAATGTACACATCCACCGGGATGAGCTGGTCAATGCCCTGCAGCACCGCGTAGCTGCGGTACATGCCGCCGCTGGAGGCGCAGGCGCCCATGGCGATGCACCACTTCGGCTCGGGCATTTGGTCCCAGATGCGCTTGACGGCCAGGGCCATCTTGTAAGTCACGGTGCCGGCCACAATCATCACATCGGCCTGCCGCGGCGAGAAGCGCATCACCTCCATGCCAAAGCGGCTGAGGTCATAGCGGCTGCAGGCGGCGGCCATCATCTCGATGGCGCAGCAGGCCAGACCCATGGGCATGGGCCAAAGCGAGTTCTTGCGCATCCAGTTGATGGCGGCGTCGAGTTTGGTGAACACGACATTGCCCTCGATCTTTGAATCGTAGGCGGCGAGGGTGGCGTCCGGGGCGGCCATAGTGGTCAGGAAGTACGCACAGCCACCCCCTGCGGCAACCCCTTTGTGAAAGTTTTCACAAAGGGGTGGCAGATCTCGATGCCGCTCAGGGTTGTCTCCCTGGACTTGCCCCGCTGAGCATTTGCCGAATCAGGGGGCGAATCTTGTTGCCAGAGTTCGCCCACTTGTCCATTCGCAAGCCCCCAGACCGCGCATCAAACTTGGCGCTTGCCACTTGGTTGTCCCCGTCGTGCAGCGTCGCGTCGAAATCGAGGAGGAAGTGACCCAAGTCCCACATCCACGCCGCATTGTAGGTGATGAAGTAGCGGGCGCCAGCGGGCATTTCTTCCATGACTTCCTCCACATCGAAGCCCATGCTTCGGCACTCGGTGACGATCGCCGAGTGAATGCCCTGAAGCCGGACGACATCGTTGGAGTTGAGAAAGTTGCGGTTTTTGACCACATAGAGCTTTTGGATCTTTGTGTTGTCGGCAACTGGCACCACCGTCCGGTGAAACACGCAGCCGCTTAGGCCCATCATCAAGGTCAAGCCCAGGGCCATCCGGCGCAGGGCAGAAACCAGAGTGTTGCAGGAAGAGGCTGCAGTGTTCACCGAAGGGTACAAGTTGAGACGAGGAGACGATCGGGCCTTGAATTAGCGGACGGAAACCAGCTTGCCGCGCAGCTCCTGAGGAATGTCGTTGAGGGAGATTACTGGCTTGCCGTTGAGCTCACCCATCGGCTTGATGGCAGCGGTCGTGCCTTTCTTGGTCAGGCCGATGCTGTAGCTGGCGGGCAATTTCCACATTGCACCGGTGGCGGGGTCGACGATCAGAATGCCGATCAGGCCGCCAAAGAGAAGGTTGCCGACATACCAGCCGTTCATCTTGGCGACAATCGAACCGTTTGCCGTATGGTAACCATCCTGCGAGGCCTCGATTTGGTAGGTGGCAGGCTTGAAGAAGCCCGCGGAGGATTTCAGACTCAGAGTGGTGGGCGCGGAACCGTTGTATACCACCACGCCGTGCTTGTCAGTGATCTTCACATTGGAGCCGTGGGGGTTGGCGGAAACAGTCACAGGCCAAACTGACTCGCTGACAATGCTAGCGCAGCTCGAAAGGAAAAGAGAGGCACAGGCAGCGACGGCGGTGATGGCGCGCAGGGAGGAGTTCATGAGGTGTGGTGGAGTGATTGGGGTTTTGAGATGAAGCGGGTTACTCAGGGCCCAGCGGCAATACGGCCACGGGTTAAGAACCGCGATTGGGTCTATCGGAAGCAATCAAACAGTCAATACTTTTGCAGTAAGACTGCCTTTTTTGTTCCAGAGACGAACGGCATGGTCCTTGTCAGGGACTCTTGTGCCGCGAGCACGGGCCGCGCCTGATTCGGCCATCTCGTTGCCGTCCGC
>JAURHS010000070.1 GCA_030833205.1 Prosthecobacter sp.
CAGCCTCGCGTTGCCCTCGGTGGGCATCAGACCCATGGGCAGTTGGCCTGGTGGCGTGGGCGTCCATCGCCGACCAATCACTTGGAGGGGCATTGACGCAAAACCATCGCGGTAGCTGCGCGAGGAACGATGGGTCAGGGACAACCAGCTCACCTGCGAGGGGGCCAGATCTCCATCCTGCCCGAGAATCCACTGTCCCAACAGCGAAGCCCTGCCGCCGTTGTGCAGGGCCAGAAGCGCAAAACTCTGGTCATCCCGCAGCCACAGCCCGCGAGTGATGGCAGGGCTGCCATCAGCCAGTCGAATCACGAGGTTGGAGGCACCAGTGGCACCCAGCGTCATCGCACCCAGGCTCCAGCCTCCTGGCCCTGCGGCATCCGCAGGTGGCTTCATCGCCATGGTGTAGGCTCCCTGCCAGCTTCCAGCCGCAGCCACGCGGCGGCGGCCCGTGGCACTGATGCTGTTCGAACCATCCGCAATCCAGGCGCTCAGACCACTGCCGTCGCGCGCCAGGTCGAGTGTCAACTCCAGCGCAGCCTGCCCTCGACGCAGAATCAGCGCCCGCCCGTGAGGATCACTCCCTGACTGGGTGTCGAGCAGTCCGTTGAAGTTGTGTTTTAGCGCACCGATTTGAAGGCTGCCGCTGAAGGAGGCGGCAGTGGTGGTGGCCAACTGCAACCATCCCCCAAGCTCACCGCCGAGACTCGCACTGTGGTGGCGTGCCAGTGTCGCCTCAAAAACGCCCAGGACCTGGGGGTCAAGCTCCAGCACGCGGAGGGTTTGCTCCACTGCTTCGCCGGTGCCATTGGCATTTTTGGCGCGCAGGCGCAGGCGGTGGATGCCCGCCTTGATGGCGCGCCCGGTGATCCTGCCGCTGGCAGGATCCAACCGCAGGCCAGCGGGAAGTCCATCCGCGCTGAAGCTTGTGGGGTGAGGGATCGCGCTGAGTTGCCACTGCACTGTCTGGCCCACCATGATGGCGGAGAAGGCTGGTGGAGTGATCACTGGCCATGGCCTCACGGCCAGCTCTGCGGCCTGGCTGCGCACGCTGGTCGCGCCGTTGGAGACCTCGACGCTGTAGAGGCCGGCGTCATGCACGCGAACCCCAGGCAGACGCAGCGTGGCCTGACGCGCACCACCGATGAGTTGGTTGCCGCGCCACCACTGATAGGTGAGGTTGCTGCCGCTGGCGCTGACGCTGAAATGGGCGTTGCCGCCCTCAGCGACACTCTGCGACAGGGGATGACGAAGAATTTGCGCGCCTGCCACCAATCGCAGGCCGGCCTTGGCACTGGTCACACTGCCGAGGGCATTGCTGACTGTCACGGTGTAGTCTCCAACATCGGCTGCGCTGGCAGCGGCAATCTCGAGGGTTGCGGCATTGTCGCCCACCGGGCTGCCACTGCGGCGCCACTGAAACTGCAAATCCACGCCCGCAGCCTCAACGGCGAAAATGGCGATGGAACCCTCTGTGACGGCCAATTGGCGTGGATGCTCGAGAATGCGGGGCGGTCCATCCTCAAGGCCGGGATGGGGATCATCGCCGTTGAGCACGCCATCGCCGTCTTCATCAATGCTCAGGCGCGCCCCTGCACCAGCAGGCACTCCCAGCAGTGTCAGGCGGTCCTGTGCCTTGATCAGCGCGAGCAGATCCTCGCGGCTCAATGCGGGTTGGTCGCTGCGATCGGGATGATAGCGCCCCTGTCTCCAACACCAGAAGCGTTGCAATCCTGCGATGCTGCCGTGAGCCACCACATCGCAATCGGGCGAGGCCAGCGAGGCGCGGCTTTCCAGCAGGGCGATTTGATCGCGCAGATTCGAGTCGCCAAGTCGCTGCGCATTGAGCGTGAAACTGTGCCCCACTGTACGCCCCGTGCCGGTGTCAAAACAAAGCAGGAAGGCGCTGAGGTTGGCAAACTCACTGGCGGTGGAAAGCTGATCCAACACATACGGGTGCACGGTGGGCAGCAGGGTCCTGCCGCCCGTGCCATCGTGCAGCAGACCGAAACCGCTCAGCGATGAGACTCCTGGCCTGGGGTCAAAATCCAAACGCTGGTAGAGCGTACGAAGTGGCGGATTCTTGATCGGCTGACTCAGGCCCGCTTCCTGTGGCAGATCCAGATTGTGATCACTGCCCTGTGGCAGGGAGTGGCAGGTGTTGCAATGCGACTTGGTGTGATGATTGAACAAGTCGCGGCCCAGCAAGGGGTTGCCACCGGCGTGTTGGGTCGGCAGACTGCGGTCGAGATTGCGATTGGGGTTGCTGTGGTGGGCCAGTGAGTTGAGGTAGGTCGCCAGATCGTTCATGTCGTCCTGATCCTGCAGGCTGCCACCCATGAGCTTGTCGAAGGTGCTGTTGAAGCTTTGCAGGGTTGGCCGGTCGCCGCGCCAGTGAAAGGGGGCGCCCTGGGCGAGACCACGCAGGGTTTGAGTGACCATCGGCCCCTTCATGGGGTGCAGGGCGCGCGGTCTGGCGGTGTTGTCATGCACGCTGAGGTTGGAGCCCATCACCGTGATCATCTCACCGCTGGGGTCGCCCAAGTCCCAGGCCAGACCGTCGCGATCGGCGTCGAGATGGCAGCTGGCGCAGGAGACTGTGCCGTTGCCTGAGAGTCTCGCATCAAAGAGGTAACCGCGTCCGCGACGAATCGCTGCGGGCATGGGATCATGCTGCGCCAGAGGCAATTCGTGCCGCAGGGATTCATCCACCGTGTCCACCACGCTGAGGCTTGAGGAGAGTTTGTTGAGCACATAGAGCCGTTGACGGCTTTCATCGAGCTGCAGACCGCGCGGACCGCGCATCGCTGCCGCCGAAGGATCAGCCCCGATGCGAAGATCCACGCGGGCGGCGATGGCACCGGTGTCGGCATCAATTCTGGCAATGCGGTCAGAGCCAAAGGCCGCCACCCACAGTTGGCTGCCATTTGCACTGAAACAAAGTGAAGTTGGCATGGCCAGCGCCACGGCCTGCGCCGCAGGGTTGGGCAGCAAGGCATAATCGAGGTCAGGATTGAGGTCATGTCGCCGCCGTTGATTGCCATCAAGCGCCACCAAGGCGCTGTCCACCACATGGCCTCGCAGCGCAGGTTCAAAACGGGTGAGATTGCGGGAGTCCTGAGTGCAGACCCAAAGTTCACTGCCGCCCGGTCTCATGCTCAGGTCAAAAAGATGAGTGCCCACGCCACCGCGATGCGACAGAACCTCCAGACTCAAGGGGTCCACTTCAATCAGATCGTGATCCAAGACCTGATGTTTTACCCGCGGATCTCCCGTGGAGACAATCTCCGTGGTGGCAGGCGCGGCGGGCAGTGAAGGGTTCTGCGGCGTCCCCTGAGGTCTGGCGTCTGCACGCGGCAATACCGTGCTGCCATTGCCCGAAAGTAGGCAGGCCACCCACAGGCGGTTGCCGTCCGCACTGAGGGCCATCGCATGAGGTTGCAGACCTTGCAGAGCGACACTGCCCAGAGGCATGCGGCTGCTTGCATCAAACACCCGCAACTCCCGCGAACGGGCGCATACCACAAAGGCGCGGCCCTGCGCAAAAATCAGGTCTGTGGGTTCATCGCCCACCACAAGGGTATCCATGACGGCGTTGGCCTGCAGGCTGATCACGCTCACTGAGTCACTGACTTCATTGCAGACCCACACTTCGTCATTGTTGCGCGCACGCACGGTGGTTGGCTCCAGTCCGACGGGGATTGGTGGCAGACGGCGCGGCGGATCCTCGCGCAGGTCAAAACGGCAGAGGCGCGCGTTGGCACTGTCGAGTGCCAATAGGGTGTTGCCATCGGGACAAAGTGCCAGAGGGTGAACCTGCCTGGCCTCAAAATGGATGTAGGAGCCCTGTGCGGCAAGCTGAGCTGCCGACAACGCGGCAAGCATGAGAAGTCGAAGCATGAGACTGGGAGGTGGAGCGTGCCCGTCGAATGGGCGCTGATGCCTTGGGCGCCGGATTGCGCCCACGCGGGATCTGAGCCGCAGACGATGGAAATCGCCTGGGCTGGTCATCCAAGGTGCCCGAACCAAGTCCGCCGACGCCCGAGGCAGCGCGCGAGCTGCACGGCGCAATCCAGGCGAGAAGACAGACGAGTTGGGCTCAACCGACTCGTGGCGGCGGCAGCAGCGGCGCAACATGGCGCCTCATGGCCAGGGACTGGCGTTGCAGCCCCAGCGGCTCGGAAAGTCGGTGTGGGGGTCGCAACACAGGGCCCGCCATCTCACGATCCTGAGGCATGGGCTTGCCGATCTTGGTTGGAGCCTCGGGCTTGTCGTTGTCGCCCTCTTCACCCTGAACCCCGCGCTGCACCGCCTTGCAAAGGGGGCAGGGGTGATCTCCATCAAAAGTTTGCTCCAGTCCCTGCGACAGTGAGCCACTTTGCAGGGAGTACTTCAGCGTCATGCCCACCCAGGCCGTGGACTGCAACAGCACCCAATGCAGCCCCACGCTGAAGCAGAGCAGCAACACCAAGCCCAAGCGCAGCAGGCGGGGAAGCAGTTGGCGTGTGGAGTGGACCATGGGCAAAACCGCCAAAAGCTGGCAGCCTGAGTGGCATGGATACAATGGCATGCCCTGCTCGCAAATGTTCGTTTTGACGATTTCCGTTGGGCCGCCGTCTTCCTCGGCCGCACTTCAAGGGTACCTCAGGCGCCCAATTCCTTGAGAGTGGCCTGCACCTGCGCCACATGCTCTGCGGGTTTGACCTTGGGCAGCACGGCGCGCAGTTTGCCCTCGGGGTCAATGATCATGCTGCTGCGTTCAACGCCCATGTACTTGCGTCCGTACATGCTTTTCTCCACCCAGACGCCGTAGGCGTTGGCGATGGCCTGATCGGCGTCGCTGATCAGAGGGAAGGGCAGTTCAAATTTGCGGATGAACTTTTCGTGGCTGCCCACGCTGTCGGGGCTGATGCCAAACACGCGCAGGGTTTTGCCCAAGGCCTTGAACTCATCGCGCAGGCCACAGGCCTGAGTGGTGCAGCCCGGGGTGTCATCCTTGGGGTAGAAGTAGAGCAGCACCCATTGACCGCGCAGCGAGGAGAGTTTCAGCGAGCTGCCCGGGGCGAAGTCGCCGCCAACCACGGGGGCAACGAAGTCTGGGGCTTTGGCGTCAATGTTGGGGTAGGCCATGGCGATGAGCGAGTTGTGTTTTGGGAAACGACTCAGGTCATGGGACTGGCGCAGAAAAGGGCGGGAAGTTTTGAGCGCCGCCAAGGTCGGGAGGGTCTGACCCCTTGCTCATGAGGTCGCTGCTTGCCGCCATCCTCGCCCTGCTGCTGGTGCCGCCGCTGCACCTTTGCTGCTGGGGCTCACTGGCCGCAGAACGAAGGGAAGCCTGTCCAGCCTGTCCCTGCGCCATGGCTCAAGGTGCTGGCGATTTTCCCCAGGCCCCGCAGCATCGGCCCTGCTGCGAGGGCGGCGCGGCCCGCGAGTCGCTGCCTGCGACTGCCGGAGTTGATCTTGCTGCCGCTTCCTCCCTGGTCGCCGAGCCGGGTCTCGACTCGCCGCCGCCTTCGCACCGTGGGCCAAGTCTCAATCCTGAGCGCTTGAGCCCGCTGTTGTGGCGCGAGGTCCTGCCGGCGCGATGGCGATGTGCGCTGCACTGTCGTTGGTTGCATTGATGAGGGGGGCCGGTGCTTCAGGCACCATGCCCACGCAATGGGCATCTGGCTCGGCGCCAGGAAGGCGCAACGCATGGCATCGCATTGCGGCGATTGTCCAAGGCTGATGACGCTCCGGCCTTTGCGGTGGGCTGTCCCTTCCATTCAACCCACAAAAACCAATCCAAATCCATGAAAACTCTGTTCTCTCTTCTGGCCTTCTCCATTCTGGCTTCCGGCGCGATGGCTGCCAGTGCCTGCAAGAAATGCTGCGCTGACCAAGGCAAATCCTGCGCTCAATGCTGCAAGGACGCCGGCAAGGTCTGTGGCAAGGACTGCTGCAAGGCCAAGTAAACTCAAGGCGCGGCGACTCAGGCCCGTGGCTTGAGTCGTCCCCGGCGCCGCCATTCCCGCAAGGCTGGGGATGGCGGCGTTTCTTTGGCCCACGATCCCGGAGTGCGGCTGAGGTCAGGGCTGTTGGATCAACGGCAGAATCTGCGGGTGATTGCGCAGGTAATGCTGGGCTGAGGTGGGATTGACCGCCTGCCAGTTCGACCAAGTGTTCTGCACGCTCTGCCGTCTGCGTTGCGCTTCGACAATGGATTGAGCCACCTGCATGGCCTGCTCGGGCTGCGCCTGGCTCCACACCAAGCTGAGTTGCTCGCGCGCCAGATCGCTTTGTTGCAGCGTCGGGTTTTTGGCAATCCATGCTGCCAGTTGATCCGGGAATTGTTCGGCCCAAGTCTCAAAGACCTGCTGCTGCATGGCAACGCGCTGCGCGGGAATCTCAATCCCATTGGCTTGCGCAAGGGCGGCAGGAGGATCGTCCATGGCCCAGGTGGCGAGAACCTGCTGGGTCAGTGACAGGCGCTGCCCCTCCTCGTTGAGCTGGGTGGCCCAAATCAGGGCCTGATCGGGTTGAATCGCCGCCCAACTCGCCACTGCCTGTTGCACCGCCGCGGCGCGCTGGCTGGGCTCCTGCAATGAAGCGGCCCAATTCGCTGCGGCCCCCGGATCCGTCTGGCTCCAGGCCCCAGTCACCACCGCCGCCAAATGCAGCAAGTCCGGGTGCCCCCGCAACCAGGCTGCTGCGAGGGCAGGTTGCAGGTCGCTCCATTCGGTCAGCAGGGCCGCAACGGCTTGGTCGCGCAGGCCGCCTCTGAGGCTGCTCGCCCAGTCTGCTCCTTGGGTGGGGTTGCTGTTGGCCCAAATGCGCATGACCTCCAACAACACCACGCTGCCATCGCGCTGCGAGATTTTGGCCATGGCCCAGCGGGCTGCGGCATTGGGGTCGTCAAGCGCCCAAGTCTCCGCGATTGCCTGCAATGCCGCCTGTCTGGCGCTGCCGCGCAGACTGTCTTGGGCCCAAGCTGCGGCCTCGTTGGGCTGGCTTTTGGCCCAGATGCGGGTTGCGCAGGCGCAGGCCAGGCTCCGCAGTTCACCGGCGGGAAGTTCCTGGGCGGCCTTCAGGGCCGCAGCGCGGTCGCGCAGCACCCATTGCTCGAACAAAGGCCCCAGATACGCCTGCTTGTCGGCAATGCCGACGATGGAGGAAAGCAGTCGCAGTGCCTGCGCCGGGTCGCGTGCACCCACCTCCAACGCCATGCCTTCCAGTTGCCTTCGTCGCTGCCGACCATCCATTTCTGCAAGCGCTGCAACAAGCGCTGCCTGCACGCTGCGGCCGGATTGGACGACTGGTTGGGTGGAGCGTCCGAAGTCCTTGCTGGGTTTCTCAACCGCTGCAGGAAAGTCTGTGGGGCCGATGCGGCCGAGGCCATAGCCCAGCAACACGGCTGCGAAAAGCGCGCAGCCCTGAGTGATGCGGTGGGTCATTGGAGCCGCGATCAGTTGGGCATTTGCGCCACCTGGAACACCAGGTTCTTGCTCTCCTTGAGGATGCCACCTTCAAATTTCTGAAGGAGGCAGGCCCCCGTGCTGAAATTGAATTGGTAATCACTGCGCCGACCGACGCGGGTCACCACCGACACGGTGAGCAGGGCTCCGTTGGGAGGCTGGGGCAGAGAGTAAGTCAGGGCATAGTTGCGCCCTGAGTCCGAGAAGATCAGCGAATTCTCGAGACCGAAACTCAGACGATCGGCACTGTCATCGCCGGCCTCACCCACCAGTAGCACCCAGCCGACGAGGGAGAGCGGGGGCAACCCGCCGTTGACCGAGGTGGAGGCGATGAGACCGCGTTCTCCGACGGAGTCATCATCGTCCTCGTCATCGGTTTGGCCATCGTTGTCATCATCCTCGTCACTTTCGTTTTCCACGCCATCGCCATCATCATCGCGTTCATCGCGTGAGCCGCGGCGACGGCCATCGCCATCGTCGTCATCCTCATCAATGCTGCCGTTGCGGCGGCCATCGCCGTCAATGTCATCCTCCTCGGCGTCGCCATCGTCGTAGCCGTCGCCGTCAATGTCGTCCTCGTCTGCGGCATCATCGCGCCTGCCGTCACCATCAATGTCCAGTTCGGCGGGGCTGTCGTCCTCCGCCTCATCGCCGTCAATGTCGAGTTCATCGAGGTCGCCATCGCCCCGCCCATCGCCGTCAATGTCGGATTCGTCTGCGCTGTCATCCAGTTCGCCATCGCCGTCAATGTCTTGTTCACGGGCATCGCCGTCGGCGACGCCATCGCCGTCAATGTCCTTCTCCGTCGCCGCGTCATCGCTGCGGCCATCACCGTCAATGTCGGTTTCTTCGGCGTCATTGTCGCTGCGGCCATCGCCGTCAATGTCCAACTCCGAGGCGTTGTCATCCTCCAGCCCGTCCCCGTCAATGTCGAGTTCCTTCGGGGAGTCGTCAGCCAGACTGTCTCCGTCGGTGTCAGTCTCGTAGTCGTCGTCATCCTCAAGGCCATCGCCGTCAATGTCGGTTTCGTCGCTGTCTGCATCGTCTTCACCGTCGCCGTCAGTGTCGTTTTCGGCAACATCGTCATCGTTGAGGCCATCCCCATCAATGTCCCTTTCGGCGGCGGCGTTGTCCACCAGTCCGTCGCCGTCAATGTCTACCTCGGCCGGATTGTCATCGGGCAATCCATCGCCATCAATGTCGGTTTCCAAGGCGTCATCGTCCTGCAGTCCGTCGCCGTCAATGTCGGTTTCCAAGGCAGCGTTGTTGGCCAAGCCATCGCCGTCGGTGTCTTTTTCCGCCGGGCTGGAGTCGGGACGGCCATCGCCGTCAATGTCGGTCTCGGCCAAGTCATCGTCGGCAAAGCCATCGCCATCAATGTCAGTCTCTGCAGGGTCGTTGTCAGGCAGGCCATCCTCATCAATGTCCAATTCCGTCGGATGGTCATTGTTGAGTTTGTCGCCGATGTAGCGGCCAGCGTAGGGACCACGGCGAGCCAGGCCGCCATCCACATTGCGATCGAGCCCGTTTGGCAGGCCATCGTTGTCCACATCCGTGTCTGTGGAGTTGGCAATGCCGTCCCCGTCGAGATCCAGCATCGGAGCCGCATGCAGGGAGGGCAGGCTCAGCCAAAGTGCAAGCAGAAGGGAGGTGAGTGTTTTCATGGGGTGCAGGGCGCAGTCAGTTCCAAGGGATGGAGGGTAGGGCAAAGGCGGGTCAACCAACATCGTTTCATGAGGTTACCCTAAACGAGGCGCGCTTCCTGGGTCGAAATTGCGCCCGGCTGTGCTCATCTTGTGCTTCCAAGGGTAAGACTGTGGCGAGAATGGTTGTTTGATCAGGATGGATCGACTTGCGCTGACTCTCAGCTTTCGACCATGGGCGCAGTTGCCGCCCATGAGAGGTGCCGCTCTGGGGATCATCGTTTGGGCAGCCTCGGCGGCTCATGGCATCATCCCAAAGCCCAGGGATGCCCCGCAGCCCCTGAGCCCCGAAGCCAGTCGGCAGGCCTTTGTGCTGCCTGAGGGATACCGCATTTCGTTGCTGGCCGCCGAGCCCTTGATCACTGAGCCAAGCGGGATTTGCTGGGATGAGAAGGGGCGCTGCTTTGTCTGTGAATTGCACGGTTACAATCTGGAAGGGCAACTGGAGATTGACGAACTCAACCGCAGCGGTGCGTTGGACCTGGAGGTCAGGCGCGTTCAGGCCAGCGAGGCCAACAAGAAAAGGGCCGAGGCTGAGACCTATGGCACGGTGAAGCTGTTGCGCGACCGCGATGGCGATGGGCGCATGGATGATGCGGTGATCTGGGCGGATCGGCTGCCTCCCTGCCATGGCATTGCCGCCGGCAACGGCGGTGTGATTGTGGCCTGCAGCACGCGCATCGTGTTTCTGGCTGACCGCGATGGCGATGATCGCCCCGAGGTGAAGGAGGATTTGTTCTCCGGCTTCGGTCAGGCCATTTTGGAGCGCAGCATCAACAGCCCAACCTGGAGCCCGGATGGCTGGCTGTACTTTGGCCGTGGCCAGCATGGCGGGCGCATCAGCGGACCGCATCTCAAGACTCCAGTGGAGTTGCCGGCCAGCGATTTTCGCATCCGCGCCGATGGCTCGGCCATCGAGCCGGTGGGCGGCAGCACCAAGACCATGGGCATGACCTTCACGGCCACCGGTGAGCGTTTTGTTTGCACGACGACCCATGCGGGCCTGCAAGTCACGCCGCTTTCCTGGAGTGCGTTGCAGGCCAATGCCGATGCCCCTTCGCCCGCGCTGGATCAGCCCGCCTGCGAGGACACCCGTGTCTATCCCCTGGCCAAGCCGCATCCCTGGCGGGTTCGGCGGGAGGAGCACGCCGAGTACTTCGCCTTCTACCGCAAGATCAGCCTCAGCGATGCCGCTGCCTCCGGGTATTTCACCAGTGCCTGCAGCAATCTGATTTGGCGCGGCGAGTATTTCGTCTGCGAGCCGGCACAAAATCTCGTTCACCGCGCCCGCCTCAAGCGCGAGGGCACCTCCTGGAGCCTTGAGCGCCTGCCGCAGGAATCGCAAGGTGAGTTTCTCGCCTCGCGCGATTCCTGGTTTCATCCCGTGGCCCTGACGCAGACTCCCACCGGGGATATGGCCATCGTCGATTTTTACCGCGAGATCATTGAGGATTACTCTGCCATCCCACGCCATCTGCAGCAGCAATACGGCCTGCTCAATGGCCGCGACCGTGGAAGGATTTGGGTGCTGCGTGCGGCGGGTGAGTGGCAGGCGCCGCCTCTGAGTGAGGACGAAAAGCAATTGCTGCAATTGCGCCGTGGCGGCGATGTTCATGCCGTGGATTGGAAGCGCGAGTTGTCCGCGCCTCTGGCGCTGGAGTTGGCCTCGGGCCTTGGGCCCAAGCGCGAGGCCCTGCTGAGTTTGGCCCGCCGTTATGGCCACCTGCGCTGGATGGATGCGGCCATTGCCTGCTCCGCCCGAGGCCTCGAGCAGGAGTTGATGCTGGACCTGGCCCGTGATCCCGGCCGTGGTGAGGCGGTGCAGTTTCACCTGGCGGGCATCGTGGCCGGGCGCGGGGATCTTGTGGCGATTCAACAGAGCCTGCAGCGGATGCCCAAGGGGAGATCCGCAGACCTGCTGCGCCAATCTCTGGAGGAGCTGCGCGCGCCCAGGGTGGCAGCGCCGCCCATGGCCTTGCCCGAACCTCCCAAGGCCGTTGAGATTGCCCAATGGGAGAAACGGATGCCTGCGGTGCTGGCGGCCTTGGAAAAGCCGGCCGATGCGGGGCGGGGGCGCGAGGTCTTTGCCGGCCTGTGTGCGGCCTGCCACCGCAGCCATGGCTTGGGGGCAAGCGTGGGGCCGGATCTCGATGCGGAGTTTCAGCGCGCGCCACAGACCATCGTGCGCGACATTCTCTTTCCCAGTGAGGCGGCAAGGCCGGGTTATGACAGCGTGCATGTGCAGACCAGACGCGGTGAAAATCTGCTGGGCATTGTGACCTCGGAGTCGCCCACCAGCCTGACCTTGGCGCTGGCCGGAGGGGCTCAGCGCACCGTCCTGCGCAAGCATGCCCAGGTGCGCAGGCTGCGGCAGGTTTCCCTGATGCCTGCGGGCTTGGGCGAGGTCCTGCAACCCGGGCAGATTGCCGATCTCATTGCCTTCCTGCGCTCTGCCCCCACCAGCCGTTGAAGGCCTGGGATCGGGGCGGCGGTCAGCGGGCGGGGGCGCAGGGAAAAATGCGCTGGATTCGCGAGGATGGCTGGCCCGGTGGCGTACCTTCAACTCGGCATGGTTTTTGATCGTTTGTGCTTGATTTTCCGAGCCGCTGTGATGGCGGCCTTGGCCCTGCCATGCCTGGCGCAATCCGGGGGCGAGTCCTTCTTCAAGGCTGAGGTGGAACCCCTGCTTCGGGCACGCTGTCTGGAGTGCCACTCCCATGCCGGCAAGATCAAGGGCGGCTTGGTGTTGGACTCGCGAGCCGGATGGCAGAGTGGAGGCGACAGCGGGCCGGCAATTCAGCCTGGTCAGGTCGGCAAGAGTCGTCTCATTGAGGCTGTGCGTTACGGCAATCCGCATCTGGCGATGCCGCCGAAGGGCAAACTGCCGGCAGCGGAAATTGCGATCCTCGAGCGTTGGGTGGCGATGGGGGCTCCAGATCCCCGTGTGGCTGCGGCAGCCCCGGTGGCGGCCAAGTCCGGCGTGGACATTGAAGCTGGGCGTCGTCACTGGGCCTATCAACCCGTGGTCGCGCCGCCGGTGCCTGCGCTGCAGAAGGACCCTTGGCCGCACAATGAGGTGGACGCCTTTTTGAAGCGCCGCCTGGATCAGGCGGGGCTTGTGCCTGCGGCAGATGCCGATGCGCATGAGTGGCTGCGACGGATCAGCCTTGATCTCACCGGGCTGCCGCCCACGGAGGAAGAGATCGCGGACTTCATCGCCGATGATTCGGCGCAGGCACGCGCCAAGGTCATTGAGCGCTTGTTGGGCAGTCGGGCCTATGGCGAGCGCTGGGCCAGGCATTGGCTCGATCTGGTGGGTTATGCCGAGCAGATCGGCACCGAGGGCAAGGTCTTTGCCGAGCATGCCTGGCGCTACCGCGATTATTTGGTGGAGAGCTTCAACACCGACAAGTCCTACCAGCGCCTGGTCATGGAGCAGCTTGCCGGAGATCTTTTGCCGGCGTCAACTCCGCGCGAGCGGCGCGCCAACCTCATCGCCACCGGCTTTCTGCTGTTGGGCGATGTGGACATCAATGCCATCGACAAGCTCAAGATGGAGGTGGACTTCATTGATGCCCAGGTCAGCAAGGTGGGCACCGCCTTTTTGGGCATGACGCTGGGCTGTGTGCGCTGCCATGATCATAAGTTCGATGCGATCGGTCTGCAGGATTACTACGGGCTTGCCGGCATCATGCGCAGCAGCAAGACCACCTTCAAGACTCCGCATGGGATCTGGAGCAATGTGCAGCGTGTGGCCCTGCCCATTCTGCCGGAGGACGAGGAGGCCGGGCGGCTGCATGAAGCCCAGCTCAGGCCCAAACGCGATGAGTTGGCCGCCTTGCAGGCAAGGCTCAAGGCCCTGCCCACGAAGGCCGGGCCACAGGAGCAGAAACAACGCGATGAGCTCAGCTCCAGGATCGCCAAGCTCGAGCTGGCCATTGCGCACGGCGAGTACTTCCACCCCGGCCGACCCAAGGCCATCGCCGTGGAGGACGCGGCCCAGCCCGCCGACATGCGCATCACCATTCGCGGCAATCCCTACGCGCTCGGAGCCAGTGTGCCGCGCGGCCTGGTGCGCGTGGCCTCATGGGAGGAGCAGCCGAAGATCGCGGCCAATCAAAGCGGTCGCTTGCAACTGGCGCAGTGGATTGCCGATGCCCGTCACCCGCTCACCGCCCGCGTGGCAGTCAACCGCATCTGGCAAAAGCTCTTTGGCGAGGGCCTGGTGCGCAGTGTGGATTACTTTGGGGTGCGCGGTGACCGGCCCACCCACCCGGAGTTGCTCGATTATCTCGCCGCGCGCTTCATGCGAGAGGGCTGGTCACCAAAGGCCTTGATCCGCCTGCTGGTCTCCAGCCGTGCCTATGCGATGCGCTCAAGCGCCGCGCTTGATGGGAGGCTGGCAAAGGTTGATGCCGACAACCGCCTGCTGTGGCGCATGAATGCGCAGCGCTTGGACGCCGAGTCGATTCGCGATGCGATGCTGCTGGCCTCGGGTCGCCTCGTCTCCGGCCAGGGCAGACCAGGGCTGCCGCTGGAGTTTGCGGAGAATGTCAGCGGCCTGCCCATCACGGCCAAGAGCAATCACCCCCAGTTTGCGATCAAGACGGAGCGTGCCACTCAGGCCTTTGAACGCACGCTTTACCTGCCAGTGGTGCGCACCGGCACCCAACCCGGCAGCGCCAGACTGCGCGATATCTTCGACTTCCCGCAGCCTGCGCAGCTCGCCGGCAAACGCAGCGAGACCACGGTGCCCACGCAGTCGCTTTATTTGCTCAACGCGGAGCTCATTGCTCAGCGCGCTGATGATGTGGCCGCCTTGTTGTGTCGCGGCGCCGGCTTCGATGAGCGGGTCGGCATCAGCCGCCTCTGGCTTCGCCTTTTCAGCCGGCCGCCTCAGCCTGCGGAGGTGCAGGAGAGTCTGGCCTTCCTCGCCCAGGTCCGCGCCGAGCAGGTGAGAGCCGCCAAGCCTGACGAACCGCAGGCTGCCCTTTCTGAGCTGGCCCGCGCCCTCATGGCCACTGGAGAATTTCTGCGTCGCCCCTGATCATGATCCCGCCCTCTGCCCCCTTTTCCCGCCGTCACCTGCTGCAACATGCTGGCGCAGGTTTTGGTGCCATGGCGCTGCAAGGCCTGTTGCAGGCCGCGTCCAATCCACTTGCCCCGCGCCGTGCGCATCTGCGCCCGCGAGCCAAGCGCGTGATCTTCCTGTACATGTCTGGCGGCCCCTCGCAGATGGATCTCTTCGACCCCAAGCCGCTGATTCAGCGCCGCCATGGGCAGAGCATTCAGGCCCCGCTGCCGGACCGCGACAAGCACGAGAGCACCGAGCGCATGTTGGCTCTTGGCACCGAGATTCCGGTGCGTCCACGCGGCCAGTCTGGCGTGACCATCTCCGATCTGTTGCCGCACACCGCGGCCATTGCCGATGAGATCTGCCTGTTGCGTGCCGTGCACGCCGACAACAATCAGCACGGGCCGGCGGCCCTGCAGTTTCACACCGGAGCGCTGACGGAGGCCAGACCCTCCCTGGGCTCGTGGATCAGTTATGGTCTGGGCACCGAGAACGAGAGTCTGCCTGGATTTCTCACCATTCATCCCGGCATCGATACCAGGCTATACGGTTCCTCATTCTTGCCTGCCGCCCATCAAGGCACGCCCGTGGTGCTCCCCGCCAAGGCCAGCGATCCGGCCATTGATTTTCTCACCGACAATCAATCCGATGTGGGCTCACAGCGCCGCCGCTTTGAGTTCATTCAGCGCATGAATCGCCGCCTGCTTGAGCGCGAGCCAGCGGACCCCCGTCTTGAAGGGATGATTCACAGCATGGAGACCGCCTTTCGCATGCAGAGTGCGGCACCGCAGTTGGTGGACTTGAGCAATGAGAGTCCGGCCACCCAACGGCTCTATGGCATTGGTGAGCCCAACACTGACCGCAATGGTCGTGCCCTGCTGTTGGCAAGGCGATTGAGTGAGGCTGGGGTGCGTTTTGTGCAGGTCACCCTCGACGGCTGGGATCACCATGGCGGCATTCGTGCCGCCCTGCCCAAAAGTTGTGCCGCCTCCGACAAGCCCTGCGCGGGCCTGATCCGCGATCTCAAATCCCGCGGCCTGTTGGAGGACACGCTGGTGGTTTGGAGCGGCGAATTCGGGCGCACTCCGTGGAGCCAGGATTTAAGCCGCACCGCACCCATTGAGAAGCATGGCCGCGAGCATCAGCCCGACAGTTTCTGCTCCTGGATGGCGGGAGGCGGTGTGCGCGGAGGCCTGATGCATGGCCAGACCGATGAGTTTGGCTATCGGCCCGTGGAAGGTCGGGTGCATTTGCATGACCTGCACGCCACCATTCTGCACCTGCTGGGCTTGGATCACGAGCGTCTGACCTGGCGGCAATTGGGCCGCGACTACCGCCTGACCGATGTGTACGGCGAGGTGGTGCGCGAGATCCTCGCCTAAGGCTTGAAGTCGGCAGGCCTTGCAACAGGGCGCCGACCTTGGGCGTTCCCTTGCCCATGAAGCCCTCAATCCTCGCACTGACCCTGATCTGGGCCGCTGCCGCCCCAGGCCAGCGTCCTGAGGTCACCCGGCCCCGGCAGACCAGTGGGGATCAGCGCGTGCAGCCGCAGTGGCAGGAGGGCCTGCGCCTCACGGTTGGCAACCGCGATGCCGATCTGGTGGGTGCGGATCAACGGGTGTTGCAGGCCGCCGTGGACATGCTGGCCAATCTCGGCGGCGGTGAGGTCTGCATCAAGGCGGGCACCTATCGCCTGCGCAACGCAGTCCACCTGCGCTCAGGGGTGCACCTGCGTGGTGAAGGCGAGGCCACGCGGCTGATCAAGGAGCCCTCCATCACCGTGGCGCTGGAGGAAGACAGCGATTGGTACGATCAGGAGATCACCCTTGCCGATGCCAGCGGCTTTCGGGTGGGCGACGGAGTCTGCCTGCGCGCCCGCGATCCGGTCACGGGCAGGCAGACCGTCCTGAAACGCACTCTGGTGGCGCGCAGCGGCTCGCGCTTCAAGTTGGACAAGGCGCTGCGGGAAAATCTCTGGACCATTCACGGCGCCAACTGCAGCAGCTCCTTTGCCTTGTTGGATGGTGAGTTTGTGGAGGATGTGCGCATCGAGAACCTGTCCCTGGATGGCAACCGCGGGCAGAATGCTGAACTCGACGGCAACTACGCCGGTGGCATCTTCCTGCAGGATTGCAATCGGGTGCAGATGCGCAGGCTCTGGGTGCGCAACTATCCAGGCGATGGGATTTCCTGGCAGATCAGCCACGATGTGTTGGTCGAGGACTGTGTGTTGGAAAACCACCGCAACCTTGCGCTGCACCCAGGCAGCGGATCACAGCGGCCAATCATTCGCCGCAATGTGCTGCGTGGCAGTGACATTGGTTTGTTCTTTTGCTGGGGCGTGAAGTACGGTCTGGCCCAGGACAATCAGATCGAGGGCAATCGGGTGGGCATTTCCATTGGCCATCGCGACACCGACAATCTGGTGACGGGCAATGCCGTGGCGGCAAGCAAGGCGCAGGGTCTGCTCTTTCGCCCGGAGCGCGGCGCCAGTTTCGCCGGGCACCGCAACCGCATCATCGGCAACCGCTTCCTCAACAATGCCGGCCATGGCAACGCGGTGGTGGAAGTGCAGGGGGGCACCCAGGACATTCTCATCGCCAACAACGAATTTGCCGAGCAGCGCCGTGGCGTGCGCACTCAGGCGGTGAAGATTGGGCCTGAGGCCAAGGCCATCGCGCTTGAGGGCAATCGCAGCACGGGTGCGGTGCAGTTGCCCGAGCCCTAGCTTGGCGTCCGTGCGGCGCGCCACGCCTCAAGGCTTGGGCTTGCCAGCCTTGTTGCGCCTGCCTGCCTTGGCCTGCGTCCACTGTGGCCTCCAGTCTGGGTTGTCGCTGCGGGCTTGGTCGAGATAGGCACTGAGCCGGGCCACCAACTCCGGCTGCAACGCGGCGAGGTTGCGCTGCTCGGTGGGATCGTTTTGAAGGTCGTAAAGCTCCAGGGCCTCCGCCTTGGGCGCGCTGCGAATGCCCTTCCAGCGGCCTTGGTAAAGTGTGGCCTGCCTGAAGCCGCCCTCGTGAAACTCCCAATAGAGAAACTCATGGTTGGCCTGCTCTGCGCTGCGGCCTTGCAGGCTGGGCAGCAGACTGATGCCGTCGGTGAGCGCAGGGGGCTGCGCGCCCGCCAGTTCGGCAGCTGTGGGCAGCAGGTCACTGAAGTGGCCAACATGCGCGCTGAGGCCAGGCTTGATCTGCCCTGGCCACCAGGCAATGAAGGGCACGCGAATGCCGCCATCGGTCAGGCTGCGCTTCATGCCGCGCCATGGCCCGGAGGGGTTGAAGCGCTTGGGGTCATGGCCGCTTTCCTGATGCGGGCCGTTGTCGCTGGTGAAGATGACCAGCGTGCGATTGGCCAAACCTGTTTCCTCAAGCCGCCGCAGCAGGCGTCCCACATACTCATCGAGCAGGCCAATCATCGCTGCCTGTCCCTTGTCAGGCTCGGGCCAATCCTTGCTGGCGTAGGGGCCAAAGTCCAACACCTGCGCGCCATTGCCCAGGGCCTTGCTGCGCTCGTTGTTGGCATGGGGAATCACCAGGCTCCAGTAAAGGAAGAAGGGTTGATTCTGGTGCCGATCAACAAACTCCACCGCGCGGCGGGCAAAGAGCTCATCGGCGAATTGCACAGGCTTGGAGGCGTAGCCGGCGCCGCTGTCGCCCACGGCCACCAGGTCATTGGGCAGGGTCACCTTGGTTTCGTTCTCCCACAAAAAGGAAGGGAAGTGGTTGTGGGCATGGTGCTGATTCAAGTATCCAAAGAACTCGTCAAAACCCTGCTTGAGGGGAAGGCCACTTGCGGCGGGGCCCACATCGCCAAGGCCCCACTTGCCAATCAACGCGGTGCGGTAGCCATTGGACTTCAGAAGGGCGGGCACGGTGAGATCGCCAGCCTGCAGGGCCTGGGCCTGCGGGCGTTCCTTGCCAGCATTGCCGCGCACGCGGGTGTGGCCATGGTGCAGGCCTGTCATGAGCACACTGCGCGATGGGGCGCAGACCGTGGCCCCAGCATAAAACTGCGGGAAGCGCAGGCCCTGCGCCGCCATGCGGTCGAGGTTGGGCGTGGCGATGAGTTTCTGGCCTTGGCAGCCCAGGTCACCCCAGCCCAGATCATCGGCCATGATCCAGATCAGATTGGGGCGCATCGCTGCGGCATCGGCCGCGCGATTGGCGGAGGGCAGGAGCAGCAGGAGAACGAGCAGGGCAAG
>JAURHS010000116.1 GCA_030833205.1 Prosthecobacter sp.
GTGGCTGTGGTCGTGGCCGCAGTTGCCGTGATCGTGGCTGTGGTCGTGGCTGTGGTCGTGGCTGTGGTCGTGGCCGCAGTCATGGTCGCAGGCCGCGGCCTCGTGTTGGGTGGTGAGAAGGTTGAAGATGGCCACCACGGCCATGCCCAGTCCAGAGATCAGAACCATGGCGCGGAAGATGCCGTCAGGTGGCAGGTAAGCGGCAACGCGGCCGCTGTAGTAAAAGTAGAGCAGCACGGCGCTCCAGACAAGCATCACCAAAATGCTCAGGAAGTGGAGGATGAGGCGGGTGGCAGTCATCGCGATTTGGGCGGCAGGAGGTGAAGGTGAGGGGCAGCTGAGGGATCGGGGTTGATCACTTGGCCAGGCCGGAGACGAGTTGGTACCAGGGTTGGCTCAAGCAGGCGATGAGCGCGAAGAGCAGGACCAGCAGGCCAAGAACGATGCGGCGCCTGAACAAGCCGGAGTACATGAAGAGCAACTTGATGTCCATCATCGGTCCGAACACCAGGAAGGCCAGCTTGGCGGCCATGGAGAAGGCGGCCATCGGGGCGGCAATGAAGGCGTCGGAGGTGCTGCAAAGTGAGAGCACGATGGCCAGTCCCATGATGGAGGGCAGGGCGAGGTAAGGGTTGCCCGCGACTTGATTGAGGATGGATTGATCCACCTGAGTGTTGAAGACGGCGGTGATGACGACGCCGATGACGAAGTACATCGTGGTGTCGACAAAGTCGCTCATCGCGGCGCGCATGGCCTGAACCAGGCGTGAGGCAAGGGAGTTGGCGGCTGTCGGTTGGTCCTGACTGCCGCCTTCGCCGGACGCTGCAGTCGGCAGTGTGGCCAAGACTCGCGGCTGCAGAATTTGCGAGGGTTTGAAGCGCAGGGCAATCAGGCCGACAATGACTGCCACCACATAACCCAGGGAGAGTCGCGAGAGGGTCATGCTGGCCTGTGACCAGTCGCCAAGGCTGTTGAGCTTTTCAAACTCCTTGAAGGCGGTGAGCGTGCTGACTGCCACGATGGGGTTCATGATCGGAGCGGCGAGCATGTAGGTCACCGCGCAGGAGACCGGCAGCCCCTTTTGCACCAGGCGCCGAATCACCGGCACCACGGCGCATTCGCAAACGGGAAAGACCAAGCCCAACACGCCAGCCATCAGGGTGGAGAGCAGGCCGTTGCGCGGCAGCACCCGGTCCAAAAGGCGGGCGTCGAGAAAGGCGGAAATCAGGCCGGAGAGCACCGTGCCGATGAGGATGTAGGGAGCACCCTCAAAGGCGATGCTCAGGAAGGCCATGAGGACATCGCCCAGTCGGCTGGGCTCAGGGAGTTGGGCAGGCAGCATGATCAGAAGACAACTTCAGACAGAATCAACGCTCCGGCAATGCCCTGTCTTGAAATCTATTGCGCGCTGCTTGTCGCTAAGGCCAAAAAAAACCGCCCCCCGTTACCAGGGGGCGGCCTTTGCTGGTGCCAAGCACCGTGAAATGGACAGGGCGATCAGCCTTCGCCGTCGCGGCCAATGGCCTCAACTGGACAACTGGTCAGGGCTTCCTCGCAGAGCTTGGTTTCCTCGTCGTTTTCCGGCTGCTTGAAGACATAGGAGTGGCCACCGTCGTCATCGCGTTTGAAGTTTGCCGGGGCGGTTTCGCGGCACAAATCACAGTCGATGCATTGATCATCAACATAATAGGCGCCAGAGGCATTCTGTGTGTATTTGTTCGCAGCGTCAGCCATGGGAGGTGGGGTGTGGAGTCAGACAGTAGTGCCCGAGCCCGGTCTTTCAATGCCTTTTTTGAAGTTGTCCCCGTGGCCAATCCCTGCCATGGGGTAAGCTCAACTCTCCGCCGCGCAGGCCCCCCGCCCATGTCACCCCTTATTCCTCAGGAAGGCTGGATCGTTCAGCACCTCTTCTACCGCATTGATCACGGCTTCTGGCAGGCCCTGAGCGCTGAGCAGCGCAGCGCCCGCCTGAAGCGCTTTGCCGAGACGCTGGCGGCCGTGCGCGCCACGCCCTCGACGCAGTTGCTCTGCTTCAGCATGGTCAATGCCAAGGCCGATCTGGGCTTCATGCTGCTGGGGCCCGATCTGCAACAGGTCAATGCCCAGCAAAAGCAGTTGGCTCTCTCCCTTGGCCCCGATGTGCTGGAGGTCGAATGGTCCTATCTTTCGATGACGGAGTGGACCGAGTACAGCGAGAAGCCTGAGGAGGCATCCGAGCGCATCGCGCGCACGGAAAATCTCGAAGTGGGAAGTGATGCCCACAACGAGCGCATGGCCCAGTGGAAGAGCCACATGGACAAGTACTTTCAGGATCGCCTCTACCCCAACATGCCGGATTGGCCGGTGATGTGTTTCTACCCGATGAGCAAGCGCCGTTGGGTGGGGGCAAATTGGTACGCCTTGGACTTTGCCAAGCGCCGCGAGCTGATGAGCGGTCACGCTCGTACGGGACGCAAGTACGCTGGCAAGGTGCGGCAGTTGGTCACCGGTTCCACGGGGCTGGATTCCCATGAGTGGGGCGTGACCTTGTTTGCCCATGACTTGTTCCAGATCAAGAGCATCGTCTATGAGATGCGCTGGGATGAGGTGACCACGCAGTTTGGGGATTTCGGCGATTTCTTCATCGGCATTCAACTCAAGGATGAGGAGTTGCCGCAGCGCCTGCAGTTGCTTGGTGCCTGAGGTTTGTTGTCGTTGCCCCTGCCGCCATGTCTGCCCTCTGCATTGAGCCCATGACCATCGCTGGTCGCTGTTTCCAGTCGCGCCTGATGATGGGCACGGGCAAGTTTGCCTCCAACGAGTTGATGGCCCAGGCGATTGCGCAGAGCGGCACGCAACTGGTCACGGTGGCGCTTCGCCGTGCCGATCTCAGCGGCAAGGCGGATCCCTTTGCCAACATTCTGGATTTCATTCCCAAGAGCGTGCAGTTGCTGCCCAACACCAGCGGCGCCATGGACGCCGAGGAGGCGGTGCGTCTGGCCCGCCTCGCGGTCGCGGCTGGTTTGCCGAATTGGGTGAAGTTGGAAATTCACCCTGACCCGCGCTACCTTTTGCCAGATCCCGTTGAGACCTTTTTGGCGGCCAAGACTCTGGTCAGCGAGGGCTTTGTCGTACTGCCCTACATCAATGCCGATCCGGTTCTGGCGAGGCGTCTGCAGGACATTGGCACCGCCGCCGTGATGCCCCTGGGGGCTCCGATTGGCAGCAATCAGGGCTTGGAGACCAGGCGCCAGATCGAAATCATCATTGAGCAGGCCACGGTGCCTGTGGTGGTCGATGCCGGCATTGGGGCGCCGAGCCATGCGGCTGAGGCCCTTGAAATGGGCGCCTCTGCGGTTTTGGTCAACACGGCCATTGCCGCTGCCGCTGATCCCTTGCGCATGGCGCAGGCCTTTCGCGATGCCGTGGCTGCGGGGCGTTGCGCCTTTGAAGCGGGCTTGGCTGCGGCGCAATCCCAGGCCAGTGCCACCAGTCCGCTGACCGCCTTTTTGTATCAGTCCTAGGTCGGCGGTCGTTCTCATTTTCCAACGCTCCAGCTCATGCGCCGCATCGCCATCCTCGGAGGCAGTTTCAATCCGCCTGGTCTGCATCATGTTGCCTTGGTGGAGGCGTTGGCTGCGCGCTTCGACGAGGTGCGCGTGATTCCCTGTGGCCCGCGGCCTGACAAACCGGGCGTGGAGTTGCTGCCGCCGGTGTATCGTGCGGCCATGGCCGATTTGGCCTTTGGGCGCATCCCCAAGGCCGTGGTGGATCTCTTCGATTTGGAGCAGTCGCGTTTCACCAGTCACTGGCAGTTGGCGGAGCGCTTTGCTGATTTGGGGGAATTGTGCTTGGTGGTGGGCGCGGATTGGGTGCAGGGCGGTGGCGAGGGCGGTTCGATCATCCAGCGTTCGTGGCATGAAGGTGAGAGGCTCTGGCAGGAGGCCAATTTTCTGGTGCTCACGCGGCCTGGTCATTCGCTGCTCAAGGCTGATCTGCCGCCGCATGTCGAGGTCCTGGAGCTGCAGATCGAGGGCAGCAGCACGGCGATTCGGCAGCGTTTGTCCTGCGGTGCGGAGATCGCCTCAATGGTGCCGGCGCCAGTTGCCGCTTACATTGAGCGCTACGGGCTGTATCGGGCGCCGCTGCCTGGGATGCGGGCCCACGGCAGTCTCAGTGGCCTGAGCTTTTGTCTGCAGGGAGATTTCTCTCGCGAGGAGGTCCGGCAACTCAGCGACCAACTGGCGGGCAACCCGGTGGGCGCCGAGGAGGCCGATTTTTTGACTGTGCTGGGTGGGGATGGAGCCATGCTGCGCAGCATCCGCGAGCACTGGCGTCAACGGCGGCCCTTTTTTGGAATCAATCTCGGGCACTTGGGCTTCCTGATGAATGCTGCGAGGCCGGCGTTGGCGGCGGGTTGGCCTCCGCCCCAGGTGGTGCTGTGGCAATTGCCGATGCTCTACATCGAGGCCGAGCGCGCCGACGGGCAGCGAGTCACGGCCTATGGGTTCAACGACGCCTGGCTGGAGCGAAGCAGCAGCCAGAGCGCTTGGCTGGAGATCAAGGTCAATGGTCTGACGCGCATTGCCAAGCTGGTGGGCGATGGTGCCTTGGTGGCCACGGCGGCGGGCTCCACGGCCTACGCTCGCAGCATGGGGGCCAGCCCGCTTTTGGCCGATACGCCATCGTGGTTGTTGGTGGGCAGCAATGTCATGGAGCCGGTCTCCTGGCGCAGCGCCCTGCTGGGCATGGACAGCGAGGTCGAGATGCGGGTGCTTTGCCCTGAGCAGCGGCCGGTTGAGGCCTTTGTGGACGGGCACAGTCTGGGTCTGGTGCTCGGCCTGAAGGCCCGCATCAGCCGCTCAGCCTCGGTCGAGTTGGCCTTTTGTCAGGGGCACGACATGGCCGAGAAGACTGGGGCCCTGCAGTTTCCCAAGGCGCCCTGATTTGGCGGCTGCGGGCAAAGACTTGCAAGACGGGGTGCCTTGTGGCCTTTCTTGCCTTGGCGCCCTGCCGGCCCCACTCCCAAGATCATGGAAACCAATGCCCTGAATCCTGTCAGCCATGCTGATCTGGCGCTGCGCCCCGAGACGCTGCTGGCGCTGCGCGCCTTCGCCCGCCGCCGTTTGCAACTGCTGTTGGCTCGCGCCGGATTGATTTTGATTCTGGGCCTTTCAATCATTGGCCTTGGGGTTGCCCTGTTGGATCGCAGTTGGTTTCTGCCTGAGGCACTTCGCCCCTGGGTGAGCCTGTTGCTGATGGCCGGCTTGGTGGCGGCCTTGGTGGCGATGCTGCTGAAGCCGCTGATCGCGGGGAGAAGCGCCTTGGGCCTGGCTCGCATGATCGAGACGGTGCATCCCTCGCTGCGTGAATCATTGGTGGCCGCGATTGAATTGGGCTCGGGGCAGGTGCGGGGAAGTGCAGAGTTGTGTGCGGCATTGCAGCAGCGGGTCGCCGCAGAGATGGCCAGTCTACCCCTGCGATCGCTGTTGCCTGCAAGCAGTCTCTTGTTGTGGGGCAGGCGCTGTGGTGTTGCGTTGGTGGTGCTTGGCGTCTTGTGCGCAGTACCGTCCCTGCATCTGCCGGGTTTCTTGCTTCGCGCCCTGTTGCCCTTTGCCAATATCGAGCGGCCCTCGCGGGTGAAGATCGAGCTGCAACGACCCGATCGCCCTGAGATGCTCGCGCCGCTGGGCAGTGAGCAGGAGGTGGTGGTGGCGTTGAAGGACCGCAGGGGTCAGATCTTGACCGAGTCCATTGAGGTCAAGCTGCAATGGCGCGCGGGTAAGGCCGCGATTTCCGAGGCGTCGCTGCAGGGCCGTGGCGCAGGTCTTTGGGGCGGCACTCTCACCGTGGGGCAGCAGGATGTGGCGTACCGCATTCTGGCCGATGACGCCATCAGCCCTTGGTTTGAGTTTTTGGCTCGGCCTCGGCCCCGCATTGAGGAGTGGGTGATGCAGATCAAGCCGCCTTCCTACAGTCGCCTGCCCGTGCGCGAGATCAAGGCGGCAACGGCGGATCTCGAAGTGCTTGAAGGCAGCAGCATTGATCTTCAGCCGAGGGTCAGTGAGCCGGTCAGCGAGGCAAAATTGCAGCTCAATCCAGACCATGCCACGCCGCTGCCGAGCGCGGTGGCTGAGGTGCAGAAGGGTGCGGTGCGGGCAAACCTTGAGGCCCGCGTTGAGGTCGAGTCCTGGAGGCTCTGGCTTCGCTCGGCACTCACTGGTTGGGACAATGGCGAGAGCCCGCCCTGGAAGCTGACTGTGCTGCCCGATCTTCCACCCGAGGCGCAACTGCAGGAACCCGCGGAGGTGGTGGAAATGCTGCCTGACGAGACGCTGCGGCTAAAACTTTCGGCCAGTGACGATGTCGGACTTCGACGACTGGCCATGGCATACCAGATCAACGCAGGGGCCTGGGTGCGCGTGGACTTGGGATCGGAGAACCCAGGCGCCTCGACTGAGATGGCTCATGTGATGCCTTTGGGACCGCTGCAACTCAAGGCAGCGGATACCATTTTGGTCAAGGCTGTGGCCACCGACCTCAAGGGGCAGGAGGCCGAGTCGCCTGCAGCGCGGGTGGTCATTTTGGAGCAGACCATCACCCCCCAACAGCGGCAGTGGGTGGAGTTGACCAGCCGCCTGAGTCGGCAGGCACAGGTGGCTGCCGAGCAGGCGCAGGATCTCTCCAAGGCACTGCAAAAGTGGCGCAGTGACGACCTTAAGGAGGGGCGTCCGCCAGAGCGCAAACGAGAGGCTGAGGATGCTCTCGCACGCTCTCAGGATGCGATGGAGAAGTCCAATGCCGCCCTTGAGGATCTCTGGCGCCAGGTGCAGGAAAGCGCGCGTCAGGCGCCCGGAGAAGTGGAGGCCGCGGAGGCTCAGTTGCTTGCCCAGCGCATGGCTCAAGTGCGCGCTGAGGTGCTGCCCGAACTCAGGCAACAGCTGCAGACACCGCAGCAGGCCAGCAGTGACCGACTGCGCCGCGCGGCCTCGTCAATGAGTTCTTCGTTGAGCAATGTCGCGCAGGCTGCCCGATGGTTTGCCCTCGAAGATCAAGCCCGGGTTGGTGCCCAGCAAAGCGCGGCGATGGCGAGGCAGCAGGCGCTCTTGACTGAGCAGTCCCTGGAAGCCAATCGCGATGCGGCCAAGCGCCCGCGCTGGCAGGAACAGCAACGCGCATCCCTCAGTGCCGTGGAACCACTGCGTCAGCGTCTCAAGGAAGTGGCCGAGGTGGCGGACTCCGGCGCGCAGAGTCAACTGCGCGAAGCCGACAAGCAGATTGCCGAGGCTGCAATGGATTTGGGGGAGAGTCTTGATGGGCCTGCACAATCCAAAAGCCCTGAGCATCTCTATGGCGCAGCGGACCACCTACGCCAGCGCTTGCAGCGCCACTCCGAGACTGTGCGCAAAATGGCAGACAACGCCAGCCTTCGGGCTGCACAGAGTCGCGAACAGCTGGCGCGCTCAGGCAATCCCGCGCTTGCCGCGCTCAGTGATGCGCGCGAGGCCATGCGTCAGGCTCAGCAGGAAGCACGCAAGCCGCAGTCCAAGCCCAGGCTGGATCGCGAAGGTCGCACTTCAGCACAACGCGCCCAACAGGCATTGGCCTCGGCCAAGGCCCAGCTCGAAGATCAGGCTGCCTTGCGCGACGCCCGCAGTGCAATCTCCCCGCAGGGCGGTTTGGATTTGAATCGCGCCTCGCGTGCGGCAGGGCAGTTGGCGAGGGAGATCGCCAACTCCGCGCCAGCGCAGACTGAGGCCGTTGCCCAACGCGCCGAGGCCTTGGAGCAAGCTGCGCGCACCCTCGTTGCCGAGGCTCAGGCCGCCGATGCCCAACAGGCTGCGCAGTCGGCATTGCAGCGTGTGGATTCGACGCCTCAGGCGGCAGAGGCTCCAGGGGCAAAGGCTCAGGAGGCCTCAGGCGAATTGGGAACGGCAGCGGAGTCCCTGCGTCAGGTCGCGGAGACTTTGCGCAAGCAGAAGAGTCAACAGGCTCTTGCCAACACGGCACAGCAGGCAGCGACCATCGGCAAGAGCGCCTCAGACCAGTTGCGTGCGCTGGCCGCCAGGAGCAGCGTTCCTTCAGCTCCCAACGACCCCCAAAGGGAAAGTGCTCGTCAGCAGGGGCAAAGGGCGCTTGAGGCCGCCGCTCAAATCAAGGAGGCCATTGCGGTCCAAGCCAACGAAGCACGCGCATTGGTGGCTGGCATGGCGCCCAAGGTCAGCGAGATGATGAAGCAAGCCGCCGCTGATCTGGAGCAGAGCCGAGGGAAAATTGAGCAGGCCGCGGCCATGGCTGAGAAAAAAGACGACGCCGCCAAGGTGGCCGCCGAGGCGCTTGCTCTTGAGGCACAGTCACAGGATCAGCAGCGGCAGTTGCAATCCCTGCAAGCCGCCCTCCGACAGGAAGCCAATGCAGCTGATTGGAACAAGCAGAGCCAGCGCCAACTTTCCCGCACCGCGGACGCCGCTCTGGCTCAGCTTGGCAAGACCGGCCCCCAGGTCTCGCAGGCTCTGCAGCAGGCCGCGCAATCCTCGGAGAATCCCCAGCAGGCGGCCGCCCTCAATCAGGCTGCCGAGGCGCAGCAGCAGGCGGCACAAAGCCTGCAACAATTGGCGGGCAACATGGCCAAGGCGGAGAGCGGTCAGGAGCTCAGTGCCGAGGAGTTGGCCCAAGCGGCGGGCCTGGAGGAGAAGTTGGAAGTCAAGCAGTCGCTGGATGAGGCCTATGCCCGCGCACAGGCCCTGGCCCAAATGGCCGCAGATGCCAAGAAGGATCCAGCCAAGGTGCTGGCTGAGCTTGAGCGCGAGCTGCCGCGCAATGCTGCGATGAAGAAATCCTTGGCTCAGATTGGACGCCAACTCGCTGAGACCAGCGAGGCTTCTGTGGCCAGTGAGGCTCAGCAGCCGAGCAATCTTGGCCTGGCCACAGATCAGGCCGCCGGCGACTTGCAGCGTGTGGCCAGACACGAAGAGCGGCTCGGCATGAAGTCACAGGCCCAGGAGGTTGCCAAAGCTGCCGCGGCCTTGCAAAGCGCCGCCGCAGCGGCAAACGCCAAGCCTGCCATGGCCGATGCGCCCCCTCCGAAGGCTCCTGTTCCTGTGGGGCCTGCCGCCGTGCAACCCGCCTCGCAGGCGGCCAAGGCCGCGCAGTCGGCAGAGGTGGCAACGGCGGAGCCGCCGCTGATGCACCCGCTGCAACGCATGACCTCAGCCATGTTGGCTCAGGCTCTTGACCAGCTCGATGCCCAGGTGCACCCCAAAGTCAGCAGCATGCCACAAGCTCCGCAGCAGGGAGGGCCGCAGCAACAGCAACAGGGGCAGGGCGGGCAACAGGGGCAGCAGGGACAGGGCGCGCAGCAAAGCCTTGCCAAGGCAGAGCAGAGCCAACGACAACAGATGAATGATCAGCGCAACCAGGGGCAGGCTCCCGGATCGCAGGCTGCCAATCCCAGTGCGCCTGGAGACGGCAAGAGCCCTCAGAAGCAAGGGCAGATGGCCGCCAGCCCTTCGCAGGGCGGCAACCTTGAGGCCCAGATGGTGGATGGAACACTCGCCTTGGAAAAGATTCTGATGGGCGGGGATTGGGGCAAATTGCCGAGCAAAATGGCCCAGGATCTCCAGGAGGCCACGCGCAGTGAGGCTGCCGCCGAGTACCGCGCTGCCATCGAAAACTATTACCGCGCCATTGCCCGGAAGGCACGCTGAGCTCAGCCTTCCAGTCCGTGGGAAAGCTCCGCCACGAGTTGATCCATGGCCGTGCTACTGCGGCTGGCCCAGAGGCTGCGCAGGAGCAACCCGATCACCCGCCAGCGTGAGATCTTCACCCGCTGCATGCGCTGCTCCCAGTTGCTTTGCTTCAGGGCGCGCAGCGTTTGCAGCCCAATCAGAAGGGGCAGGGCTGTGGCGTGGCGCAACCCGCGGTGGTTGAGTTGCCGCAGGTAGGCACGCCCTTGATGAAGATTTTGCAGGGCCTTCAGCCATTGCTCGTCCCACTGGGCTTGCATCAAAACAGGCTGGGCAGCTGCAGCGGCCGCATCGCTCACCGGGAGGTACAGGCGCCCCAAGCGAAGGTCGGCTGCGATGTCGCGCAGGATGTTGATTCGTTGAAGACCGCAGCCGTACTCAGCTGCCTGCTCTAGAAGCTTGGCCCTGCCGTCAGAGGGCAGGATGACCTCAGGCATGAGTTGCAGGCAGAGTTGAGTCCAGAACTCGCCGACACAGCCGGCCACCTGCCAGGTGTAGCGTTGCAGTGTCTGCGCATCAGGCAGACTCTTGACCTCAGTGGCCGCTCCAAAGAATTCCAAGTCCCAGCGTTGCCCATCAATGATGTGGCCCAGCACTTCATGAATCAGCCTCCTGGTGCCATCTTCGCAGGTCTGCAGAATCTGCCAACAGCGCTCGAAGCGTTGCAGCAACAGTGCCTCCGCCGGCAGGGTTTGGCGGTCGAGAAACGCGCTGCGAATCAGGGCGGCCAGGGCCTGTCTGCACCTGGCGTTTTCCGCCGGCTCCCCAGTGTTGAGGATTTGGGCGAATTGCTCGAGGGCTTGCAGACGCAAAGGGCAGGGGACCTCGGCAGAATCCGCCAGAGTGTCTGCGCTTCTGGCGAGCAGGTACGCCAGCGAAATCGGGCCGCGCAGTGGAGTGGGCAGTGCCTTGAGCGTGAGCACAAAGGAGCGCGAAACCGCAGCCAGCAATTCACCGCCGAGGTCAGGCGGGAGAAGCGGTTTTGCTGGTGGTTCGGTAGGCAAGGACGGTGACCCTAGAGGGGCCAGGGGCAAAAGACAAGTTGCGGCATCGTTTGGCAGGGATTAGCTTCAGGGCTGATGTCCTCTGTCCCTGCAGTGTTTCCGCCGCGAATTCGTCGCGGGTTGCCCGGCGCCTGAAGCCGCCCGAGTGACCCGTCATCTGCAGGTGCCCCCCTCCCCATGGATGCGACTGGAGTGGTTGGGCCAGCGGCCTCAGCGCAGCCCCTGGTGAACTTGGGGCAGTGACTCGTCAGAAAGACTCCCGCGTCGCAGCACTCCCTTCAAGATTTCCCCATGAGCCAAGTCCCCGTTACCATTTACGACACCACCCTGCGCGACGGCACGCAGGGCACGGGCATTTCCTTCAGCACGCTGGACAAGATCCGCGTAGCCCAGCGACTCGATGCCTTCGGCGTGCATTACATTGAGGGGGGGTGGCCCGGATCCAACCCCAAGGACGCCGCCTTCTTTCAAGAA
>JAURHS010000114.1 GCA_030833205.1 Prosthecobacter sp.
CCCCTGCCCCAGCCCTGACTGCTGCAACCACCGACAAGCCAGAGCCCAATGCCCCATCGGCCGGCGGCAGCACCATGCCCAAGGATGGCGTCAGCAATACCGCCTCCCTCAAGAGCCTGCCGCCTGGCGATGACCGCAAGGCCGCCGAGTGGGTGCTGGACATGGGTGGCTCAGTGGAGGTGCTTGAGGTCCGCGACAGGAAGCGCATTTACGGCAAGGGCGACCTGCCCAAGCGCTCCTTTGATTTGACCTCCTTGACCCTGGAGAAGGGCCCAAAGACCAAGCCCTATGCCGATTTCACCAACCTCAGCGTGCTTGCCGGCCTGCTCAAATTGCGCGAGATCCGAATCAGCGGCTACCCTGTGCAGGACGATGATGTGGAGTATCTTGCCACGCTGCCTGCCCTGGAAGACCTTCAAATCACAGAGAGCTGGACATTCACCGGCAGAAAACTCTCCAGAATCAAGGTCTTGGAAAAACTCGAACACCTCAACCTGCGAAGCTGTAAAATTTCTGCGGAAGGCATTGCCCAGATCGCCCAACTCAACCAGTTGAAGGGTCTGAACTTCAACGGCTGCAAACTCAAGGACAGCGAGATCCTACCCCTACGGGGACTAAGCAACCTCGACCATCTCAACCTCACCACGACGGACATCTCGCTTGCGGGCTGGAAGGAGCTCAAGGGCCTGACCCTGACCTCGATTGGGTTTTCCAACCCACCCGGGCAATTGGAGCAGTGGTGCACTGAACTGGCAGCAATCTTTCCCGACATCCACCACCATTACATCTGGCACGGTCAGGGTTTTCCCGCTGGCGAGATCGCGGCCTACAAGGCCTTCCCTCACCTGGAGGAATTGGTCGTCGTCAGCGTGGGTCTCAGCGATGAATCCATTGCCGAGTTGGTGGACTTTCCCAAACTCAACAGACTCGTTCTCGATGGCGGCGGCGACAAGGGCATGACCAAGAAGGTCACCGATGAAGGCATTGCCAAACTCGCCAAGCTGCGCTCGCTCAAAACCCTGCGCCTTGAGAGTCTTGGCGAGGTCAGCGGTGAAGGAGTCATTGCTCTTAGACAACTCGACAACCTCGAGCTGCCTCTGGGGAGAAACCCCAAGTTTCAGGAAGCCGTCTTTAAAAACGCCAGGCCTGATGTGAAGGTCAGCCGCTGAGATTGCCGGCAACCCAATTGCGGGCCTGCAACTCATCCCGAGCTTACACCAAGCGCGCAAAGCCCGTGCTCGCAGGCATGGGTCCGGCGGCCTGCGCGAGGCGGCCCTCGGCCAAGGCAAGTGACAGCTCCTGCAGAGTCTCATCGAGGGCGGCAAGCATGCCCTGCACCATGGCGGCGTGGTGCGGCCACATCACATAAAGCTGACTGCTGAAAAGATAGCCGCGCGCAAGCATGCCACGAATGCAAAGGGCCTTGGCACTGGCGCTTTGCTCCCCAAGAGCAAAGGCCACAGAAGGCGCGCAGGGCATGCCAGCGATCTTCAGGTTCAGCGTGGCGTGCCGGGAAGCCAGACCCCGCAGGGAATGCTGCAGGGACTCACCCAACTGCCAAACCTGCTCCTGCACGGACTCGCGCTTCATCCTGCCAATGCAGGCCAGCGCGGCAGCAGGCCCCAGGCCGTCTGTCCAGTAACTGCTGGAGATGAAACTGCTGTTGGCCGCCTCCATCACACTGTCACGGCCAACCACCGCGGCACAGGGCACGCCATTGCTCATCGCCTTGGCGTACACGGCAAGGTCGGGCTCAAGACCAAGGTTTGGACAGGCCCCGGGGAAACCAAAACGCCAGCCACTGGTCACCTCATCCATCACCAGCACCGCTCCGGCAGCCCGACAAAGCGCAGCCACCTGCTGCAGGAAGCCCTCGCGGGGCAACTCACTGCGCATCGGTTCCATGACCACGGCAGCCAATTTGCCGTCCAATCTTGCCAAGGCCGCCTTGAAGGAATCCAGATCATTGTAGCGAAACGGCAGAGCCGTACCGCCAAGCTCACGCGGCACCCCACGCGGCTCGAGTCCTGGCAGAAGGTGACCATCCAGGGCGTCGTCCTCACCGAGGTTGGCGGCAAGATACCAATCACTCCAACCATGATAGCCGCAAAAGGCGACGCCGCTTTTGCCCGTTGCCGCGCGCGCAATGCGCACAGCCAGCGACAGGGCCTCGCCACCGCCCCGGGCGTAGCGCACCTTGCCCGCCCAGGGGTGCAGAGCGAGCAGAAGCTCGGCCAGCGGCACCTCATCTGGCGAGGCGAGGGTGCAATAGGTGCCCAGACCCACACGGCGCTTGAGCGCGGCATTGACCGCATCATCGCCGTAACCCAGCAGGATGGCCCCGACCCCGCCGGTAAAGTCCGTGAAGCGGCGTCCATCAAGGTCCCACACCTCTGCACCCTTGCAGCGTGAGAAGTAGGATGGCCAACTCTGCGGATCGAACAAATGCGCGCGCTTGGAAAGCAGCCCGGTGCCACAGGAGATCTTGGTCTTGGCCTGAGCCCATAGCTCCGGTCCGCTGAGGTGGGCAGGCCTGCTTTCCGTGGGCAGGTGGGCAGCCAGCAGGCGCCGTGCATTGTCACAGAAAATATCCTGCAGGTCGGCGGCATTCATGCCGCAGTCCTCACAGGCCTCACGCAGGCAGATCAGGGACTCGATGCCAACCAGCGTGTAGCCCCCAACACTGGAGAGTTTCTCCGCCGAGGCGTCATCCGGATGAATCCAAGTGAAGCCATCGCCCTGGGTGATGCAGGATCCACGCAACTCGCTGACCATGTAATCACTGCCCCAAAGCACGCGACGCGGCCCGAGAATCTCCAGCGCGGCGCGAAAGGCCCCGGCTTGTGTGACTGCGGAGGTGTCAACCACCGCATTGGGCAAATCCACCAACGCCCGCAATCCCTCGCGGGCATGGCGGTAGTTGAAGGAGCGTGCGACATGGGCCAACACCAGGCGGCAACGCGGATGCCTCAGGCAAAGCCTGCGAATGGCCTCCACATTGCGCGGATCCGTGATCCCATCGGCATGCATGATGTGCAGCATCAGCACCCCATCAAAGGCCGCGCACAACTCCCACATCCATTCGGGCGCGAAGGATTCAATCGGCGCTTCATTGGTGTCCGCAACATCGGCATAAAAACGGTAGGGCTTGATCCCCACAAACACCCGACTCTCCAACAATCGCCTCACCTCAGCCTGATCATCCCCTGGAGCGGCAAGGACCAGGGCGCGGGAGTCGCTTTGCCCCATCACCGGCTCGATTTGCTCGCGCAGCCAGGCGTTCTCACCGGCCCGATTGTTGCCGGCACGGGGATAGCCAAAGAACAAACCCTCCACTTGGCGACCGGGCATCCAGCGCGCCATCGCCTCGGCAAAATCCCGCAGACCATAGCCACGATTCGCCTCAAGAAACGAGGGCATCGTCCCCGGCGCAAAATGACGGGTGTGATACAGGTGCGAGTGAATGTCGTAGATGCGTTGCGGCAGAAAACCATCGAGGCAGCGATCCCGCAGACGCTGATCCAGATCATTGAGTTGAGTGACAAGTTTCAGGGGCATGGCAGCAAAGAGAGGAGGACCGCAGCAATGGGGTAAGCAGAAGTGGGCATCATCGGCCGGCCCGTTGGGGAGACGACCTTGGCACAGTCTCATCCGCGCCGGTGCCCGCAGGCAGGCTGAGCAAGGACTGCCAGCGCGAGTTGCGCTCACTTCCACTGTGCTTTTGAAACTCGGCAAAACTGGCCGCGGTAAAGCTCACCTTGCCCACCCGCAAGCTTCCCAGATCATAGACATTGCCGTCGCCGCGCCACACAGTGTTGGCATAGCACAGGACCTCAGGCTTGGGATCTCCGCCGATGACGCAGTGGCGCAACTCGATTGCAGCGCCTGGAGTCATGGTGACATTGAGGTTGAGGAAGCTGCAGCGCTCGGCCTGCAGGGATGACCCCTGACCAAGGCGCATCTCCTGCGGCCCTCCGCCAACACGGCGGATGAGCACATTCTTCAGGCTGAGCTGGCAGGAGCCACCCTCCTTGAGATGACTGCCATCGAGCATGAAGGCGCGCGCCGCGCTGCTTTCGATGTGGGCGTTTTCCATGCTGTGCCTCAGACCAATGAAATAGAGATCATAACCATGGCAGCCACGGATCAAGACATTGCGGTAGTGGGTCTGGCTGGTTCCCGTATCGCAAAGCCCGGTGGCATTGCCGATGCTTGTGAAACCGTTGATTTGGCAATCCGCGTCCTCATGGGCGCTGAAGCCGTCATCCCCGCACTCGATGGCGGCGATGTTCTCAAACACAGTGTGGCGCTGCGCGCCATGAATGTTGAAGCCGTCGTTGTACACATGGGTGCCGGTGAGGTTGCGCACGGTCAGCCAGGATCCGGTGCCGCTTTCAATCAGCGCGCTGCTGCGTTTGGGGTAGCGGATGTTGGCCTTGTCCAGGGGCAAACCGGCAGGAAGCTTGAGGTAAAAGGCATCCTCGGCCTGCACATAGGTCCACTCATCCGCCTTCAACTCAGACGGTTTTTTCAGAGGCAGACTGGGCCCCTTGGAGCAGAGGCCCATGCGGTTCATGCGGCCGTTCCACAGAAAAAACCAGCGGACACGAATCGCATCATCCATGCGCGGTATGAGCTTGACCTTGCGGTAAAGATCCTGCCCCAGAGACTCCCACTCGGCGGCCCGCACCGGCTCACTGCCATCGAGCACGGCACCATGACCATCGAGGGTGATCGGCTCCCCTGGCCGCCCATGCTTGTTGCTGAGGTCAGCGCTCTCAAAGTAGGTGGCAGCCGCGAGGTGCACGGTGTCACCGGGCTGTGCCAGCTTGACGGCGCGGGCAATGGTCTTGACGGGAGCACTGCGACCGTCGTTGGCATCACTGCCACGGACAGGGTCCACCTGCAGGTCGCGGACCAGCCCCGCCAGCACCGTTGCTGAGGGGCGACGGGCATGCGCGGCGAGGTCCTCCTCGGCGCTGACCTCGCTGAAGCTGCCCTTGCGCTGCCTGAGATCCACCACCCGCCATGCCAACTCGGCCAGGCGCGGGTCCTGAGGCTGATCACGCAACTCAAGCAAGGCCTTGCGCCCCTCATCACCAAGCTCAAGCAAGGCATTGCCGATCGGGCGCCAACCCCATTGAGCATCGTCGCGCTTGGGGTCCGAGTGGCCTTTGAAGGCCTTGAGCAGGGCGGCGAGGATCCTCGGCCGCGAGGACTCACTGACCGTGTTTTTCAGGGCTCCCAACTGGCCGAGGGACACCGCAGCACGGTTGACCACCACGGCATCTGGATGCGCCAAGGCCTGGATCAAACCCTCAATGGCCCCGAGGTCTTTGGCAAGGTTGCCAAGTGCTTCTGCGGCGGCAAAGCGCACGAACCGCGCCTTGTCCTTCAGGCCGGCAAGCAGGACGGGCAGTTGCGCTGAGGTGGCATCCACCCACAGCGCCCGCATGGCAACCTCGCGCACCTGATCGCTGCCGGAGTGCTGTGCCGCCCTGCCCAAGGCCTCAGAGGGGAACGGCGTGAGGCGTCGCAGCGCGATGACGATGCACTCCCGCAGCATGTGATTGCCGTGGCGCTCCGCGGCATCCAACAGCGCCGCACAGGCAGCCGGGTCCCGCCGCTGCGCCAAGCCAAGCGCGGCCATGCAACGCACGCCATTCTCTGGATCAAGCAGGCCATCAAGCAAGGGCTGGAGCGGGGCATCGGAAAGCTTGCCCAGGGCCTGCAAGGCAAGCCGACGCTCGATCAGGTTGGGGGATTTGGCGCTGCGCAGCAGGACCGCCTGCCCAAGGCTGAGATCGCCGGTGATGCTCTGCTGCAAGGCGCGCTGGCGCTGGCTTGGCTCCGCTGACTCCATCGCGGCGGCGTCCTGTGGAGGCAAAAAGCCGCGCTCGAGATGCTGCACATCGTCACTGACGGCCAGCACCGTGGCAACGCCCGCTTGCTGGTAAGGCCTCCAGACCTCGCGAAAGGGGCCGCTGGTCATCACACTCACCTTCGTGGGCGTGCCGCGGGTCAAAAAGCGAAGATCATCCAGGGCCTTGAGCTGCGAGGGCCCGCTGTTGTTGCCATAGACAATCAATTCATCAACCAGGCTTTCGCGCACCCATGTCTCCACATCCATCTGCATCGCCCCAGCGGTGAGCATCAGCTCCGGAACATTCCAGGATTGCGGCAGGCGCGGGTCGTTGGAGTTGACGACCACTCCCAGCTTGATCCCATGCTTGGAGAGCGCCGCCTTGAGCTCGCGCAGGAAGGCCGTGACATAACTGCCGCGCAGCCGCAGCCAGTCCTCGCGCGAGGCACCGCGCTTGAAGGGCTCGCGGCGCAGGTCCACCTTGTAAAGCCGCTTGAAGTCCTCCACGATCGGATCGCTGAATCCAAACTCATCCTGAAAGCGCAGCGAGTAATTCTCGACATAGGTCAGCAGCGCGATGCCCTGATAACCGGCCTTGAGAGTTTCCTTGAGCGTGAGATCCACCAGCGCCTTGCGGGCCTGCGGGTAGGCCAGCTCAATCGGGCCGCCCTGATGACGCGTGCCTTGGCGGTTGACTGGCGCCCACTCCGGATGCTCAAGACGCAGGCTGGACTCAAAGGCAAAGGGGTAATCGTTGAAGCCCGGAGTGTCCATGGATGAGCCCCAATCAAACAACGAGCCCATGCCCCAGATCTCCATGCCCCGACTGCGCGCTGCCTTCACCGCCAGAAGGTCGGGATTCACCGTGGCGTAAAGTTCGCGCAACCATTCAAAGAAGGAAAAATAGCGCGGGTTCTCCGGGCGGGCCTGCATCGTCGCCAACCAGCAGGAAGCCTCCAGCCCGCGCCAGTAGATGCGCCTGGCGTGATTGACCTCCCGAAACAAATCAAAGCTGGCCTCGATGCTGGCCGGCGAATCAATGGGCAGTGAGGAACCCAGGTAGTGGTTGTCTCCGGTGGAGACATAAACATCCACCGTGGGCTGCACTGCCTTGAGGCAGGCCGCGCTGAGTGCAACCGAAAGGAGGAGGGCAGGAAGTGAAGTCATGAGCCTTGGGGGCGGGGGCTTGGGTCTGATCGCCGGGCGGCGCTGACGCAGTCATTGAAGCCGTAGTTGGCGATGAGCTGTTGCACATGGGCGCGCTTCTCGGCTGGCGTGCGGTCGCTGCGCCGCAAAAACAAGTGGGCCTCCTGCTCAAAGGCCCGGTTGCGGACGGCGGATGCGGCAAGCTGCCCAAGGCAGTCAGGCGGGATGCGAATCACGCCCTCGGAGCCTGCATGGATCACCTCGCCGGGGTGAATCCTCACGCCGCCCACTTCCACGGGGCGATTGATCGCCTTGAAGCGCAGGGGACCATGGTGCACCGCGCGCCCGCGGCAATACGCCGCAAAGGGCGTGCTGAGCAGTCCGGCAACATCGCGCACCCGGCTGTCACTGACCAGGCCCACGCAGCCCACAGAAAACAGGGTCTTGGCCATGCCATCGCCAATCATGCACTCGTGCTCTGGCCTTGAGCCCACGGCTTTGACCACCCAGACCACGGGAAGATCGCACTGCCTCATGGCCTCCAACTGCTCCCAATACAGATCCGTCTCAGCCACCCCTCCAGGCGTGCTGCTGTCCAGTTCGGCAGTGAAGGCAATGCCCACCGTCGGCCCCAGCGCAGGGGTCACCGATTGGATCTCGGCGCTGAGGTAAAACTCGTGGCTTGGGGTGGGATCAATGAAGTTGATCGTGTTGGCAAGCAGAGGCGTGTCGAACTCGCGCAGTTCGTCGAGCAGGCCGCGGGTGATCCTGTTGGCGCTATTCATGCAGGGGAGAGGGTCTTCGGGTCCAAGTCTGGCCTTGCCCCAGCACCCTGTCCATGAAACCCTTCTGGTCAGATTTCCTTACCAGATGAGCAAGGCAACCACTCCTCCCCCAATTCCGCTGCGACTGTCACTGGTGACCCAGACCGTTCAGTATCTGGGCGACTGCATCCGCGCTGGGGAGTGGCGCGAACACCTGCCGGGCGAGCGCCAGCTCTGCGCCCGCCTGCAAGTCAGCCGCCCCACCCTGCGCACCGCCCTTGAGGAAATGCAAGCCCTCGGCTGGCTGGAAGTGACCCAGCGACAGCGCCGCCGCATCCTCCTCAAACCCCTGTCGCGCCGGGCAGCCTCCCGCCCAAAAACCGTGGCCGTCCTCACCCCCGCTCCGCTGCGCCAGATGCCGCCCTCAGCGGTGCTGGTCATTGACGCCCTGCGCGAGCAACTCGCCCGCAAAGCCTGGGCCCTGCAACTGCATGTCAACCCCTCCTGCTACGGATCACAGTCGGCCCGCGCCCTGGAGAAGCTGGTGAATCAAGCCCCCGCCTCGGCCTGGCTTCTTTGCGGCAGCAACCGCTTGATGCAGCTTTGGTTTCAACGCCGACGCCTGCCCTGTCTGGTGTTTGGCACCAGCTCGGAGGATGTGGCCCTGCCCTTCGCCGATGCCAACCACCGCGCCACCTGCCGCCATGCAGGCGCGCTCTTCCTGCGCCGCGGGCATCGTCGCCTTGCCCTGGTGTTGCCGGAGAGTTCCACTGGCGGAGACCGCGAGAGCGAGCGCGGCATGCGTGAGGCCCTCCAGCGCCATGGCGACGCCTCATTGCTCGTGCTGCGCCACCGGGACAAGGCGCAACTCTGCCGCCTGCTGGATCAGGCTCTGCATTCAACTGCGCCGCCCACCGCCTATTTGGTGGCGCGCGCGGTCCATGCCCTCACGGTCACCACCCATCTCATGCGTCGCGGCAAACGCCTGCCTCAGGACGCTGCTGTCCTATCCCGTGACGACGAGGCCTTTCTTGCCCAGACCAGCCCCGCCATCAGTCGCTACAGTGTCGGCGTGGAAAGCTTCGCGCGCCGGGTGGCCCAGGCGGTTCGCCATCTCGCCGACAACGGCCGACTGGCATCGCCTGCAATTCAACTGATGCCAAAGCTGATCCTCGAAGAAACCCTCTAAGTGAACCTCAAGAGCGCCCTGCCTGGCAAAAGATTGCCTGCAGGGCGCCCTGGGTTCAAGCAAGGTCGAGACACCGACCTGTGGCGGCAAGGAACGCGGACTAGGGGGCGGCACGCAGTTCAAGCGACCCGCTATACACCGGTGAGGTCTTCACCAATGGCTGGTCGGGCAGCAGGAAGAATCCCCTTCCCACCTGATTGACGATGACACCCTGCATGGGCACGCTCACGGCTCGCGTGCCACAATTCAGCAACAGATTGCCGGTGAACAGGCCCGTGGTTGAATCAAAGTTCAGACTGATGCCCGAGGCGCCGCCCGTCTGCTTTGCAAACAGGGCTTGCCCGGCCAGGGTGAGACGGAACAGTTGGGATGAATTCGTCATCTGACTGGCCAGGCTCCCTGCTGCGCCCGAGAAAATCAGTCGTGCATTATTCGCGGCATCCAAATTGCCCAACAAGGTTTGGCTTGAGAGTTGCAGGAAGCGCGCGCCGTCGAAGGAGAGAACCTCTTGGATTTTCTGGTACCCGTAGTCCTGCGGGTCGAGGCGCCCCTGCTTGACCCAAGTCAGTGAACCGCTGGCCGTCAGAGCAGCACGATCCGGCGCGACCGGGTAGAGCGGCTGCGAGAGCCTGGGCATGCCCTGCAGGCTGGCGGCCCCATCCTTGGTCAGAAAGCGAATGGGCACGGAGAGATCAGTGCCAACCACCCCACCGAAGGTGAGCGCGTTGCCATCAGCCGCCGATCCCACGGCATTGAGGATCCCGCTTCTGGCGGTGTAAAGCAGCCGCAACCAACCGCTGCCCTGCGGTTGCGTGAGGTCGCCAAAAGCCGGGGCCTGGAGCCGAAGAGCGACATTCAACGACAGAGATGGGTAATCCAAGTAGCCCGCGACAAGCACTCCCTGCCGCCGTCCCGTCACCGCGCAGACATCACCCTTCACCGAAGCCGTCCCTCGCAGGAATCCGCTGACTGGATCAATCGCAAGCGATAGGTTCAGGCCGCCGAGGGACCCGCGGTCCACAGTGGTGAGGTAGACACAGCTTTGATCGGCACCAACCAGAACGCGGCCATCAAGCGAATAACTCAAGGACGAGTTGAACAGCCTTCCGCTGATGAACCCGGCATTGGTCATGGTCAGATCCAGCCAGCCGCCCAAACCAGCGTTGACGACTGGATTGATCTCGACGACGGCGGTGTACCTTCCTGCGAGCGATGGAGGCAGAGGAGCCACATGAAGCAGGTAGGCCCGCATCGTACCGCTGCCTGCCGGATTGACTGGAACCACCTGAATTGGATAATCACCCGCACAATTGGGAACGCCCACGACTGCCCTGCTTTGTGCATCGTAACTGAGCCCATCAGGCAAACCGGATACTCGGAAGCTCGTTTGAGGCTGGTCGCTTTCCAACTGCCAAAGGAAGGAGCTGCTCACGATGCCGGCCAGCGGCCCAGCACTGGTGATCTCAGGGATCCTGAGCGGTCGCACCTTCACTGGACCAATCACATTGCTCTGGCCAAAGGCGGTGGCGGTGCAACTGTAGTCCCCCTGATCATTGACACCAAAACCATCGAGCCTGATTGCATGAGTCGCTGCACCGTAAACCGTGGACGAGTCCACCAACGGGACATTGTTTCGGCTCCAGCGGAAGGTGATGCCCTCACCCGCAAAGGGGACTGAAAGCAACAGGCTTTGCCCCATGGCAAGGATCGTCTCCCCACTGATGTCGCCAACCACCGCAAGCGACGCAGGATTGCTCACCAGGTCAGGTCCAACGAGAATACGATACTCTCCCACATCATTGAGGGTGACACTACCAATCAGGTACTTGTCAGTCACCGCCCCATTGATGGCAACCCCATCGAGCTGCCACTGGTAATAGGATGGACCGATACCACTGAGTCCAACATCAAAGACAACCGGCTCACCAACCCGCGCCAGAGTACTCTTGGGCTGCCCGACGATCCCAACCGAGGAACTGTCAATGAATTGCACCTGATCAAAACCGGCGACATTCAAGGTGCCATAGGAGAGGGCGCCGACGCAGAGCCCAATCTTGACCTGCGCCTGCATGGGGATGTCGCGGCGCCCACTTTCCGTCCAGGTCTCACCATCCAGGGAATGATGGGTGATGAAGGTATTTCCCCGGCGCTCGATCCGCACCCAAAGCGGACAACTCTCATTGTATGCCTGAATCATGTAGCTTTGGCCCCCGGTGACATCCCTGCCTTGTTGAGTCACGCCTTGGGCCGGAGTCACAATATTCATCACATGCCTGGAATCGTTGGCGAGTGTCTCCCGAATCATCACCCCGGCCTTTGCCCATTCGGCGGTGTAGGATTGAGTGATCACCCGCGCGGTCAGG
>JAURHS010000081.1 GCA_030833205.1 Prosthecobacter sp.
GACAACGCACCCTTGCCAACCGGGGCGCTGAGGCTGGCTTGATAAGGCTGGCCAAGCAGGCCCGGGGCCAGGGCCTCGGGTTGAATGCCAAAGACGCGCAGCTCAAACTCGCGCGTGTCGGTAATGGCCCCAAAACTGAAAACCAGCGTGAAGCGATGAATGCCGGCCTGAGTGACGGCACCACTGAGCAGGCCGGCACTGCTAAGCACCAATCCCGCAGGCAGCGTGCTGTTGGCCGCCAAGCCCAAGACGCTGCCCGCCGGCAGATTGTCGATGGCCAAGTTCAAACTCAACGACTGCCCAAGAGTCAGGACGCCAAGATTGGAGGGCTGCACAAACACAGGGACATCGAGGACCATCTCCTTGCTTGCGGTGTTGGCCGGGCTGGCGGCATCGCTGACCTGCACGATGAAACGATACTGGCCAGCCACGGTGGGCCGCCCGCTGAGGACGCCGCTGCGGCTGAAACTCATTCCTTGTGGCAGACTGCTGTCGGCCTGCGCCGACCAAGTCCAGGTCAAGCTCTCCAGCGGGTCGTCAGCATTGACGCGCAACTGCAGCGGCCCGTACTCCGTACCGATCTGGGCCTTGGGCAGGGGCGAGGCCGTGGCCACAGCAAGGGGCGACAAGCTCAACTCTGGGCTCTCGTAAATTTGAGCGGGCGTGCTGCTGTCGGTCAGGCTCACCCTGAAGCGCGAGGGCTGGGCCGCAGCGCTGAGGGTGCCGCTGATGACGCCGTTGCTGCTGAGCGCCAAGCCCTCGGGAAGACTGCCCGAGGTGATGGCATAGCGGTAAGGAGGCAGGCCGCCCAGCGAGCGGGTCTTGAGGTCAAGAAGGTAATTCGCCCGCGCCGCCGGCAAGGCCAGCCCATCCAAGTAAGGCGGCAACAGGGTGAAGCTGTTGCGATTGCTCGTATCGCCAAGCCCGAGTTGGCCGTAATCATTGATCCCCGTAACCCACAGGCTACCATCGGTTTTCACCAGCAGACTATGAGAGCCTCCTGGAGAGACGCTGCGGACGCCGCTGGCGAGAACTTGGGTCAGGCTGGAGCGATGCTCCAGGTCTCCCAGACCAAGTTGCCCTCCTGAATTGAAGCCCATGCACCACAAGCTGCCGTCTCCTTTGAGGCAGAAGCTGGTGGATTCCGCGGCGCGGATGGCCACCACTCCGGATCCCGGCCCCAGAATCCTGGTGAGTTGAGGGTGCCTGGTGCGCGAGCTCAATCCCAGTTGCCACCAGTAGTTTCGTCCCGCGCCCCAGAGGCTGCCATCGTTTTCAAGAACCAAGGCGTGGGAGCCGCCGGTGGCGATGGCAGCAACTCCACTGGTCAGCGCCTCGCTGGGGAGTTGCGTGAAGGTTTTGACCTTGGTATTGACATCGCTGATGCCAAGCCCAAGCGCGCCGTCTTGGTTGCTGCCTGCGCTCCAGAGGCTGCCGTTGGTTTGATGCAGCAGCGTAAACAATGAGCCAGCGCTCACCGACTTGACGCCGCTGTCCAACAGCAGCTGCGGATCGGCGGAGCTGATCGGTGCGCTCGGCCCAATTCCAAATTGTCCGTACTCGTTGCTGCCCATGGCAAACAGACTGCCGTCGGACTTGAGGATCAGGGTGGTCCCCAAGCCAACGACCATGGCATAGACGCCTGAATCCAGGCTGCGCTCCGGGCGCAGGACCAGATCACTCGAAAGCGGCCCCAACTGCCCCACCGGGTTGCTGCCAAAGCCCCAGAGACTGCCGTCCTGCAGCAACATCAGACTAAAATTCTGCCCTGCTACAATGGAGCAAACACCGCTGTCCATCAGCCGTGCAGGACGGCTGCGTGACTCGGTATCCCCCAATCCGAGCTGTCCGCCCACATTGGAACCCGCCACCCAGAGACTGCCATCGCTTTTGAGGATGAGGCTGTGATTCTGGCCGGCTGCCGTGCTGACAATGCAGCCCTCAGCTGCCGTGTGGGCGCTGAGATCCAGATCAAGCTCCAAGCGTCCATCGGCAGTGCCTGCGGCATCCTTGCTTGAGATCTGCAGCCGCGCTTGACGCAGCCCGTGGCTGGCGGTGCGCGGTCGAAACCTCAGGCGCAACACCGCAACCTGACCAGCCGCAAGCGTGGAGAGGACCGCGCCTTGGGCATCGTGAATTGAAGCGCTGAAATCCTGCGCATCCGCGCCACTGAAGTCCAGCGTGAAGACCTGCAACGGCGCGCTGCCAATGAGGTTGTTGCGCAGGGGCAGGTCGCGCGTGCTGCCGCCAGTCGCCAGACCCATGGGAGTCGCGGCCAACATGAGCCTGGAGCCACTGGCAGGCAGCACCAGAGCCGAGTCGAGGCCGTTGGCTTTGAGCAGGGCGCTGTTGACTTGCAGGACCAACTCCCGGCTGTCGCTGAGTCCCGGGTTGTTGCCATCATCAATGCGGACCAAACAACGGAAGAGACCGGGTTGGCTGGGAGTGCCGCTGATGAGCCCAGCGCTGCTCAAGCTCAAGCCCGGAGGCAAACTGCTGCCCGCTGCTGCGGACCAACTCCAGACAAAGTTGCCGCTGCCGCCCTCCATCCTTAGGGGCAGGGAGTAGGGCAGTTCCAGGCGACCGGCAGGCAGGCTTGAAGTGGTGATGGAAAAAATGTTGAATTCAAAGTCCCGGCTCTCCGTGCCAGAGCTGCCGGTGAAGATTACGGTGAAGGAATACACCCCCGGCACGGTGGGCTGGCCACTGATGATGCCGGTGGCGGCATCGAGGCTCAGGCCCGGAGGCAGGCTGCTGCCCTCCGCCAAGGCGAAGCTGCTGCCAGCGGGCAGGTTGGCCGAGCCAATCGCAAGACTCAGGCTTGCTCCGGGCTTGGCCTGCAAGGCACCTGCGGGCTTGGCAAAGGGGGAGCCACGCAGCACGAAGGACTTGCTGACGCTCAGCGCAGGGCTGCTGCTGTCGCTGACCCGCACGGTGAATGCGAAGTTCCCCCAGGCCAGAGGTTGACCGCTGAGGACCCCATCGCTGCTGAGGCTCATGCCCGTGGGCAGGCTGCCTGAGCTGATCGTAAAACTCCAAGGCAGCAGGCCCCCCATCACGCCGCTCTTGAGGTCCAATTGGTAGTTGCTGGTCTGCGGCAATGCGCCCGCCTCCCAAACCATGGGCAGCAGAGTGGGACTGCTGCGCTGCAACGCGTCGCCCAGTCCGAGTTGACCGTAGGCGTTGCCACCGCAGGACCACAAACTGCCATTGGTCTTGAGAATGAGACTGTGTTCGGTGCCCGCATCCACCGCCGCGACACCGCCGCTGAAGACCGAGACATAGCCTTCACGATTGGTGGTGTCTCCCAGGCCAAGTTGGCCCTTGTTGTTATACCCTGAGGCAAAAAGGCTGCCGTCAGCCTTGAGCTGAAAAACATGGTTGCTGCCCGCAGCAACCGCGATTGTGCCATTGCTGCTCCTGACCCGGGTGGGCGTGAGGTAAAAGAGAGTGGAGTCAGCTGTGAGAAGTTTCGTGTAATTGGCGCCCGTGCCCAAAAGACTGCCATCACTGCGAATCATCAGGCTGTAGCTCTCGCCGATGGCCGTTTTGATGAAGCTTGACGGGGCCAAGACCTGCGTCGGCAAGAGGTAAAACTGCTCAGAAACTCCGAGACCCAACACCCCCTCCACCTCAGCCCCAGCGGCCCACAGCTGACCATTTTGTTTGATGATCATGCTTTGAGACCATCCTGCACTGACCGAGCTGGCGCTGCTGCTCCAGACCTGGGTTGGACTGTTGCGGTCAGCGCTGTCGCCCAGGCCCAATTGGCCGGCGCCGTTGGCCCCCATGGCCCAAAGGCTGCCGTCGCTTTTGACAATCAGGTTGTGATCCTTGCCTGCGGCTATCGCGGCCACGCCACCGCCCAACACCTGAGTGGGAATGCTGCGATTGACGGTGGTGGCAAGCCCCAACCCCAGTTTGCCGTTGGCGTTGCTGCCCATGGCCCAGAGACTGCCATCGTTTTTCAGGATCAAGCTGTGGCCGTCCCCGGCCGCCACAGCGCTCACACCGCCGCTCAAGACCAGGGTCGGCAGGCGGCGGTCCGTAAAATCCCCCACCCCAAGTTGGCCGACATTGTTCGAGCCCGTGGCCCAGAGGCTGCCATCGCTTTTGAGGATCAGACTGTGGGGGTAGCCAATCACAAAGTAGGAGTTATGCAGGCGGCTGGTCACCGCTGCGGCAATGCCGCCCACCGGCCCGGTGTGGGCGCTGAGATTCAGGGTCCATGCGCCCATGCTCAGGCTTGCCGTGCGCAGACCAAGGGCACCACTGGCAGGCGCAAAGGTCAGCTGCAGATACACGCTGCCGCGGGCAGGCACGCTGGTGGCCGGCAGGCCGCCGACCGGGGTGGTGACAAACTGGGCGCTGAAGTCGCCTGCCGCACTGCTGAGGCTCGGGGTGCTCACGGCAACGGTGCCGGTGTTGCGCAACACCAGGCTGCGCTTGCTGCTCCCGCCAAAGGGAGTGGCGCTGAACATCAGTTGCACATTGCCCCGGGGCAGGGTGAAGACGAGCCCGGAGTTGGGGTTCTCATCCTCGAGGATCAAGGCCGCGTGAACCTCAGCGAAGCCAAGCCAGGCCAGGGCAAGCAGGGATTGCAGGACCGAGCGAATAAAAAAGCGGAAGCAGGTCTGGGGTTTCATGGGCAATCTGAACCCCTTCAGCGCCCTCGCCCTCAGCCCAACCGCAAAGCAAGCGATGCGAGGTCTATTTGCGTGCAGGATTGAGAATCATTTCTGTTCATGCCGCGTTCACATTCGTGCAAAAGCACTTGCAAGCCGCAGCAATGGCCCTTGAAAAACGCGACATCACAGGCCATGCCTTGGCCATGCGCGATCTCATTGCCGATGCGGCCTCACTCAAACCGGACACCCGCTGGGAGGACACCCTTTGGGCCCACAGCAGCGAGGAATCGCTCTGCGATCATCAGACCAAGGCCCGCGTCTGCGTGGCCACCCTGCTGCCCTTCAAAAACGGGCAGCCGGATTGGGATGGCTTTGTGCGCAGCGTGGCCTGGATGCAGCAATGCGGCGAGCACTACGGCGTGGAGTTGGTCTTTGTGCTCAATGCCGACACCGGTTACATCTTTGATCTGGACCTGGCGCAATACGCCGAGGTGCTGCGCCGCTTCCGCGACAACTTCCCCAAGGCCCGCTTCATCGCCGGCGTGACTGCCTGGCAGGCGGCGCAGGACAGCAGCTTCAAGGTGGAACGCTACCTGCCGCAGCTTGAATTGGCCCAGGCCCACAGCAACAACGAGGTGATGCTCATGACCTCGCCGCATTTAAGCGCGCTGGAAACCGTGGCCAAGCGCGACGCCTACTTCGCCATCGCCGAACACCTCAGCGCCCCGGGCATTGTGCATGCGCTGGAACCAAGCTTCGTGCCCTGGGCCAAGCCCTTTGAGCCCTGGCTGCTGCATGAGCTGGCCAATCACCCGAAGTTCATCGGCGGCAAGATCAGCACCCTGGATGAGCCACACTTCCTTTACTGGGCGGCGATGTGCCGCGGGTTGCAACTGCCCTTTCTGCCGCACAGCGGCGATGATTACGGCATTGCCACCGCCATCCGTCTGGGCCTGCCCCTGCTCATTGGCGCCGGAGTCAGCGCCTGCCCGCTGATCTGTGCCGCGCGCGACATGTGGCTGCTCGACAGCGTGGCCGACAAGAAATTCAAGACCGGCAGCGGCCACTTCGACACCCGCGTCTACAAGCTCTTTGAAGCCTTTCAGTCCTTTGAGGATCTGGTGTTCCGCCTCGATGAAAAACTCAGCGCTGCCGCCTACAAGCACAGCACGGCTCATGTGCTGCAGCAACTTGGCCTGCTCGAGAGCGCAGAGACCCACCCGCGCTGCCGCGACCTGCGCGGCGAGGATGAGGGCGCGCGCATGGCCGAGGCAATGCGCCGCCCCTTGCGCGTGGCCAAGCGCCTGGGTATCCCGTTTTTTGGGCAGAGCTGAGGTGCCGCATCCAAGGGCGCACCTCCATGAACGCCCGCGGCCCTGATCAAGCCGCGGCGGGGGCCCTTGCGGCCGCCCGCTGCAACCTGACCGGCGCGATTGGATTTACTTCTGGAGATCGTCTGGCTTCACGCCACGACGATAACCGCGGAAGCGGTGCTTGTCGGTCAGGTCGGTGCCGTCCTTGGTGCCATACATCAGGGGCTCGTACTGGCCCACGGGCGTCACCTCGGCGCGGGCCGGCACTTCAAGCTGCAGGCCCCAGTACACCCCATTGACCACCAGACGGCGCAGGTCCTCGTTGAGCAGGTCCGTGGAGGCGCCCATGGTGGTGCAGAGCACGCGGCTGGTCTTGCCGCTGTCATGGGTGACTTCGCGCAGCCAGGCCACGGGCATCATGGGTAGATTGACATCCTGCTCGGGCTTTCCGCGCGGGGCTTTCTCATAACTGGCCACCGGGCTGTCGGGCTCCATGCCAGCCAACACCTGACCGCGCAGCAGCACAACGGCGTCGGAGGGCGGGGCGGCTTCATAGACATCGGTGGTGCCAAACACATTGGCCACACCGCGCATCACCTCATGGGCAGCATGTTCCTTTTCCACCACGCCGCGGGTGGCCTCAGCGCGATGCTTGCCCCAATGACTGACCCAGGTTTCACCCAGCACCTGACGGCCAAAGCCGCCACTGGCATGGTTCCAGGCCCAGGAGGCAAAGGCACTGTCCTTGCCCACATTGAAGGCATGCGTGGAGGTGCGCAACGCCACGATGGGCACCCCGCGCTTGACTGCGTCGTGGAAGAGTTTCATCGCCGGCTCAGGCCAGTGGCGGAAACGCACCAGCATGACGATGGCATCGGCCTGCGCCAAGGCCTCGGGGTGGCTGAGGCTGGCCTGGTTGTTGGGGTCGATGTTGCCGTCCTTGTCCAGAGAGAACAGCACCGTGGTGCGGAAGCCATGATGCTGGGCCAGCAGACGCGCCAGCATGGGCATGCCCTCCTCGCTGCGGTATTCCTCATCGCCGGCCAGCAGCACCACATGCTTGCCCTTGGCCTCCCCTTGAGGTTCAAACACCAGATGATCGGCGGCAGAAAGCAGCGGGGCAACCAAAAGGGCGGCAAACAGAAAAAGGCGTTTCATGGGCTGTGAAGGATGGGCCAGCATGCTGGCGAACTTGCCGCCGCAAGTCCAACGCTTTGTGCAGCTCCATGAGCTCGACCGCCTCCGATGGCGCCACAGACGGAAGGGCCAAGCTGCCCAGCGGCGGCCAAGGACCGCGCAAAATCCACAGATGCAGGCCTCCTCAAGCCGCGTATTTTAACAAGCCCCCCATGGTCCGCTTCCCTTCCCCCCTTGTCGCGCCTGCTCTTGCCCTCCTTGGTCTGGGTCTGCGCGGCCTCAACGCTGCCCCCGCCCCAGACGCAACGGCCTGGAACGGCATCGAGCCCGTCCTGGCTCAACGCTGCTACGAGTGCCACAACGCCAAGAAGTCCAAGGGCGATGTCAATCTCGAGGCCCTGGCCCGCGACCCCAAAGTGGCCGAGCAATTCGAGCTTTGGGCCAAAGTGCGCGACACCGTGCAGGCTGGTGACATGCCCCCGGCCAAGGCCAAGCCCCTGGCTGAGCCGCAGCGCAAAAGCCTGGTGGGCTGGGTCGAAGGCCAACTCGACGCGCTGGCCCAAGCCAACAGCGGCGATCCCGGCCCGGTGACCCTGCGCCGTCTCAGCAATGCCGAATACGACCGCAGCCTGCGCGACCTCACCGGCCTGGACCTGAAGCTGGCCCGTGAATTCCAAAGCGACGGCGGCGGCGGTGAGGGCTTCAGCAACACCGGCGATGTGCTCTTTGTCAGCCCCGCAGCGATGGACAAGTATCTGGCCGCCGCGCGCAAATTGGCCGATCAGGCCACCATCATGCCAGGAACCGGCATTGTCTTTCACCCGCAGCGCATTGGCCTGCGCGGCCCGGAGCAGGTCAAGGCACAGGCCCAACAGGCGCTCTATGTCTGGTACCAGCAAAAGGCGGCGCCGCATCTGCCCAAGGACTTCGATCCCATGCACGAGGGTCGCTACCTGACCGCCTGCTGGAAACACCGGCACCTTGGCAAGCCTCTGGCCGAACTGGCCAAGAGCGAACAACTCAGCCCGCACTTTTTGCAAAACTGGTGGAACCTGCTGCAAAACCCACAGCCGCAATCACGCTTCCTGGACCTGCTGCGCCTGCCATGGCGCGCCCTGCCCGGCCCCGATGCCACCAAGCCCGGTGAAGTGCCCGCAGCCGTCAGCGCGGCCATCGCGCAAATGGAAGCAGACCTGCTGTCCTGGAACAACCCCAAGAAACCTGGCAGCGGAGTGCAGCGCCAACAACAAGACGCCGACGGCATTCGCACCTACACCCTGCAGGTGCAACCCAATGGCGCCCGGCAAGTCTTCCTAAACATCGGCGATTGCGGCGACGGCGCCGCTGGCGATGTGGCCTTGGTCACGCAACTGGAGATCGGCGTTGGCGGCAAGAAGCTGGCCTACGCACAATGGCTGAAGTCCCGCCTTGAGCAAATCAACCAGGCTTTGGCCCCCAAGCCGGCAAGCGGCGCCAAACCCGACGCCAAACCCAGCGCACCCGCCGCCTCACCTGAAGCCCTGCGCCGCGAACAACAACAACTGCAGGCCCTGCTCGCGCTCTTTGGCCGGCATCCCCTCGATGGCCGCCCCATCGAAGCGCATGTCCTGGGCCTGAGCGCGCCGCGTGCCCTGGCCCTGCCCCTGCCACCCAAGTGCTATCATCTGCGCGCCCAACTGCGCTTGGACTTGAACGGCCCACAGGCCGAGCAAGCCAGCATTCAATGGGCCCTGAGTCTGGACCAACCGCGCGCCGTCAACGCCATCATGCCTGGCGTGCTCACCATCTGGAAACGCAGCACCCCCAAAAGCGGCGAGATCATGCGCGACTTCCAACAAATGAAGATGGCCTTCCCCGACATGTTCGAGCGCCGCCTTGAGGAAGTGGCCAACAACCTCTACCGCAACGGCCGCCCTGGCATCAGCGTCTATTACTTCAGCGACGATCAATTGGGCGCCCTGCTCGGCCCTGCTGACCGCAACCATCTGCAGGCCATGAAACTGGACTGGGCCATGGTGCAAAACCCCAATGCCCAAGGCAAGAAGGCACAGGAATTTGACCAAGCCATCCTCGACCACCTCAAGGCTCTGGCCCGCCGCGCCTGGCGCCGTCCGCTTGAGCCAAGCGAAGTCCAGGAACTGGCCGCCCTCTACAAGGACGGACGCGACAAGGGCCTGGACCGCGAGTCCGCGGCCCGCGAGGTGCTCGTGCTGCTGCTGGCCTCACCGCACTTTCTCTTCAAGGCCGAGACCCTGCCCGCGACACTGGCCCAAACCGACAAGGGCAGCGTGGCCCTCAGCGCCCATGCCCTGGCCACCCGCCTGAGTTATTTCCTGTGGTCCTCACTGCCGGATGCAGAGCTTGCCCGCTGTGCCGACGACGGCAGCCTGCTCAAGGACGAAGTCCTGCGCACCCAAACCCTGCGCCTGCTGCGCGACCCACGCGCCGCCGCCCTGGCCGAGGAATTCGCCGGGCAGTGGCTGAAGTTCAAGGACTTCGAAAACCACGACGGCGTGGACCGCCAACTCTTTCCCCAGTTCACCGATGACCTGCGCGCCGACATGCAGCGCGAGGTCAATGAATTCTTCACCCACCTTTTCCGCGAAGACCGCCCCGTGCGCGACATCCTCAGCGCCAACTACAGCTTCCTCAATGAGCGCTTGGCCGCACACTACGGCATTGCCGGAGTCACTGGCCCGCAGTGGCGCGAGGTCAAGCTCAACGGCCAACCGCGTGGCGGCCTCTTGGGCATGGGCGCCATCCTCACCAAGACCTCGCGCCCACAGCGCACCAGCCCCGTGCTGCGCGGCGATTACCTGCACCAGGTCGTGCTCGGCTTCTCCTCACCGCCACCACCGCCCAATGTTCCGAAACTCAAGGACAGCCAGCGCCCCTCCTCTCTGCGCGAGCAGTTGCTGCAACACCGCGCTGATGCCGCCTGCTCCGTCTGCCACGACCGCATTGACCCGCTGGGTTTTGCGCTGGAAAGCTTTGACCCCGTCGGCCGCTTCCGCGCCAAGGACAACGAGGGCGGTCTCATTGACGACCACGGCGCCCTGAAGGACGGCACGCCCTTGCATGGCTTCGCCGGCCTGCGCGCCTACCTCGAAAAAAACGCCGCCCCCTTCGAAAACCAATGGTGCCGCAAGTTGCTGGGCTTTGCCTTGGGCCGCGCCGTTCTGCCCACCGACAAGGACCTGCTGCAACAGATGCGTCAGGCCCTGTTGACCAGCGGCGGCAAACCCAGCGCCGCCATCCTGCAGATCGTGCAAAGCCGCAGCTTCAAGCATCGGCGCGCCGAGCCCCTGACCGCGGCAACGCCAACTCCAGCGCCTGCCGAAACCCCAGCAGGCAACCCGCCCCCTGCCGTGAGATCCGGCCCATCGAGGGCTGCCGCCCCGCAAGGAAAAGGGGCTGACCGTTGAAGGTTGTTCGGGGCTTGGCGGTTCAAGTGGTTGACAAAAGTTGCCATCACGGCGGGCATGGCCTCAAGCTGGGCCCAGCCGTGGAAAAAGAACTCGACAGGGAAAAACTGAAGATTGCCGCTCAGAAGGGGGGGCTCAACCAGTCTGACATCGCCGAAAGACTTGGGGTCAGCAGGGCATCGGTTTCCAAGTGGTTCAACGGGCAGTCCTTTCCTCGGCCTGCGGAATTGCTGAAGCTGGGACGATTGTTGGGCCTGCAACACGACGAGTTGGTGCCATTGCCATGGCCCTCGGATCAAGCCGTGGTGGCCTTGGCCCCCGGGGAGTCTCCATCAACGAGGCTCAGGAGTTGACTTGGGCGGCGTAGCGGCGGCAGCGGTTGACCCAACCCTGCAGCCAGCGCTTCTCGCCGCGTGCGGCGGGGGCCAACGCCACGCGGCGTCGCAGCACGGCCTCAGCGGCGCGGGCGAATTCGGCAGGGCTGCTTTCCTGCATGGCCTCAAGCACCTGCAGCAGGCCCCAGCCCTGGCCCTGATAGCGTTCGCCGGCGGCCAGGCCCTCTCCCTTGAAGTTCACATAATCCATCAGGCAAAAGGCCCCTGCTGCCGATTCGGCCAGACCTTCGAAGCGGGCGCGCAGGGCCTTTGGGTCCCTGGCCTGCGCCAGCAACTTGGGCAGCGCGCCCTGCATGCGAAGCCACAGGAAACGGGCCTGAATGGACTGCTCCCTTTGCAGCAGGTCGCGCAACTGCCGCACCTGCGCGCCCTTCTGCTGGGCCAAAAACTCCTGCCGACTGCTCCAAGGGCAGGGCCCCTTGAGCCACGAGGGGACCTGCAGGCCCTCGCGCTGCATGAGCCTGACGAGATCGGGGAAACTCTCGGCAAAGGGCCCGCGCCTGCCCTCGGCGTACCAAATGAAGTGGCCAATGCCCACGGAGGCAAAATCCTCTCCCGCATTCCAGCTCACCAATCCCTCGACCGTGCCGCCGCATTCATTCTGCCAGATCTGCCGTGCCGCCGCGCGCAACTCCACGGAGGAGAAGTCGCGTGCGCTCAGCGTAAGGCCGCTGCAGATCCATTGAAAAAACAGAATGAACAGCGCGCGATGCATTGAGAAAAACGAAGGGTCGCAGGGCGGCTCCGCAGCGGGGTTGATGATCACAGCCAACCGGTCTGCGCAAGGCGGCCGGTAAGCTCGCCCATGCGCTGCAGTTGCGCGGCATGCACAGCGGCAGCCTCAGTCTGTGGCGCGCAGCGAGTCGAGTCATCGACCTGCACCAAACGCTCACAGAGTTGCTCGTAACTTTGCCCCACCTGCTCATGAGCCTGCGCGGCCTGAATGGCGGCGCCCAGTGCGGCGCCTTCCGCTGTGTTGAGGGTGACCACCGAGGCTTGGAAGCAATCGGCCACGATCTGCCGCCAGCGCGGGCTGTTGCTGCCGCCGCCCGTCAGCCGCACTTCGCTGGGCGTCATGCCCAACTCACGCAGGCGCTTGAGCCCATAGGCCAGGCCCAAGGTGACGCCTTCCACCGCCGCTCGCGCCAGATTGGCGGGAGTCAGATTGCTGGTGCGCATGCCGTGCAACACGCCGCTGCCCTGGGGCAGGTTGGGCGTGCGTTCACCTTGCAAGTAGGGCAGGAAGAGGAGCCCGCCTGCGCCAGGCCGGCTCTCGCCCAACTGCGCCTCAAACTGCGGCAGGGACCAGCCAAAGAGCGAGCAAATCTGTGAGGTCAGCACGGTGACATTCATGGTGCAGACCAGCGGCAGCCATTGATCCGTGCTGTCGCAGAAGGCGGCGACCTCGCCCTGTCCGTCCACCACGGGCGTGGCGGAGACGCCATAAAGCGTGCCGCTGGTGCCGAGGCTTGCGGTGAGCACACCGGGCTTGATGTTGCCGGTGCCAATGGCGCCCATCATGTTGTCGCCGCCGCCGGCAGAGAGGATGACCTTGCCCTTGGGCAGGTTCCAGCGCTGGGCCCACTCATCGCTCAAGTGGCCGATGGGGCCGCGGCTTGATCCCAATTGCGGGAGCATCTCCATGACGCGGGGGTCAATGAAGTCGCAGATCGGCTGGCACCAGCGGCGCTCACGCACATCCAGAATGCCCATGCCCGAAGCGTCGCCGTACTCCATGCGCATCACGCCGCTGAGGCGATAATTGAGATAGTCATGGGGCAACAGGATGTGTCGCGTGAGGGCAAAGTTCTGCGGCTCATGTTGCTTGAGCCAAAGCAGCTTGGGAATGGTGTAGCCCGGCAGCATGGCGTTGCCGGCCAGTGCAATGAGGCCGGGGTGACCGCCAAACTCATGGGCGATCTGGGCGCATTGCTCCTGAGTGGAGGTGTCACACCAGAGCTTGGCGGCGCGCACCGACTGGCCCTTGGCATCCAGGGCCACCAGCCCATGCTGCTGGCCGCTGACGCCAATTCCCGCCACGCGTTGCCGCTGCTCTGCGCTGAGTTGGCTCAGGCATTGCTGCACGCTTTGATCCATGGCATCGGTCCAGGTCTGCGGGTCCTGCTCCAAGTGGCCTTCAGGCAGGTTGGGCAACAGGCCATAGGTCTGGTGGCCGCTGGCGAGGAGCTCACCACTCTCAAGGTCCAAGGCGATGGCCTTGGTGCTTTGAGTGCCACTGTCGATGCCGAGGAAAATCATGGGAAGAAAACTGAGGTTGAGGGAGGAAGCCGCATCTTGCAGGAAGCGTTGGGCGCTGGCAAATGCAAAGCAGCAGGGCATGGCAGCAGCATTGACCGCCGCCCCAAGCAGGCCCAGCATACAGCCATGCGCCTGCTCATCACCGCCGGCCCCACGCGCGAGGCCCTGGACCCGGTTCGATTTCTCACCAACCGCAGCAGCGGCCGCATGGGCTATGCCCTGGCCCAGGCTGCCCTTGATCAGGGCCACGAGGTCCTGCTCATCAGCGGCCCGGTCTGCCTGCGCGCTCCGGATGGGGCGCAACTGCACAAGGTGGAGAGCGCCCAGGAAATGCTGGAGGCCGTGCAGGCCATGCTGCCGAGCGTGGAGATTGGCATCTTCGCCGCCGCTGTTGCCGATTACCGCCCTGTGGCCAAGGCCGCGCAGAAGATCAAGAAAAACAACGCCAGCCTCAGCTTGGAGCTGGAGCGCACGCCGGATATTTTGGGCAGCGCACGCGCCATGGGCTTTGCCGGTTTGCTGGTGGGCTTTGCCGCCGAGACCGAGAACCTCATCGAGCAGGCGCAGGCCAAGCTCGCGCGCAAGGGCTGTGACCTCATGCTTGCCAATGATGTGTCGCGCCCCGGGCTTGGCTTTGACAGCGCTGACAACGCGCTGAGTCTTTGCCTGCCTGATGGCCGCGTGGAGCACTGGCCGCCTGCACCCAAGGCCGAGCTTGCCGCCCGCCTCATCCCCTTTATCGTCGCCCTGGCCGCAAGCCGAGCCAACTCCAAGCCCTGCTGATGAATCTTCTTCCCGTTGCCCTCGATGCCGCCACTCAGGCCGGACAACTGTTGCGTCAACACTTTGGCGGTCCGCTCAAGGTCAATGAGCTGCAGGCCCATGACATCAAGCTGGAGTTGGATGTGCGCAGTCAGCGCCTGATCACCGACATCATTCTGGCCCACGACTCCAGCCACGCCATTTTGGGCGAGGAGGAGGGCGACCTCGGCGGCGACGGCGACATTGAGTGGATCGTGGACCCCATTGACGGCACGGTGAACTTTTTTTACGGCATCCCGCACTTCTGCGTTTCGATTGCCGCGCGCCAGCGCAGCAGCGGCGAGATGCTGCTGGGCGTGATCCACGACCCGATGCAGCAGGAAACCTGGAGCGTGCTGCGCGGCGAAGGCCCACTGCTCAACGGTCGTCCCATCGCCTGCAGCGCGCGCCATGAACTGGCTGATGCCGTGGTCACCGTCGGCTTCTCCAAGAGCCGTGAGGCCCTGGACGCCGGCTTTGATCGCTACAAGCGCATCGCCTGCGCGGTGCGCAAGACCCGCATGTTGGGCAGCGCCGCGCTTGCGCTGGCCTACATCGCCACGGGGCGCCTCGACGCCTACATCGAGGAGCAGATCAGCCTCTGGGACATTGCCGCAGGCGTCATGCTGGTGGAAGCCGGCGGCGGCCGCGTGCATACCAGCCCCAGCAAGGTCAAGCCCGGCAGCCTCTTCATCTGCGCGGACAATGGACGCCTGCCGATCAGCGCTCTGCTTTAAGCCTCATTCAGGCCACGCGCTCGAACAGGAGTTTTCTCACTCCTGCACCACCCGCAGAAATGGGGATCGGTGCTGCCTTGAAGCGCACGCTCTGGCGGCAAGATTGCTGGAATGCTCTCATTCCATGTCAACCCGCTGACAAGGCTTGGTTCTTTGGGGCTGTTGTTGTTGCTTCCAGCTCAGGCGCAGCAAGCCACTACCAACACCGCGCCGAAACCCGTCACTGCCGCACCATCAGGATTGCCGACCCTCAAAAGCGATGGCAGTCCTTCCCTGCACCCCAAGCCCAACACGGCAACTGGTGCGCCCCGTCCACCCAGCGCATTGCCGCAGGGCAGCGCCAGAGTTCGTCCTCCGTACCGCCCCAGAGCACACCCCACCTCAATCGCTCCTGGCCCGGCCCGCGGCCTGCACTCCAACACTGCTGCGCCTGGAGCGCCACCGGACCTCAAGCGCCTCAACACGCCGACAGCACCACCAGCCCGCCTGCCCCTGCCGCGGCGCTTTCACCCCCCCATGAAGTTGCCCATGGTCTCAGGCTACACCAACCTCAAAGCGCAAACACCAATGCCCAGGGGCTCCGCCAACTCGAGCCCACCCATCAAACCCCCCAGAGCATTAGCCCCTTCCGGGCCCACCACCCGCCAGGTTTTTCGGCCACCAATGCGCTTGCCCAATTTCATGAGCGGTAGATCCGCCCCAGCTTCCCGCCACTCTGAACCAGAGGTGAATCCAGGAGCAGCGTCCAATCCGCCTGCCACCAAGACCAGTCAGGCCACCCAAGCCAAGCCTTAACACTCGACAATCTCATCTGCGAACCCTTCATTGGCGACGATGAGCGGTCTGATTGGTCACAGCATGTACGGCATTTTGGCCGAGAAGGCGGCGCAGGGTTTGGGCCTGCCCGTCGCGGGCCTCATCGCACGCCAGCGCAGCAGCTTTCTCTGCGGTGCATATCTGGGATGCGATGTGGTCACCCTGCCCGAGGCCGTCTGCTCGGACACTGGGCGCGAGTTTGGCTACGGCACGGTGCCGGTGGAAAAAAGCCCCTTCACTGGCGGCGCCATCCGGCCTTGGAAGCTGCAACATGGCGGCATCAGCCTCACCCCGCGTGAACTGCATGGCCTCTTCTACGGCCGCGCGCACCTCGTCTTTGGCTGGCCAAAGGATCAGGCGATGCTGCGCATCCCCTGGGATCATCTCGCCGATTACGGCGCACGCGCCATCGAGGACTGCCTGCAGGACGAGGCTCAGGTGGCCTATACTCTGGGCTCGATGGTGCACATTGTCGGCGACAGCCTGATCAAATCCGTGCAACCCGGCCTGCACATGAATCTGCTCGGCGGTCTCTACACGCCCCGCAATCGCATTGTGCAGGATCAATTCACCTTCCACCGCATCGGCCCGGAGTTGGGCGTGGATTGGCCAACACTGTTTGCGCAGATGGCGGCCAACCCGGTGATGGACAGCCAACTGCATTTCATGCGCGTGGGCGAGGCCCGCGGCCGCTTGGCTGAACTCTTCAGCCAGGGCTGGCTGCCGCAGCCGCAGGGCCTGCTGCGCGAAGTGCTGCGACAAAACCGCCGCTGGCTTTCCGTGCACGCGCAGGATGTGCTGGCCGTGGTGGCGCTGGATGAGGGCAGGGCCAGCGCGCAGGCCTTGCGCGCCAATGGCGGCATCGCCCATGCCGACATGCTTGAGATTGCCGAGAGGGCAGGCATGCGCCGCACGCTGGTGCAGATCGCCGAGGAGGCCGCCGCCCTGATGGAACGCATCGTCAACCAAGTGCCGGTCTGGGCCAAC
>JAURHS010000113.1 GCA_030833205.1 Prosthecobacter sp.
CCAGGCAGAGCGGGTTGTTGAGCTGGGCCAGGGCCTGCAGAGGGGTGATGGTTTGGTTGCGGCGATCCACCAGAACGCTGGGATCGGCGCAGTCCAGACTGCTCATCCAAGGCTGTTGTTGGCTGCGCACCAGAAAACGGTACACGCTGCGGCGGTGCAAGGCCGGGTTGTCGGGATCAGCCAAGTGGTATTGGTAATGAGGCGAGTGCTCGGGCTTCTCGATGACGAAGTCCTGAAAACTTGGTCCGCCCATGCGCAGGTCAAGCTTGCCTGCGCTCAGCAGGATGCTGTCGCGAATCGCCTCGGCCTCAAGGCGACGACGGTTCTGTCGCCACAGCAGGGCGTTGTTGGCATCCTTGGCTGCGGCCATTTGCTGCAAGGCTGCCGGCGCATTGCTGCGCTGCTGCCAGGTTTGGCTGCTTAAGATCAGACGATGCAGCGCCTTGAGTGAGCCCTTGGCCTCATCGCGAAACCAGCAGGCAAGCCAGTCGAGGAGTTCCGGGTGCGAGGGGGCGGCGCCCATGCGCCCGAAGTCGTTGGGGGTTTCGACGATGCCGCGTCCGAAGTGATATTGCCAGACGCGATTGACGATGCTGCGCCAAAGCAGGGCATTGTTGCTTTGGGTCAGCCACTGCGCCAATGCGGCGCGTCTCGCGCCTTCCTGTTCCATCGGGACCTGAGGAAAATTGGCGTCGAGCAGTTTGCTGATCTGGGCGGGTGATCCAGGCTGCATTTCCTGTGCGGGTTGCTTCACATCGCCGCGGCGCAGCAGGTGAATGGGGCGCGGCTTGCCTCCATCCGGGCCGGTTCCACGAAAGGAGCCGCTGCCGTGGTGGACGGCGGCTGCATACACTTTTTGTGCGGCGGGCAGGCGCGGCAGGGCGTCGCGCTGCGCTCTCAAGTCGGTGAGGCGTTTGCGAGTGGCTGAGTTGGCCTGCGCCAGCAACAGCGCATCGCGCCTGACGATGAGTTGGCGTTTGTCGGTGCCGTCCGCGGCTTGAGGAAACAGGCCGTCGGTGAGGTTGCTGCGTCGCCAGCGCGGCGGGGCTTCAATGCTGTCCTTGGCGCTCACCGGGCGGGCCAGAGCGAGGTTTGGGCCGTCCTTGACGGCGTAGACCTCCAGCTCGGAAAGGGCCAGCATGTGGTCGCGACGGCGCTCGGCGAGTTTGGTCGCGGTGACGCGTACGAAGCGTGCCTTGATGCCGTCATCCGGGGCGCTGCCAGTCTCGAAGGCCTTGAGACCTGGATTGGGGAAGTCGTTCATGAAGGTGGCGTCATGGCGCCGCCAAAGCAGCGAGACTGCGGTCTTGAATTCCGGGTCGTCGCTGGCCTCGATTTTAAAGCGCAGCGGAAAGCCAAAGCCGCTGCCAATGCCGCCGAAGTCATCGTGGCAGGGCCTGATCACCACGCGCAGGATGGGCTGGCTTTGGCCGAGGTCCACCTGCACCCATTTGGTTTCTGTGGCGTCGTTGGTCAGTTGGCTGTGGTAGCCATAGTCTGGCTTGGCATTGGGGTTGTTGCCACTTGGGGCGTCAATCAAGCGACTGAGTTGGGTGTAGTCGGCACCGGCCTTTTTTTTGAGGTCGGCCTCGATTGAGGCGATCTGCGCTTGAAGTTGTTGCCGTTGGCGCGCGGCCTTGGCGTGGGTCTGCATCAGCGCCGGGTCGGTGTAATAGTCGACCTCGGTGCGGTCGACGGCGGCAAACACGGCCTGGAGGCGGTAGTAATCGGCTTGGCTGACGGGGTCGAATTTATGATCGTGGCATTGCGCGCAGTGCACGGTCAGCGACAGGAAGGTGTTGAGGGTATTGCTGACCATGTCATCGCGGTCGAGATGGCGTGCAATTTTGCCGTCGGTCTTGGTTTCTGGGACTTCGGCGTGGCCGATGTAATCCCAGGGCCCGGCAGCGATGAAGCCCAGCGCGGTGATGCCGTCCACGCTGCCGGGGTAGAGCACATCACCGGCGATTTGCTCGGCAACAAAGCGGGCATAGGGTTTGTCGGCATTGAAGGCGCCGATGACATAATCGCGGTATGGCCAGGCGTTGGGGCGGGGCTTGTCCTTGTCGTAGCCGTGGCTTTCGCCGTAGTGAACCACATCCAGCCAGTGTCTGGCCCAGCGCTCGCCGTACTGGGGGCGAGCCAGCAACTCACGCACGCGGCGATCCAGCGCATCAGGGCTGTTGTCGCGCTCAAAGTCACTGACCTCCTGCAGCGTAGGCGGCAGCCCAAGCAAATCATAATGCAGGCGACGCAACAGGCTGCGACGATCGGCCTGCGGGCTGAGGGCAAGGCCAGCCTGTTCCAGGCGCTCGATGATGAACGCGTCAATCGGGTTGTCCGCCGGGCGGGGCGGGGCGGGGGACTTCAGCGGCAAAAAACTCCAGTGCGTGGATTCCTCGGCACCAAGCAGCCTGCAGGCCAGGCCCAGGACCATGCCGAGTCGCAGAAGGCGATGCGCAGCGGGTTTGAGGCACAGTGAGGATGGCATGGAAATCGCCAGAGGATACGCTCAGTGGTCTGACCTCTTCACAGAAAAGATGGGTGGCCTGAGCTTGGTCAGGGCACGAAAAACCCGCCGGGCCTCAGGGGCCAGGCGGGTCTCGGGGCGGGCAAGCATGCCCGAGTCAACAACGGTCAGGAGCCGGAGACGGCATCGGCTCCGCGCTCACCGGTGCGGATGCGAACCGCTTCAAGCACGGCACTGACGAAGACCTTGCCGTCGCCGATCTTGCCGGTGTTGGCGGCCTTGAGGATGGCGTCCACAACGGTGTCACAGCGACTGTCGTCAACGACGACCTCAAGCTTGACCTTGGGCAGGAAGTCCACGGTGTATTCCGATCCGCGGTAGATCTCGGTGTGGCCTTTCTGGCGGCCGAAGCCCTTGACCTCAACCACGGTCATGCCCTCGACTCCCACTTCGGAAAGGGCTTCTTTGACATCTTCGAGTTTGAAGGGCTTGATGATGGCTTCGACTTTTTTCATGGCGTTGTGGCAATTAGTTGTGAGGTTAGGCGCGATTGCAAGGCCGCAGGAGATCAGGGGCGATTTTCCGCGCAGACTTGCACAATATAAGCTGGAAGCCAGAAGCGTGCCAACTTTTTGCCAGAGATGTTTCTCAAGTTGCAAATCCGCAAGGGCTGAGGGCTTGCCCACCCCCTTGCTTTGGCCTAAAGAATGCGGATGGTTTCCGTTTGCGCCCGCTTTTTGCCGCTTTTGGGGCTGTGGGCAGCTGCGGCCTGGGCGGAGGGCCCGACAGCAGCAGCCAGTTCCGGGCTTGAGGGGCCTTGGGATCTTTCCTGGCGCTGGCAGCCTGGCTGGGTGCACGAGATTGAAACCCGCACTGAGACCCGGGTGACCAAATCGGAGAAGTCCACCCAGCAGCACCTGCCCTCTCTGTTGAAGGTGATCCAGCACACTTCGATGGCAGTCCGGGCCTCGCCAGGGGGGCAGCGCCTTGTGGAAGTGCGAATTGAGTCGGTCCGCGGCGAGGTGCAAGGGGAGGGGCATGCCGAGTTTTTTGATTCGCGCCGGCCCGCAGAGACGCCCGAGTCCCTGCGGCCATTGCTGCGGGCGGTGGGCGAGGGATTTGTGATGCGCTATGACGCCGCGGGGACGCTGCTTGGCATCGAGGGGGTGGAGGTGCCCGCCGCAGGACCTGGCCAATGGGCGGACCTGCTCGAACTGGCCTCCAGAAAGCAATCCGCCGAACTCTTCGAGCGCTCCCTTCGCTGGCCCTTGCCCGGGCAGGCCGTGAAGCTTGGTCAGAGCTGGCCCCTGCAGGGTGAGTTGCGTTTTCCCAGCAGTGGCCCGGTCGCTGTGAAGGCGCAGGCGCAACTGGCAGAGATTGAGGCCACGGGCATTCGGCCCCAGGCCCGGATTGAATTTCGTGGCAGCCTGCAAAGTGCGGGTCAAGGCAATGTCCAGCGGTTGATGGGGCTGGGGGAAGGCTCCAGCATTGAGGGCTCCCTGTGGTGGGATCTGCAGCGCGGCATGCTGGTGCGCAGTGCCCAGCGGGCCAACTTGAAGTTGCGCCTGCGCAACGAGACCCTGCCGGTCATTCAAAAGGTGGAGCTGCGCCTGCTGGGCAGCAGCGAAGACCGAGTGTTGGCGTCACCTGTCGCCGCCCCCGCCGCGGGCAGTGATCAACCCAAGGCCCGCTGATGCTGAACTGGTTGCACCTCTGCCGGGTTTCCAATCTGCCCACAGTCTGGAGCAATGTGCTGGCGGGCTGGCTTTTGGCAGGTGGCGCCATGAGCCCTGGCCTTTGCTGGATGCTGTTGGCTGGCAGCCTGATGTATGGCGGCGGTATGGTGCTCAACGATGTCTGCGACGCTGCCCATGATCGGCAACATCAGGTTCATCGGCCGATCGCGGCTGGCAGGGTCAGTTGGAAAGCGGCCTTGGTCGGCGCTCTTGCGATGCTGGGCATCGGCTTGATGGCAGGAATCAAGGCCGACGCCAGCCCCTGGCTCTTGGTGGGCCTACTCGCTGGCATTGTGGCCTATGACCTCTACCACAAGCCCTGGGCGGGTTCGGTGCTGATCATGGGCCTGTGCCGCAGCCTGCTTTTTTTGGCTGCGGCCTCTGCTGCCGGACCCTGGCAGGAACTGTGGCCACAGGCCGCAGCGCTGGGGCTGTATGTTCTGGGCATCACGGCCGTGGCCAGGTTGGAGGCCGCGGCAGCTCGAACTGGACGCTCTGGTCCGCATCTCGCGCACTTGGCCCTCATCGCACCGCTCTTGCTGGCCATTGCTGGCAGCGCGAGACTGAGCCTGAGTGCACCAGCCCTGCTTTGTCCACTGGCCTTTGTGCTCGTGGTGGGCATGGCCCTGAAGAGAATGCGCCTCGGCGGGCCTCAGATCGGGGCAGCGGTGGGCTTGCTTCTGGCAGCCATGCCCTTGGTGGATGCCCTGGCCCTGCTGCCCGATCAGCCCTCGTTGGCCCTCAGCCTCTTGCCCCTGCCTATCGCCTTGAGACTGTGGCAGCGCTGGATCGCCGCAACCTGAGAAATGCTGGCAAAAACCCCTTGCCAAGACGCGCTTCGGTGGTTTTGTAGCAGCCCTTCAACCCGAAAACCTAAAGCAGCGTCGGACAAGTTGTCCGGCACATCAACACAACCCTCATGAGCGAAGTCGCCACCGCCCCCGCCAACTTCAAATTGCACGACAAAGACACCGGCAGCGCCGATGTCCAAGTTGCGATTCTGACGGAGCGCATCAATCACCTCACTGGTCACTTGGAGACCAATGTCAAGGACCACAGCACCCGTCGCGGACTGCTCAAGATGGTCGCCCGTCGCCGCAAGCTCCTTGATTACCTCAAGGTGACTGCCGCAGATCGCTACCACAAGGCGATCAAGACGCTCGGCCTGCGCCGCTAATCTGGCCGAGTCTACCGCGCTTTTGGCGTGATGCTTCCCCCGACGGAAGCAATCCGCCAGCGCGGTGACACGCCGCCAACGACAACCCTGCCGACCCTTCACTCCCTGACAGCCTGATGGCTGATCAGGTTTGCGGCAGACAAGCAGCGCAAATCCTCCGATTCGAATTCAGGCCCAAGAGGCCAAGGAGCGCCCGTGAATTCCCAGGCGCATCAGCGATCAGGCCCACTGCGCCTGTCCCTTTCTCAACCCAAAACAACAAACACAACACAACAGCCCCATGGCTATCCACAACATCAAGGTTCCCTGCGGAAGCGGAACCATCGAAATCGAAACCGGCAAACTGGCAGCTCTGGCTGACGGTGCCGTCACCGTGCGCCTTGGCGACACGATTGTCATCGTCACCGCCGTCTCGGCCACCAAGGTCAAGGACGGACAGGACTTCTTCCCCCTGACCGTGGAATACAAGGAGAAGGCCAGCGCCGCTGGTCGTTTCCCTGGTGGCTACTTCAAGCGCGAAGGCCGCCCCACCGAGAAGGAAATCCTCACCGCGCGCATGACGGATCGTCCGCTGCGCCCGCTCTTCCCCAAGGGCTACTTCTACGACACGCAGATCATCTCGCTGTTGCTGAGTGCCGATGGCGAAAACGACAGCGACATCCTCAGCATCAACGGCGCCTCCGCCGCTCTTTGCATCTCCGACATTCCCTTCGCTGGCCCGATTGGAGCCGTGCGCGTGGGTCGAGTGGGTGGTCAGTTCGTGGTCAACCCCACGCACAGCCAACGCGAAGCCTCCGACCTTGATCTGGTCTATGTGGGCAACAAGACCGATGTCATCATGATTGAGGGCGCGGCCAATGAACTGCCTGAGGAAGACTTCATCGCCGCGCTTCGCTTTGCCCAGCAGAGCATCGTCGGACTGGTCAAGGCTCAGGAAGAACTCGCCGCCCTCTGTGGCAAGGCCAAGCGCGTGGTGCCCCTGATGCTGGTCAAGGACGAGTTGCTTGAAGTGGCATACGACATCGCCGGCAGCCGCATCGAAGGCGCCCTCTACCAGCCCAGCAAGATCGCGCGCAGCAAGGCTGTGGGCGCCTTGAAGGACGAAGTGGAAACCGCCATTCGCGCCAAGTTCCCCGAGGCCACCAACTTCGAGATCAGCCAGGCCTTCGATTACCTGCAGAAGAAAGCCTTCCGCATTTCCATCCTCGACAAGCTCAACCGTTGCGATGGTCGCGGCATTGACCAGATCCGCACCCTCACCGGTGAGGCTGGTGTGCTGCCTCGCACCCACGGCTCCGCCATCTTCGCCCGCGGCGAAACCCAGGCTTTGGCCATTGCCACTCTGGCTCCCGCCGACGAAGCCCAGGAAATGGACACCTATGCCGGTGGCCCTGACAGCAAGCGCTTCATCCTGCACTACAACTTCCCGCCCTTCTCTGTGGGCGAGACGGGTCGCTTCGGCGGACAGAATCGCCGTGAGATTGGTCACGGTGCCCTGGCCGAGCGCAGCATTGAGCCCGTGATCCCGGCCAAGGAAAAGTTCCCCTACGCCATCCGCGTCAGCAGCGAAGTGATGTCCTCCAATGGCTCCACTTCCATGGCCAGCGTGTGCAGTGGCGTGATGGCCCTCATGGACGCCGGCGTGCCTCTCAAGCGCCCCGTGGCTGGCATCTCGGTGGGCCTGGTCACCGAGTTCGACTCCTCTGACACGCTCAAGCGCTACCTGACCATGGTGGACATCCTTGGCTCCGAAGACCACTTCGGCGACATGGACTTCAAGCTCTGCGGCACCACCGAAGGCGTCACCGGTTACCAGCTCGACCTCAAGCTGCCTGGCATCTCTCTGGACATCCTCGAGGAAGCCGTGCGCAAGGCCAAGAACGCTCGCACCGAGATCCTCGCCGCCATGGCTCGCGCCATCTCCGAGGTCCGCCCGCTTAGCCCACATGCCCCGCGCATTGAAGTGCTCAAGATCAACCCTGAGAAGATCGGAGAGCTCATCGGCCCTGGCGGCAAGAACATCAAGGCCATCCAGGCGGAGTCTGGTGCTGAAATCAGCATTGAAGACGACGGCACCGTGTACATCTACGCCACCCGCAAGGAAGGCATGGAGCGCGCCGTGGAAATGGTCGGCTCCGTGTCCGCAGAAGTCGAAGTTGGCAAGCTCTACACTGGCAAGGTGGTCAGCACGACCAACTTCGGCGCCTTCATGCGCCTGTTTGGCAACAAGGACGGCCTGATCCACATCAGTGAACTTGCCGACTTCCGCGTCAACAAGACCGAGGATGTCGTCAAGGTCGGCGACATCGTCACCGCCAAGTGCATCGGCATCGATGACAAGGGCAAGGTCAAGATGAGCCGCAAGGCTGCCATGAAAGAGAAGGACGAGGCCGCCAAGGCCGCTGGCGCTGCGGAATAATCCGCCAAGCCATCCTCAACATTCCACATCGCGCGGGCCGCCTGGCAACAGGCGGCCCGTTTGCGTGAGGTGAATCGGGTCAGCGCCACCAATTCTCAAGTTTGCAACCCAACAGCAAACCTGCCTCAAAACCTCCTTGATCTGGGTTAACTCAGGTAAACCCTGCGGCAGCCATGGCTGCCCTTTGTCGCTGCATCAAGCTGGAGATCATCGCTCTATGCCTGCTCATGGGGGTAGGGCGCGGTCTAGCCCAGCAGGGTGAACTCTTCACCTGGCAAAACCTCAACCTCCCAGCAGCCCAAGGCAGCGTCGCCATGCGTCAGGTGCTCCTGAGTGAGGCTGGCGACGCCGTGCTGGCCACCGTTGCCGGGCGCCTGCACCTCGCGCGCCTGACCAATGGCCAGTGGACATGGAGCCAGCCTGTCCCCGAGCCACTGATGCCCTCAGTGATGCTCTGCGCGGCCAGTAGCGACTTTCAGCGCCTGATCTGCCTGAATGTGGGGCAACTGATCCGCAGTAACGATGGCGGACAACACTGGGAAAGCCTGCCACTGAGCAATCAGCCTCCAGAGGGAAGCTACGATCTCCACCTCGACCTCACTGGCAGCGTCGACATCAACACCCTTTACCTGATCCGGCAGGAGCGCGGCAACATTCGGACCAACAGTGCCGGCACCGTCATCTCCTGGACTTACAGCACCCTGCCAATCCTGCGTAGCCTCGACTTCGGCGAAAGCTGGAGCAGCCTTCCCAGCCGCTTCTGGACTGGACTTGGCACTGACGCCTCCGGCCAAAAAATCCTTGGCACCTACCTCACTAGCCACAGCACGAATGTCAGCACTTGGGCCGACACCTACAATGCCAACGGCTATTTACTCACCAGCAGCGACCGCGGCAACACCTGGAGCAGCCGCAGCGGCGCTGGCAATCGCGACTGGAAGGGCTTCGCCGCGCTCAGCGGCGACGGCAGCATTGCCCTAGCCGGCGTCAGCGGCGGCAGCCTTTTCCTCTCCACCAATGGCGGAAGCAGCTGGACTGTCGCCCTCAGCGACAGCAATCGCCAGTGGTGGCAGGGTGCCCTGAGCATGAGCGGTCGCATTCAGGTGGCCCTTCACAGCGAAGGACTGCAGGTCAGCCGTGATAGCGGCGCCACCTGGCGTAGCGAGACCGGCCCTGCAGCCACCGACATCGAGGTCATCGCGATGAATCGCAGCGCCAGCCGTCTCCTCGTGGGCCGCAGCATCGCCAACCCCGCCAACAAGCGCTACCAACATCAACTTCACCTCGGCATCAATACCGCCAACCCTGATGACAGCGGATTGCCCTTTGCCATCACCCTGCCTCCAAAATCCTGCGCAATCGCACGCAACAGCACAGCCTCGCTCAGGGTCGCGGCCATTGGCAATGGCAGCTTCAGCTACCAATGGTACCAAGGCCGCAGCGGCATCACCACCACCCCCATCGGAGGCAGCAGCCCCAGCCCAATTCTCCAAACGCCAACCCTCTCAAACGCCACCACCTATTGGTGCAAAGTCACTCTCGCCTCGGCAGCCGGAGGCAGCAGCAGCCTCAACAGCGAAGCCGCGACGGTCAGTGTCCTCGATGCCCCCAACATCACCAGCCAGCCCGCCAGCCAGGTCCGCACCCTTAGCGCGTGGTCATGGCGATTTAGCGAGAGCGACCCCCCACAAATCAGCGCCCCCAGCGCCTTCACCATTCGCATCAATAGCGGAAGCTTCAACGGCAGCTACCCGCTGCGGTATCAATGGTACCAGGGCGAGAGTGGTGATGAGAGCCGCCCCATCCCAGGGGCCAGCAGCAACACCTACACCCCACCCCGGAATGATGTGCTCTGGGACTGGTCCTACGGCGAGGCCCACGCGAGCGCCCCGAGTCAATACCCCTACTGGGTCAAAGTGAGCACCAGCACACAAACCCCAACCAACCTCAACAGCAACACGGCCTGGCTCTACATCAACCAATCCCCAAAAATCTGGCAACAAAGCCCCAATCTCGTCACCTCGAGCACAGTGCCCCTCAGCCTTGGCATTGACGACGCCACCGGCTTCCCCAGGCCCCTAACTTATCAATGGTACCTCGGCAGCAGCGGGAACCTCAGCAATCCCGTCATCAACGCCAACGAAGAAGTTTTCACCCCTTCCTCACTTACCCCCACCAACAACGCCATCGTAAGCCGTTACTGGTGCCGCCTGGGAAGCCCCCACTTCAACGCCCAAGGCGGCATCAGCCACGCCTACTTCAATGGGCAGGCCATTACCGTCACCACACTCAGCGCACCCCTGATCTCCACTCAGCCCGCCAACCAAACCTTCCTTAGCAGCAGTAGCCCTGCCACCCTCAGCGTCAGCTTGGCCAACCCCAATGCCTGCGCCACGGCCAGCTATCCGCTCCGATACCAATGGTACCGCAAGCACGACGACGGCGTCCTCGAGGAAATTCCCACGGCCATTGGCCGCACCTACGCGCCAGGCCGCCTCACCCCGGCCACCTACCGCTTCCTCTGTGTCATCACCAACGCTGCCGGCGAAGCCGCAGAGAGCAATAGCGCCATCCTCACCTCTCAAGCTGCACCACAACTCAGTCAACAACCCACAAGCCAAACCATTCTCCAAGGCCGCAGCACCACGCTCCAAGTCCGCGCCACTGGCTACCCTGAACCCACCTATCAATGGTACAGCGGCGAATCACCCGACACCTCGCAACCCATTTCAGGGGCCACTGCTGAAACCTACACCAGCCCCCCTTTACAACGGTCCACCGCTTACTGGTGCCGAGTCAGCAACAGCGCAGGCAGCGCCGACAGCAACAGTGCCACGGTCACCGTTGCCGTCCTTTTCTTCAACCCTGACAACATCAACCCCAGCGAACAATTCATCACTTCTGGCAGCGGCAGCACCACACTCAACCTCAGCGGACTCCTGGTCTGCGACCCCAACCGTCGCCCCACCTACCAATGGTACAGCTACCCCCTGAACCAAGCTCCCGCCACCGCCACTCCTATTGCCTCAGCCACTGGTCCCACGCTTCAGATCAACAACCTCAGCCAAAACAGCGCGTATTTCCTCCGAGCAAGCCTTGGCAACATCGGCAGTTGCGACTCGCGCACCTACCGCGTCAAAGTCTACTTTCAACCCGGTCAAGGCACCTTAAACCTGCAATGGTTTGAAGCTCGTCCCTCGCCACTGCTGGTGCTCTCTCCCGGCAGCAGACTAAGCAACCGCCTCGTCGTTGAGCTTACCGAAAGCGGCCTCAATCCCAGTCTCTACCCCAACGGAATTCTACCCATTGCCAATGCCAACCTCACCGTCTCCAGCGAATCCGCTGAAGTCCTGCTCTACCAGGGCCAGAACAAGGCACAACAAATCACCCTGAGAACCGGCAGCGACGGCATGGCGGGCTTTGGTGCTGAAGCCCTGCCTACCGCAAGCCCGGGCAGTGTCAGCTTGACCGCCAGCGTTCAGATCCCACTCCCCAGCCCCCAGGACCAACAAGATCAACTGCCTGAACCCATCACCCGCAGGATCGACATCCCCATCATGGTAGGCGGCGGAGGCGGCGGAG
>JAURHS010000191.1 GCA_030833205.1 Prosthecobacter sp.
GGTCAGGGTTGCAGGGCCCGACGGATCGTTGGCTGGGGCTGCGGCCGCCAGACCAGAGCTGGCTTGAGTTGCCTGGCCGGCAAGCTGGCCCGAGGAAATCGCGCCGAGCGCGATCAGCGCGGGGTTCGCTGGGCTCTTGGGCAAGGCGGGCAGCAACACTTCTAAGGTGTCGGCTCCGGCGTCCATCAACCGCCAGCGCCCGGCACGAAATGCCGCCCAGTCCAGACCCAAGCGCCAGCCTGAGAGCCTGGCCTGCCAGCCCTCATCCGCCTTGACTTGAACCTGCGCGCCGCTCACCGAGTCCCCGCTCCAGCGCAGCGGATCCAACTGCGCCTGCGCCTTCCAGCGAACACCGAGGAATTGCTCGATCTGCTGCCTGGTGGCATCGTTCTGCAAGCGCGAGCGCGCCCATGAGGCCAAGGCCACAGGCGCGACCCAAAGCAAGAGCACCAACAGCGCCAAGGCCAGCATCGCCATCCAGATCCAAGGCGAGGATTTGCTCTTGCTGGAACGACGACGCGCGCGCATGGGCCGCCATCTTGCGTGGAGCAGAAGCGGGAATCAAGGCCGAAGCGCGGCCAGCGGCGGCGCATGAAACTCCATCCTCGCGCCGCTGATGGGGTGGACAAAACTCAGGCGACAGGCCTGCAGGGCCATTGGCGGGTCTTCAGGTGAAAGCGTCTGCCGCGTGCCCATGGCTCCGCCGGGCAGATAAGTGGGATCACCGACAATGGGATGTCCCAAATGCCAGAGATGCAGACGAATTTGATGGGTGCGCCCGGTGATCGGCTCAGCACTCAGCAGGGCCGTGCCATCAGCGTAGCGCTCCAGCACCACCAAGCGCGTCAGCGACTCATCGCCTTGATCCTCGTCAATCTCACGACTTCCAACCGCCCCGGGCTCGCGACTCACCGGCGCATCGCAGTCCAATTGATTCCAAGCCGGATGACCGTGCACTCTGGCCTGATAAAGTTTGCCCAAGGCTCCGCCTGCCACCTGGGCATGCAGCAAGGTGGCCCAATGCCTCGTGCGCGCCACCAGCACCAGCCCACTGGTGTTGGCATCGAGGCGATGCACGGCCCGAGGCCGCTGCGGCGCATAGGCCTGATGCAGGAGGTGTTGCAGGGTGTTGCGCTCAAAGCGCCCACAGGGATGCATCGGCAGCGGCGCAGGTTTGTTGAGGACCAGCAGCGCATCGTCCTGATGCAGCAACTCAATGCGGGCATTGACCGCGGGCTCAATGGCCGCCTCGCTGCGACACAGGAAGCGCTCACCGGCCCGCACCGGGCGGGCCAAATCCCTGACCGCAGCCCCACTGGCCGCATCAATCAGGGAAGACCGTTGCACCAAATCCAACCAATGCTGCGCCGGCAGATGCGCGAAGAGCAGCCCCAGGGCCTCGCCCAGCGGCAAGCCATCAGCGCGCGCCGCGATGCAAAGCGGCCGATCCTGCGTCTGTGGCCGACTGCCAGGCAGCGGGCAGGCCGCCGCATCCAAGGCCTGCTGATGCCTCACCAAGCTCTCCTGCTGCAAGTCCTCGGCGCTGCGATAGCAATGCGGGCAGGACACTCCGGGCACATGGCGCTCATCGCCCATTTCATCGGCGCTCAACGGCGTCAGGCAGGCATGGCACTGGCCGCTGTCGGTCTCGCGCAGCGCCGGGTCCAGACCAACGCGCTGATCAAACACAAAACACTCGCCCTGGTAATGCTCACCACCGACCTCCTCGAAGTACTTCAGGATCCCGCCCTCAAGCTGCCAGACCTGCTCAAAGCCCACACTCTCCAGGTAGGGCGCGGCCTTCTCACAGCGAATCCCACCGGTGCAAAAGCTCACCACCGGCAGGCTCCGCCAATCCTGCGGCAACGCCTGCGCAGCGCGCGGAAAATCGCGGAAATGGGAAATATCGAGCACCTGCGCCCCACGGAAAGTGCCCAGCTTGACCTCGTAATCATTGCGGGTGTCCAGCAACAACACCGGCCTGCCCTCATCGAGCCACTGCTTGAGTTCGCGCGGCTTGAGGTAGGGCGAAGTGTGCCGCGCCGGATCAATGCCGGGCACGCCGAAGGCAATGATCTCGCGCTTGATGCGCACCAACATCCGCCGGAAAGGCTGACTCTCGCTGTAACTGTACTTCGGCTGCAGAGCCTGCAGCCCCTCAATGCCGCGCAACAGGACCACCAACTCGTCCACCAGCGCCCGCGGCCCGGCCACAAACAGATTGATGCCCTCCGTGCTGAGCAAAATCGTGCCCTTGAGCGCGCGCTCGCGGCAGAACTCCTGCAGACTGGCCCGCAGGTCCTTGAGACCGTCGAGCGCCGCAAAGCGGTAGCAGGAAATGTTGGCGATGGGCAGGGAGTCTTCCACGGCAGACAAGGCAGGGTCCCGCGCGCTGGCGCAGCGCGCAGCACATGAACTCAGGCCAGCAACTCGCGCACCCTTGAGGCCAGCGCCATGCCCAGCCGCGCATGATCTTCCAACTCCAGGTGAATGCCGTCCTTGGGACTTGGCTTGACCACCTCCTGCACATTGAAATACGCGCAGCCCAAATTCCTGGCCACGGCCTCATAGCAGCGCGGGAAATCCGCACTGCGCTGCGCGCCCTGCGGAATCTTGGCCTGCAAATCAGGCAGATGCGAGAGATCGCCAATCGCCGGGGGACAGAGCAGCAACAGCTTCGGCGCGCGGTTCTGCGGCCCCGCCGCGCTGGCCAAGATCAACCGCGCCAGCACCGCCGCACCAGCGGCGATTTCACCTGCGGGCACATTGAACATGCTCTTGAGATCATTGGTGCCGAGCATCAGCAGAACCAGATCAATGGGCATGTGGCTCTCCAAACAGGCCGGCAGATAGGCCTTGCCATTGCGCGCCACATTCAGTGGGTCATCGTGCACCGTGGTGCGGCCGTTCTGCCCCTCCTCAATGATGCGGAAGCCCTCGCCCAACTGCGCCGCCAACACCCCGGTCCAGCGCTTGTCTGGAGCATGGCGCTGCGGATGCGGGGCCAGAATGCTCTGCGGGTCAAAGCCCCAGGTGTTGGAATCGCCAAAGCAAAGGATGGTCTTCATGGATGCAGAACCCAAATCTGCGACAGGAACAGCCCCTCTTCAACCCTCAAGGCAGGGCAGCTCATCACCCCCCGACTTCCCTGCCCTCACAGCGGCCTGTCCAGACTGCGGTAGGCAATGGCCTCCAGCAGGCACTCCTCATCAATGCGCTCCAGGGCCCGCAGATCCGCCAGCGTGCGCGCCACCTTGAGGATCCGGTCATGGGCACGGGCCGAGAAGTTCTTCTGCAACATGGCTTGCTCCAGCAGCCATTGACCGCGGCTGTCCAAACCACAAAAGCGCCGCAACTGCCTTGGGCTCATCGCCGCGTTGGTCGGCGTGCCCCGGCTGTTGGCGAAGCGCTCCTGTTGAATGCGGCGCGCCGCGATCACCCGGGCGCGCACCGCCGCACTGCCCTCCTCGCCGCCATGGTCCTGCCGGGTCAACTCGCGGTGATCCACCGCCGGCACATCCAAATGCAAATCCACCCGATCAAGCAGCGGACCACTGATCCGCTGAGAGGCAACCCCCTTGCCGGTTCGATTCCGGCCATTATCACACAGTAAACCTCTCAAATAAAGCTTTCTACACGTCTTGATGCTGGCGCTGCGAGATGGCACCGAATGGCAAGAAAAAGCAGGAATTAGACTAATTTAAGCGGATTTTAAGCGGACATTTTTCCCTCTCTCCATGCTTCCGCGCGATTGGGAAAACTCAGGCCACATTCTGATGGATTTCCCCTTGGGCCGCTTCGATCAGTTGGCGCCTCTCTGCGGGGCGTAGGTCCTTTTTGTCGAAAGCCAGCCAAGCCTGCAGTCCAGGGTCGCTACCAAAGGCATCTGGCAGTGCACGAGACATGATCCTTGCCATGAGGCCGTTGAGGGTAGCAACACGCAAGGCAGGGTCCTCAATCTCCCTGCTCTTGATCAACCTCTGGAACATCCAGTCCGTGAACCATGGTGATGCCTTCTTGGCCTTGGCACGCTTAGGAGCAAGTTGCCTGCGGTATTTGGCCAGCCAGACAGGTTGAAGACGCGGAGACGCTGGAAGGCCGTTTCTGCGCCTTTGCA
>JAURHS010000024.1 GCA_030833205.1 Prosthecobacter sp.
CGCGCACCTTCTGCCATAAGCACTGATGACTGCCTCTCGAAAAGTGGCTTGGTGAAGCCGCTGTTTGACTTGCCTCAGGGCGTAACGCTTTTCGGTGGGCTCCGCCGTTGGCTGATATCTCATCGTCGATTCCTCGGCCAAGGGATGCGCTGCCCCTGAAATAGAAACCCCTGATTCAACTCTTCTCGTGTCAGGCAGTCGCGTGTTTCGACGCGTTTGCGCAATTGCTCAAAGGCGGCCAAGCGAATTTGCCAGTCTTGGTCAAGGGTCATTCGGCTGCACCGGAATTTGAGGCAGGTTTTAACTCGCTCAAAACCCTTGGTCTAGTTTTGATGCGCCTAAAAGCACTTGGGCTCACGCCAGCGTGGAGCATCAAATTGGTCCCCTTTTCTTGAGGCCTCGAATGGCCCTAGGTCTGCAGCGGTCAATGGAACACTTTGAAGCTAGGGCTTGGACCTCGGGCCGGGCTTAGAGCTCAAGGGCTTGGCAGAGGGCGAGGGCTTTGAGGGCTTGGAGGGTGGCGAAGTAGGTCGTGTAGTGGTAGTTGCCGCGGTAGAGGCTGTGCATCCACCAGCGGCCGCTTTGGCGCTGTTGGCTTTTGAGCCAGGTGATGGCGCGTTGTAGGGCGGGGTCCTGTGCGGGGCTGCCGTGCTGGCGCAGGAGGCTGACGGCAAGGCCGGTCATGTAGGGGTCGCTTTGCGGGGACTTGGCGTCGGGGAGGTTGCGAATGAGGTTGGCGACGGTGTCGCTGACTTTGTAGTGCCAGGCTTCGATGCTGGAGAAGTCGCGGATGCACCAGCCACCGTCGCGGTGTTGGCGACTGAGCAGGAGTTCGCGGGCCTGGCTGAGTTGCTGGGGGCTGACGCAGTCGGGGAAGTCGAGGGCGAGCTGGAGGGCGAGAATGCGGTCGTAGTCGTTGGCGGGTTTGGCCTGTTTGAGCCAGGCTTTGAGGCTGGCAAGGCGCTGGGCGTTGCTTGGGTTGGGGCTGGCGGCGTCGTTGGCGGCGGGGGCGCTGAGGCTTTTCAGGTAGTCCGGGGCGCTGGCGAGGGCGCGGGCGGCCTGCACGCTGAGTTCGTAGTCGGTGGTGATGTGGGGGATTTCGACTTCGCCATAGCTGACATAGCCGCCGTGCGGGGATTGGCAGGCGAGCATGTCGTCGAGGGAGCGGCGGGTGAGGTCGGATAGCTTGCCGCTGACATGGCGGTCCCATTGGGCGAGGCCGAGGCTGCGCCAGATGGCACTCCAGCTGCCGGAGACATAGCGGTGGCCGTCTTTTTCAGTTTCCTGGCGGGGCTGGACTTTGGCGGGGACGGATTGGGCGAAGTCGTCCTGGATTTCAGGGTGGGGGGCTTGGGGCAGGACAATGCCTTGCTGGCGCAGGAGGGCGTGGATGGCAGGGTATTCGGCGAGGTAGGGGCCGGTGGTGTGGCAGTTGACGCAGTTTTTTTCACGGACCCAGCAGAGGGCGCCGTCGCGCAGGTACTGGGCAGCGGCTTCGATGCTTCTGGCGCCAAACTGCGCGACGAGGGGTTCGTCGGCGCTTGGGATGGGGATGCGGATGTCGCCGGATTCGTACTGAAAGGCGGGTTTGGGCTTGGTGGCAGCGGGGGCGCTGCCAATCAAGGCAAGCCCAAGGAGGAGCAGGAGGGGGGACTTGGGCATGGCTGGGGGGAGCTTGGCATGGGTACGGCAGGGGTCGGATGAAACTTGCGGTGGCGGCTGGCCGGCCTTGGGGCAGTATGGGGCAGTTTTTTTGATCATGAGCCGCATTACAGCTGAGCAATTGCGTTCCTGGCGTTGGTATGGCCGGGATGAACTTCGTTCCTTTGGGCATCGGTCGCGCGCCAAGCAGGCGGGCTTCGGGCATGAGGATTACATGGGCAAGCCGATCATTGGGATTTTGAATTCCTGGTCGGAGCAGAACTCCTGCCACATGCATCTGAAGCTGACGGCCGATGCGGTGCGGCGGGGGATTTTGCAGGCCGGGGGGCATCCGATGGAGATCCCGGTGTTGTCGGTGGGTGAGATGTTGACCAAGCCGACGGCCATGTTTCATCGCAATCTGCTGGCGATGGAGACCGAGGAGGTGCTGCGCGCCAATCCCTTGGATGGGGCGGTGTTGCTGGGGGGCTGTGACAAATCCACGCCGGGCTTGTTGATGGGTGCCTTCAGTGTGGATCTGCCGGTCATTTACATGCCCTGCGGGCCGATGATGAAGGGCAACTGGCGCGGCCAGGTTCTGGGCAGTGGCAGCGATGTGTGGAAGTATTGGGACGAGAAGCGCGCGGGCAATCTGAGCTGGGAGGAGTGGTGCGAGATTGAGGACGGCATCGCGCGCGGGCCGGGGCATTGCATGACGATGGGCACGGCGTCAACGCTGACGGCGCTGGCCGAGACGCTGGGGCTGTGCATGCCTGGGGCCTCGTCCATTCCGGCTGTGGACAGTGCGCATCTGCGCACGGCGGCGGCGGCGGGGCGGCAGATGGTGGAGAATGTGTGGGAGCAGCGCAAGCCCTCGCAGATTGTGGATGAGCGCAGTTTCCACAATGCCATTGCGGTGGACATGGCACTGGGCGGCAGCACCAATGCGATGGTGCATCTGGTGGCGATGGCCGGGCGTCTGGGCATCAAGCTGCCGCTGGAGAAGTTTGACGAGATCAGTCGGCGGGTGCCGCTGATGGCCAATCTGCGGCCGGCGGGAGAGTATTTGATGGAGGATTTCTATGTGGCCGGCGGGCTCAGGGCCCTGCTGACGGCCATGGGCGATCTGCTGGTGCGCGAGGTGCCCACGATCACGGGCCGGACGCTGGGCGAGAACATTGAGGGCTGCGAGGTGCTCAATGAGGCGGTGATCCGCAGCCGCGACAAGGCGCTGCAGCCCGATGGGGGCACCGCGGTGTTGCGCGGCAATCTTTGCCCCAACGGGGCGGTGATCAAGCACGCGGCGGCCGATCCCAAGCTGCATCGGCATCGCGGGCCGGCGCTGGTGTTTGACCACTACGCCGATCTCAAGGCGCGCATTGATGATCCTGATCTGCCAGTGACGGCGGATTCGGTGCTGGTGCTGCGCAATGCGGGGCCGGTGGGCGCGCCGGGCATGCCGGAATGGGGACAGTTGCCGATCCCGCGCAAGCTGCTCATGCAGGGCGTGCGCGACATGGTGCGCTTGAGCGATTGCCGCATGTCAGGCACCAGTTATGGGGCCTGTGTGCTGCACATTGCGCCGGAGAGCGCGGTGGGCGGGCCGCTGGCTCTGGTGGAAAATGGCGACATCATCGAGTTGGATGTGCCGGGGCGGCGTCTGCATCTGGAGGTCAGTGACGAGGAATTGGCCAAGCGCCGCGCGCGCTGGCAGCCTGCGCCCACGCGCTACCATCGCGGTTACGCCAAGCTGTTTGTCGAGCATGTGACGCAGGCCGATGAGGGTGCGGACTTCGACTTCCTGCAGCACGGCCCTGCGGTGCCTGAGCCGGAGATCTATTAAAGACGCCGAGGCGCGTGGGTTGCCGTTGCCTGCATCACCTCAGGGGGTGATGCGGGCGCCGGCTTTTTTCATGTCGGCGATGAGTTTGCGCGAGGCGTCATTGAGCGGGCAGCCTTGCAGGGAGATTTGGCAGTAGGGTGCCCAGCGCCGTTCGCCGTCCATGTCCTTTTTCCAGGCGCGTTGCAGGGCGCTGGCATCGGCGACAGGGCATTGGTCGAGGAAGAGGAATTGCAGGTCGCTGAGACCTTCAAGCGGGGCGAGGTCAACGACTTTGCCGCCTTTGAGGGAGAGCATGGAGAGCCACTTGAGTTGGTTGATGCCGTCGAGTTTGGCGATGGGGTTGCCGTCGAGGTGGAGGGTCCAGACCTTGGGCAGTTTGAAGAGGGCGCTGACATCGGCGATTTTGTTGTTGGCCAGGTACAGGGAGTTGAGTGCGGTGACGGCGCCAAGGGCGCTGACCTCGCTGACTTGGTTGCCGGTGAGTTCGAGGTATTGCAGGGCCTTGCAGCTGCCCAATGGGCTGATGTCGCTGATTTGGTTTTTGGCGAGGTCAATGAACTGCAGGCGCTCCAAGCCCTTGAGGGCGCTGAGGTTGCTGATCTTGTTTCCCGGCAGGGTGAGCGAGGCCAAGGCCACGCATTTTTCAAGGCCGCTCAGGTCGCTGATGCCGGCGTCCTTGCCCTCGATGATGGAGACGGTGGCCACATCCTCGGCAGTGATGACTTCCTGGTTGTCGCGTTTGGCGAAGACTTGGCGGCGCACCACGGCTTCCAGGGCCTTGTCCTTGAAGACGGCAACGGGAGCGGGCTTTGGCGGCGGCGGGGTGGCCGCGGCAGGTTTGGCGGCAGCGGCGGCAGGTTTGGCCGCGGGGCTGGTGGCAGGTTTAGCGGCAGCGGCGGCAGGTTTGGCCGGGGCGGTGGCAGGCTTGGCGGGGGGCGTGGCGGGTTTGGGGGCGGCTGCGGGCTTGGCGGTGTTTTGGGCGCAAAGCAGGCTGGCGCTCAAGGCAAGGGCAAGGCTCAACAGGGGCTTCATGGGTTGTGGGGGATCTGGGGGTTGTGGGGAAAAGATACGGCAGAGGGGGGTTGCATGTTTTCCCAAAATCGCCTCTGTCCCAAGGTATGATCAATGTTGTTGTGATTCTGGAGATTGACCCGGCCCGGGTGGACGAGTTTTTGGAGGTGATCCGCCTCAATGCGGCGGAGTCGGTGCGCGAGCCTGGCTGTCTCCGCTTTGAGGTCAATCAAAGCCGGGAGCAGCCCAATCTTTTCGCGCTGAGCGAACAATACCGGGATGCGCAGGCGCTGGAGGAGCACACCAAGACGGCGCATTTTGCGCTTTGGAAGGAGAAGTCGGCCACGGGCTTTGTGGTCAAGCGCTGGGCGGTGAAGGGGCCGGTGCTGTTTTAGGCCTGCGGGCAGCGGTTTCATTCGTATCCCCACGCTGTGCAAGACGCTTTCGGTCATCGCATTTCCTACCTGCGCATTTCGGTCACGGACCGTTGCAATGAGCGCTGCCGCTATTGCATGCCCCAGGAGGAGCAGGCTTGGTTTGGCAGTGCGGAGATCCTTTCCTATGACGAGATGCTGCGGGTGCTGCGGGTCGGGGTGTCGCTAGGCATCTCGAAGGTGCGCATCACTGGTGGCGAGCCGCTGACGCGCCCGGGCATTGCGCAGTTCTGTGCGCAGGTGGCGGGAATGCCGGGCATTGAGCATGTGGGGCTTTCCACCAACGGGACCTGGCTGGGGCGGCCCGGACAGGGCGGCGGCACGCTGGCCGATGATCTCAAGCGCGCGGGCTTGGCCAGCATCAACATCTCCCTCGATAGTCTGGACCGTGCAGCCTACCAGAAGGTGACGGGGCGCGATCTGCTGGCTGAGGCGTTGGCCGGCATTGATGCGGCCTTTGCGGCGGGCTTTGAGTCGGTGCGGCTCAATTGCGTGTTGATGAAGGGGCACAGTGAGTCGCAGATCGGGCCGCTGATTGAGTTTGCGCGGGTCAAGGGCGCGCTGCTGCGCTTCATTGAGTTGATGCCGGTGAGCGTGACCGAGGTGCTGGGTGAAGATCAATTCCTCAGTGCGGGCGAGGCGATGCGTTTGGCGCAGGCCGCTGCCGGAGAGTTGCGTCCCTGCCCGCAGTTCCGCACCAATGGGCCGGCGGTGTACCATGAGTTGGCCAATGGCCAGCGCCTGGGATTCATCGGGGCGATGACCAATCTGCATTTCTGTGAGAGTTGCAACAAGCTGCGCCTGACCAGCGATGGCAAGCTGCGGCCCTGCCTGGGCAGTTGGCTGGAGTTTGATCTGCGCGAGGCGCTGCGCGGCGGGGCCGATGATGCGCAATTGGCGCAGTTGATTTTGAGCGTGGTGGAGCGCAAGCCCAAGGAACATGATTTCCGCAACAACTACCAACCCAATCGCCGCATGATCGCCATTGGCGGTTGAACGCGGCAGCCTTGTTGCGCCATGGCTCAGGACTTCATTCGCGTGCGCGGGGCCAGGCAGCACAATCTGCGCGGGGTGGATGTGGACATTCCTCGCCATCGGCTGGTGGTCTTCACCGGGGTCAGCGGCAGTGGCAAAACCTCGCTGGCCTTTGACACGATTTTTGCCGAGGGGCAACGCCGCTTCATGCAGAGCCTGCGCTTGGCGGCGCGGGCGCAGATGGAAATGTTGCCGCGCCCGGAGGTGGAGAGTCTGGAGGGGCTCTCGCCATGCATTGCGATTCATCCTCGGCAACGCGCCGGGTCGGCGCGCAGCACGATTGCCACGGCCACGGAGATTCACGATTATCTGCGCACGCTCTATGCGGCGCTGGGCAGGCCACACGATCCGCAGACCGGCGAAGCGCTCTCGCGCACCAGCGCGCAGGAGATGGCCGATGCCCTGCTGGGCAGCGCAGCGGAAAAGGCCTGCTGCGTGTTGGCGCCGCTGGGCGCGGTGGAGGCGGGCACTTGGACCGGGCAAATCGAGAAGCTGCGGCGGCAGGGCTTCATGCGGCTGCGCTTCAGCAAGGCCGGCAGCGCCAGCGGGCCGCAGGCAGCGGCGCCCAGTGCCGTTGAGGCGGCGAAGGGCCATGCCGAGGGGCTGGTCGAACTTGAGGAATTGGGGCCACAGCCTCCGGCCGAGGGCCTGGCGGCGGAGTTGGTGACCGATCGCCTGGTGCTGCGCGCCGCCTCGCGCGGACGCTTGATGGAGGCCATTGAGGCGGCGCTGAAATGGAATGCGCGCGAGGTGCGGGTGCTGGTGGCCGGCGAGGAGCTGCCGCGCAGTTTCACGACCTGCTATGCCAATCCGCGCACGGGATATTTGTTTCCGCAGCTCAGTGCGCAGCATTTTTCCTTCAACACGCCGCAGGGCGCCTGCCCGCGTTGTCAGGGCATGGGCACGGAGCCCGCCCCCAGTGAGGATCTCATCATTGCCGAGCCGCAGTTGAGTCTGCGCGAGGGTGCAGTGCGCAGTTGGTGGAGCCGCCAGCCCAAGCTGAAAGCCGCGCAGACCCGCAGCATTGAGGCGCTGGCCGCGCACTTCAAGGTGGATGCGGATCTTCCCGCCGCGCAATGGCCCAAGGCCTTTCGACAGTGCCTGCTGCATGGCAGCGAGGGCCGCGCCTTGCCCACGGGTTGGAGCGAGGGGCCGCAGCGCCGCGCTCAGGCCAGAGTCTGGGAGGGCCTGCTGGTCGAGGCCAGAAGGCTGCATGAGCAGGCGCGCAGTGAGACCCTGCGCCGGCAATTGGCGCGTTTCTTTGTTCCCCTGCCCTGCCCGCTTTGCGAGGGCAGGCGACTGCGCGCCGAAGCGCTGGCCGTGAAGTTGCCCTTTGCGACGGGCATGCTGGGCATTCAGGAGTTTTGCGCGCTGCCCATTGAGACGGCGCTGCAGGCCCTACAACGCCTGCAACTGCGGCCCGAGGAGCAACCCTATGGTGAGGCCCTGCTGGCGGAGTTGGGCAAGCGTCTTGAATTTTTGCAGCACATTGGCCTGGGCTATCTGAGCCTGGACCGCGACAGCAGCAGTTTGTCCGGTGGCGAGTTTCAACGCGTGCGTCTGGCCACGCAGTTGGGCAGCGCGCTCAGTGGCGTGCTCTATGTGCTCGATGAACCCAGCATTGGCCTGCATCCCGCCGACACGCAGCGCCTGATCCGCACGCTGGAACACCTGCGCGATCTGGGCAACAGCGTGCTGGTGGTCGAGCACGATGAGAGCATCATCCGCGCGGCCGATCATGTGCTTGAGCTGGGGCCCGGGGCCGGAGATCAGGGAGGGCACCTCATCGCGCAGGGCAGTCTTGAGGACCTGCTGCGCGCGCCGCAAAGCATCACCGCGCCCTACCTCAACGGCAGTCGGCGCGTGGCCCTGCCTCAAGGCGCTTCACGGCGCGGCAACGCCAGACTGCCAGGCCTTGGCCTGCCCATGTTGCGCATTCTCGGCGCCCGCCATCACAATCTCAAAAACCTCAGCGTGGAGTTTCCCGTTGGGGCCATGACCTGCGTGACCGGGCCCTCGGGCAGCGGCAAGACCACGCTGGTGCATCATCTGCTCATGCGCGCGCTGGCGCGGCATTTTCATGCGGCCAAGGCGCAGCCCGGAGAGATGGACGGCCTGGAGGGGCTGGAGCATTTCAAGAAGGCCGTCCTCATGGATCAAAGCCCGATAGGCCGCAGTGCGCGCAGCAATCCGGCCACCTTCTGCGGAGCCTTTGATGCCATTCGCGAGGTCTTCGCGCAACTGCCCGCGGCCCGTGCCCGCGGCTTCGATGCGGGGCGCTTCAGCTTCAACACCCCGGGCGGTCGCTGCGAGAAATGCGAGGGCGAGGGCCAGCTTGAAGTCGACATGCAACTCCTGCCGGAGTTGCAGGTGACCTGCCCACTGTGCGAGGGGCGACGCTACAACCGCGAGACCCTTGAGATTGCCTTCAAGGGCCGCAACATCGCCGAGGTCCTGGAGTTGAGCGTGGAGCAGGCGCTGGAATTTTTTGGAGCGCACAGCCCGGTGAGTGCCAAGCTTGCGGGACTTCGGCAATGCGGCCTGGGCTACCTGCGCCTGGGTCAACCGGCCTCACAACTCAGCGGTGGCGAGGCCCAACGCCTCAAGCTGGCCACGGAACTCTCGCGACGCACGCAAGGCCGCTGCCTGTATGTCCTCGATGAGCCAACCACGGGCCTGCATTTTGCCGATGTGCAGCGCCTGCTCGAAGTGCTCGCCCCGCTGCGCGAGGCCGGCAACACGATCATCCTGGTCGAGCACCATCTTGAGGTCATTCGCTGCGCCGATTGGGTGGTGGACCTGGGACCTGGCGGCGGTGAACACGGCGGCTCGCTGATCTTTGCAGGCACACCGCAGGACTTGGCCAAGCATCCTGACAGCCCCACCGGCCGCTTCCTGCGCCAAGCCTGATGCCCGGCCTTGGAGCGGACGCCGCCCATGTGGACTGCGCTGAGCGGTCAAGAGTGACCGCTCTCCCATCGCTTCGCGGCTGCGTGTCTCGTGGGCATGCGAGGGTGACTGCGCTTCGCTGCTGCGCCATGCTTCCTGGTTTGAGGGTCCCAACCCGCCGCGGCTTTTGAGGGCGTTGCAGCGTCTGCGTTCAGTGGAGCGGCTCGAGTTGCAGGGCACTGATGGTGAGGGCGCAGGTTTGTTGCGGGGCCCAGCTGGAGTCGTTGCCGCCGTGGAAGATGTTCCATAGCAGGCTGTCAATGGCGATGCCTTCGCGCCTTGTCCATTCCATGGCCTGGTGGTGCAGCAGCAGCTTCCACGGGGCTTGCTCGCTTTGCCGTGCGCGCACGCGCAGGCTGCCGTCGGCGCTGCCGATGGAATTGATGCGCAGCTCAATCTCGATGCGTTGGGTTTGACCGGGGATGAAGCGGAAGTCACTGGGGAAGTCGAATTCCTCTCCGTATTTTTTGGGCATGCGCGGGTGATAGACATAGGCTTGGGCGCGACCATCGCGGCGCCACATCAGGCGCATGGACCAGCCCTCAAGACCGCTGCAGTGTTCGCCGCCAGTGATGGTTTTGGGGCCGCCGCAAAGGCCGGGCAATTTGCCGCCTTTGACAAACTCGAAGCCTTCTTCAAAGCGCAGGTCATAGCTGAGGCGCAGGCCCAACACGCCGCCCATGGGCAGTGGCCAGCGCCAGCCGCTGCCGCCTTGCTCAGGGCCGATGCGCCCAGCTTGGCAAAGCACGCGCCAGGCCAGCTCGCCGCTGGGCAGGCGTTGGATTTGGAGATGGCCTTCGCGCACGCCATCTTCAAACTCGCAGCCAGGCCAATCCTGCTTCCATTGAGCAACGCTGCAGGGCCCAGGTTGGCCCTTGGGACTCAGGGCGAGGACTTGAGCCTTCAGGCTGCCAAGCTCAATCACCAGCAGGAGTCCCAGCCAGATGAGCCAGGAGAGGTGGTGGAAGCAAGCGGGCGTCCAGGCCAGGCGACGGGGAGGATGCGCCGCATGAGGACTTGCGCCACGCCCGCTGGCCTTGGGGCCTGGCAGGTGCGCTTGGGCGCTCTGGTTCATGGCAGGGATCAGCACCACGGCATTCCTGAAGTGTACCACCCACAGGGTCTGGCGCATTAAAAACCGGTCTGCATTTTGCGCTTTTCCGGCATGCCGGGCAGGGCCATGCTGGGCCCCATGTCGAGGCTTTCTGTGCTTGGGGTGCAACTGGACTGTGTCTGGGAGGACAAGGCTGCCAATTTCAAAAAGGTGGAGGCTTTGCTTGAGGCGCAGCCTCCCGCCCCCGGCGCGCTCTTGGTGTTGCCGGAGATGTTTGCCACCGGTTTTTCCTGCGATCTGAATCAAACCGCCGAGCCGCATGGCGCCGAGCCGACTCTGGCCTTTCTGCGCGGCTTGGCTGCGCGTTGGCAGTGCGCGGTGTTGGGCGGTTTGGTGGTGCGCGGTGAGGATGGCCTGGCGCGCAATCAGGCTCTGGCCCTGGCGCCTGATGGGCGGGAGTTGGCGCGCTACAGCAAGATGCGGCCCTTTAGCGCTGGCGGGGAGGCGGCGGTGCACGCGCGCGGTGAGTCGCCTGTGCTCTTTGAGTGGGGCGGGCTGCGCATCGCGCCGTTGATTTGTTATGATCTGCGTTTCCCCGAGATTGCGCGCGCAGCGGTGGCGCAGGGGGCGCAACTGCTGGTGTATCAGGCCGCCTGGCCAGTGAAGCGTTGGCAGCATTGGCTGACGCTGTTGCAGGCCAGGGCGATTGAAAATCAGGCGGCGGTGTTGGGCGTCAACCGCACGGGCAGTGACCCCAACTTCCTGTACAACGGGCGCAGTGTGCTGGTCAGTGCGCATGGCATCATCACGGCGGATGCCGGCGAGCAGGAGTCGCTGCTGCGCGGGGAGGTGGACGGCAGTGCGCTGCGCCAATGGCGACGCGACTTCCCTGCGTTGGCGGATGCGGGCCTGCCCTTCGAGGACTGAGGCGACTAGAAGTCGCGGCCAAGAAGGTGGTCGGCCAATTCGCCCAGGCGGGCGTCGTTGCCGTTGAAGACGGCGAGGGCTTGATGGGCCTTGGCGGTGAGCTCGCGGGCGACTTCGCGTGAGGCTTCCAGGCCCATGAGCGCGGGATAGGTGCTCTTGCCACTGGCCTCATCCTTGCCGGCGCTCTTGCCGAGTTTCTCACTGCTTTGGGTGCAGTCGAGGATGTCGTCAATGACTTGAAAGGCGAGGCCTGTGGCCATGCCAAAGTCCTGCAGGGCCTGCATTTGCTCGGGGCTGGCGTTGGCGCTCATGCCGCCAAGACGCAGACTGGTGCAAAGCAGGGCTGCGGTCTTGTTGTGGTGGATGAATTGCAGGGCGGCGAGGTCCAGGGCCTTGCCTTCGCCCTCGAGGTCGGCGACTTGGCCGCCGACAAGGTGCAGGCTGCCGGCAGTGACGGCCAACTCACGCAGCATGGCGGCATGGCCGTGCCGTGCGCTGGGTTTGGCGCGGGCGATGAGCTCGAAGGCCAAGGCCTGCATGGCGTCGCCGGCAAGGATGGCAATGGCCTCGCCATAGACCTTGTGGCAGGTGGGCACGCCGCGGCGAAAGTCGTCGTCGTCCATCGCGGGGAGGTCATCGTGAATGAGCGAATAGGTGTGCAGGCATTCCACGGCACAGGCCAGCGGGGCGGCGTCCTCAAGGCTGCCGCCGCAGGCCTCGGCGGCAGCGAGGCAAAGGATGGGGCGCAGGCGCTTGCCACCGGCAAAGAGGCTGTGGCGCATGGCCTGGTGCAGGGTGGATGGCGCCACTTCGGCGGCAGGCAGGCTTTGCTGCAACTGCTCGTCCACCAAGGCGCAGCGCTGCGCAAGATAGGTCTTCAGGTCACTGGACATGGGGGCCGAAAGGCAACACCAAGGGCGATGCAATGGCAAGCTCTTCGCGATGCAGCATGGGAGCTAGCGCAGCGGTGGGGGCTCAAGCAAAACGCTTCCTCGGTAGGCGCGAGTGATGCGGGAAAGCGAGGGCATCTCATTGACCTCGAATTGGCCAAAGGCACGCATCGTGCCTGCGATGGGCACAATCAGACTGTCAAAATTCACCGTGCGAACAATTGGGGTGCCCGAGACGCGGGGGTTGGGGTCGCGGCGGGTGAAGCTGCCCTTCACGATGCCTGTCGCTGCGGCAACGGATGCCGTGGCCGCCGAATAGGGGGCGGAGAGACCGGCAGGTGCCAAGGTGAAGCCATTGGTTGCACTCAGAAGGAAAGTCGCCACTGGGCCCAGCGCGATTCCAGCGTCCTCACAGGCCGCGCTGAGTTGGGCCTGATTCTGAGCACCCAGGCCAAGAATGCGTGTTCCCGGGGCAGGCGCGGTGTACTTGCCGCCTTCTGCAAGGAGCGCCACGGGGCTAAAGCCGTCGGGATATGGAGCCCCGATGGTCGAAAGGTTTGTGGGCCGATTCCAAGTCAGAATCCCTTGAATCAAAGAACTCTCCGAGTTGTCAGCCAAATTCACGCGCCCCAAAATCGAGCCCTTGGTCCGGGTACTGTAGAGCAATTGGAAGACGCCGACTTGGCCCTGCCTTCCAATGAAACCAGTCTGGGTCAGTGTCTGGCCATCCCCTGTACTGCCAGCGATGGTAAAGCTGCCGTCGTCTCTGACCACGGCGGCGCTGTACCCATAACCGGCAGGCAACTTGACCTGCGGAGAGTTGGCACCAGCCGCGATCTGGCGCATCAACCAGTGTTGCCTTCCTGTGTAGGGATTGCTCCCCACGCGCCCGGCCCTGCTCCAGTAATTCGACCAACCCAGAAACTCGAGCTTCGAGAGTTCCTGCGCCACCGGGGTCAATGAGCCGGAGATGCTGGCGGCCTCCGCATCCAGTGCAAAGTTCAGCATTGCCAACAACTGTCTGGTTGATGAGCGTATTTCAACGCTGGCGGTGGCCCGCGAGCCATCGGCGGTTTCGATTTCGCTGGTGAAGGAAATCGTCTGCCCGCCCAACACCAACCTGCCCGAGGCCACGCCGCCGCTGCTCAGGCCAAGGCTGAGCATGCCGCCGCTCTGTGCATTGAGTTCGTGCCTGCCGAGCAGGGCCACATAGTCGCCAAGAAGGTCGGCGCGCAGTGGCCGCACCTCAAGACTGGCGCCCACTGTGGTGGTGCCATATTCATTGCTGGCGCTGATTTTTGGCGAGAAATTGGCCGCGGTGGCAGTGATGCGGCCGGAAATGACGCCGGTGCTCTGATTGATGGCAAGCCCCGAGGGAAGGCCAGAGGCGGAAAACCTGATGGGGTTATTGTTGCTTGGCGGAATGGAGGTGGGCACGGTCCAGGAGTAGGCACCACGCACCACGGCAGGAGGCATGGCCAGGGGCAACACGCCAAGAATCTGTGGCGGCGTCAACACCGTCAGATTGTATTCGGCGACCTCGCGAACCTGAGTGCCCATCTGGACCCGGCAGACATAGTAGCCGTTGTCCGAGCCTATGAGTTTTGCCAGCTTGAAGTTGTTGCTGGTCAGCCCAGTGGCGCGCCCATCTGCGGCAATGATGCCGCCTCGGCGCATCCATTGAAAGCTCAGGCCACGACCCGAGGCCAGCGCCGCGAATTCCGCAGTTTCCCCCACCTTTTTCAGGACGATGTTGGAGGTTGGAGGGAACTGATAAACCGCGAGTTCCGCAAGCTGCACCACGGTGGTTGGCGTGAGCGCCTTGCCATCCTCGTTGATGGGCACCAGACGAAGGCTGTAGGTGCCCGCCTCAGGGAACTGCACCGCATCCAAACTCAGGGTGTCCATCTCGGGGTCGGCACCGGCAATTTTGCTGCCATTGCGCAGCCACTCGTAGCGCAGACCAAAGGCGGCGGTTACCGCCTGCACCCGAATTTCCAGGGCCTCGTTCACCTGCGCCAGGACATTGCCGTCCTCGATGGATTCGCCGGAAAGAGAGACTTCCACCAACTCAACCACCGGCTTGATCACCAACACGCGCGTTTCCAGCGCGCGACTCACGCTGCGTCCAGAGGCAGTGGTGATCACCACATCATAAAAGCCGGGGAAACTCGCGGCGGTGGAGTCCAACCGCAGGGAATCCGCCTCTTCGTCCACGATCGGCACGCCATTCCTTCGCCATTGATAAGTCAGGTCCGTCAGATCGCCCTCGAACGACACCGAGAGGGTCACGGCATCGGCTTCAGGCACCTGCAGCGGGCGATTGGTATCGAGGGATTCACCGGTGGACTCCACCGTTGCCGTCAACTCCGTGATCGCTGGCGGCGACATTTCGTCCACCAGCTCAGGCACGGAGAGCCACTTCATGGAGACCACCTCAATGGGGATGAAGGGCGCGTTGCTGATTGACCCCGCGGGGACCAAGTCTGTGAAGGCGCGCACCTCAAAACTTGCGCCTACGGGCAGGCGCAGCCCCTTGGTCACCTCGTAATCGCGGCCTTGGGCATCGAGCAACTGGTAGAGTTGTTCGGTGGAAGGATCGATCAGAAACACGCCACCCCAGCCGGCCACTGCCTCCAGCGCCACTTCCCCCGGCACCTCCAGGGTGAATTGCTCATGGTTGCGCTCGGAGAGCATGCCCAGCAGTTCGGCAAGCGCGGTGGCTGCCGCATCCGCGCTGGCAATCACCACATCTGCGCGGCTGTCGCGCCCCGAGAGTCCTGTGATGCCCGAAGGCAGAAGATCAGAGGAGTCAGCGGCTTGAGCCTTCGCCATCATCTGACGCAGGATGTCCACTGGCGAGCCAATACTACCCTTGCCGACCAAAGGCTCCAACTGATCCCGGCGTGATGCGATGTCATAGATGCCTTCGACCACGGCACGAAGCGCCAGTTCCCGTTCATCGCCCTCAAAGGAGTTGAAGAGTTGCAGCACCTGCTGCAGGCAATCAGCGGGGCGCAGGGCCTTGTCTGTCGGATTGGGCGAACGCTCCAAGGCCTGCCATTGCGCGGCTGTCGGCGTCACCAGCGAGGCGTCGAGTCTCGGGCGCCATGGCGTCAGATTGGCCCGCTGGCTGGGGCTGATCATGCCCCGCGCGCGCATCACCTCCGTGACCTTGGCTTCCACGATCAGCAGTGCCAGCGTATCGGCAGGCGTGATTTCGTGGATAACTCGGCTCATGCTCTGCAGGGCCTGCCATGCGGTGCGGTACTCGGTGATCCAACGCTGGGCCTCAGCCAGCCATTCTGCCGGGGTGCTCGGGGCCGCACCAAGATCAAAGTCAGGAATGGGCAGATGCATCACGGGCATCTGCACCAACCCCACCAACTCAGCGGAATACGGGCCCGTTGACAGCGTGCCGCTTCCATCTTCAAGGGCGAAGTTGGGGCCTGTGCCCAGCGCCACGACGGGCGGCAACTTGGCGGGCAAGGTCACACGCAAATCGGCAGCCAAGGGCAGCCCAGACCAGGATTGAGTGCCAACCCGAGCCGAGCCCAGAAACATTCCGCTCAAGCCATGGGCCGTCACTGGCGAACCCTCCGCAGCCACCGCGCGGGATGGATCCGTCAGCCCATTGGAGGGGGTCAAGGCCAACTCAAACTGAGTGAGGTTGGGGAGGATCTCTGCCAACTCGGGCTTTTCTCCGGCATCATTGGGGTCCGTGCCGGCAAAACCCTCGACCAAATCGCTGACGCCGTCACCGTCGCTGTCAGGACCCAAGGTGCCTGCCAGCAACTCATGGAGATCACTCACCCCGTCACCGTCACTGTCCGACCCCAGCGTGGGATCAAGGCCAAAGGCCCTTTCCACGAAATCGGGCAGGCCGTCGCCATCACTGTCGGCCCGGGCCAGGTCCTCGGGCAATTCATAGTTGCTGCGGGCGATGGCGCTGCGGCGGCCCGTTGTCGCATGCTCAGCGTAATACTCCAGCGTGCTGCTCTGCAACAGTTCCAAGGCCGCAGTGTACGGCCTGAAGGGTTGACTGGGATCCTGACGCCAAAAAATGTTGGATCCTCCCGCGGCGGTAAGCGTGACACGCACTTGGCCAGGATAGGCTCCGGAAGGCGGCGCGGCACTGACCACATCCACCAATTCACCACTGGCGGATTCAAGACTGAAGATGGAAACATTGTCGGCATATTGATTGACCAGTTGCCCCGGCAAGCCAGCGCTCAATCCAGCCACTGAACCCAGCGCCACCACCGAGGAGGAACCCAGGCCTGAGGCGGTGTCGCGAAATCGCTCAACGGTGGCAGAGGCGGTGACGGCAGCGCCCGTGCCCGAGAAGGAGAGACGCTGCGTCCAGTCTCCGGCCCGGTAGGAGCCCAGCATGCGCACGCCGGCATTGAGAAAGGGCTGCTTGTCAAACAGCAGCACATTGGCCAAATCTGCCACCTTGGAAACAGGGGCCAAGGGGCGGCTCCCGGTGCTCAGCGCATTCCAGTTTCCATCGGCATCCTGCTTGAGGGTGCGCGCGCCCTTGCTGCGTCCCTCGCTGTCCGACTCCATGAGATGGAGATGGCCGTTTGGACCCGCCACCAGGGCAGAGACGCCCCCCTCGGGAAGGTCGGCGCTGGAAATGGGCTGTGCCGCCAGCAACTGCCCTGCCTCAAGACTGAGGATGTCCACACTGCCATCCTGGTAAGCAACAGCCAGGGACTGCGCGCCTTCGCGTTCGCCCAGAACGCAGAGCGACTTCACGGGCCCATTGACCGCAACAGGCGAGAGCGGTTCAACAAAGCTGAATTGCGAGCCGGTCTTCTTCACCAACACCACGGCCAGCTGCGAATCCCCAGGGGTGTAGGCCACGAAGCTGGCGGTGGTGTCCTGCCCAAACACGCCAACCACATAGCGAGCGTTGCTCAAACCCAAGTCAAGGCTCATCGCTGGTGAGCTGAGGGCGCCAGGCGAGAACAACACCAACGAATCGGCATCCGAGGAAGATCCGCCGCCAAGGTCACTGATGACGCGACGCAAACCCGCCACGCGCCAACCGCTTCCCTTCTCCAACTGCACGGCATTGAGACTGCGCAGCGGGCCATTGTCATTGACCTGCGAGAGTCGAGTCAGGCTGTTGCCCTTGTTGAGGAAATCGCGCAGGGCGCCGCCTGGCAAGGCGGTGCTCCCCGCAGCGGCCTGCGCCGTCCAACTCACGATATCCTCGTGCTCTGTGTTGCCACTGACGCTGGCGGGGAATTGCACCACCGCTGCGGCTTCTGGCGCAATGCCCAACTGGTGCACTGCGCGCGGGGTCGAGATTGGGAAGCGCGGATTGACGATGGCAGCGCGATTGGCATCCGGCGAACCGATGAGCAGGCGATCATTGCCGGGCAGCGCTGAACTGCCGTCGCCCAAACGGCCCACGCTGACAAAGCTGGGGCCGGTGATTCCGGAGGCGATGGAGCCTTGATCGCTGAGCTGATTGTCCGCGTCGGCGTTCATCACGCGCACCACACCCGTGTCGCGGTCCACCACCAACACATCCAAACGGCCATCGCCGTTGAAGTCGCCGCTGGCCAGGTACTCGACATCGGTCTCCTGGGTGAAACTCGCCGCCTGCAGGGGCTGCAGCAAAGCGCAGAGCAACCCCAGACGAAGAAGATTGAGGGAAAAAAGTTTGGGCTTCATGTTCTTAAGAGTCAGGGGATGTTCACCACGGGGGTTTCCAACACGCGGTCAATTTCCATGCTTTGACTGTTGAAGCGCACGAGCACATAACGGTACTTGGCGCCACTGGTCACCGGGCTCCGATCCAGCAGATAAAGCTCATGGGTCTTGCTGTAGGCGGCATCGGCCTTGGGAATCAGGACTACCCAGGGATCATGGATGATGGTGTAGGTTTTGAAGTCCGTCTTGTTTTCGAACCTCTGATAGGCAATGCCCTCCATCAGCGGCGTGACCTGCACCACATCCTTGGAGAGTTCAGCGGCGGCGTGCAGCGTGCCGGCCACTTCATAGCGGTAAAGCACCAACGGCAGCACGCGGCCAGGATCGCGTTGCTGACGCGCGCGCTCCTGCTGAGCCAACGGCTCATTGGCAAACAGAATCTGCATCGGATCGGTGCCCCCGGGGAAGAAGGAGCGGATGATGCTGCCGAAGTCTTCGTTGTTGCTCAGGCGCGGGGGGAAGCCCGGCAAAAGGCCTTTTTGGGGATCATTGGGCGAGGTCGTGCGGCCGCCGTCCAGCAGCGTGTCCAAGGGACCGGAGGTTTCGGCGTCAGGCGCGAGATTCACCGCACCAATGCGCACGCCCGCACCCTCGAAGCCCGGCACCCTTCCCGCCAGCGAACTGGCAATGATGTCGGGGTGAAAGGCGCTGGCGCTGCCTGCCGCCATGCTACTGCGTGCCGGCCAGGGCACCGAACCCAAGGTCGGTGCGCTGACCGCGGCCCAGACAAACTCCTGCACATTGCTCAGCGACGATGCTGCGCGCGAACCGTAAACATGGCCGGGGCCCACCGCACGCACACAGACCTTGTAGGCCACACCCATCTCCACGGGGACCTCATAGGTGAAGAGGCTGCCATTGCTCAGCGGCGAAGGGGTGGGTGACGAGGGCTCAGCAGCAATGGCCTGCAGCATGCTGACCATCACGGTTTCGTGGACCGAGAAGTCGCCCTGCGCTTCGCCAAGCACGCGCTGGGCGATGCGGACGCCGCTGCCATCCTTGGGCGAGAGATCCGCAGAGAGTTGGCCACTGACCGCGGCACTGGCGGTGTTGTAGGCACTGCCAGCGCGGCTAATGAAGACCTCGTAACGCGTGGCCTCGTGCCCATTGCCAAACCAGCGCACCCTCATGGAGGCGGCGCTTGTGCCGGCCTCAAGGGGCAGGAGCGTCGGAGCAGGGAGATCACCAACCGTCTCCACACAGCCCAAGCTGGCCAGCGGCGAGGCATTGCCGTGTTCGTCAAAGCACTGCACAAAGTAGCAGAGGTTGGCTACGCCGCTTGGTGCCGTGCTATCACACCAGCCTACCGGCACCGCGGGGTTGAGGATTTGATTGAAGCCGCTGATGGCCTTGCCCTTCACATTGGTCTTGCGCGGACCAAAATCCACCAGACTCAGCGGACCGTTGCCCACGCGGCGGTAGATCTTGTATTCGCGCGTGCCGGAGGAGATGGTGAGATCACCACAAATGCTGAAGCGCTGGCGCGGCGTGCCTTCTCCAAAGAGATCGTGGCGAGAGCCGCAGACGGCATCACCCAACAACCCAGTGACGCGCTGGGTCTCACCCTTGAAGGGGACCAGCAGCCCTCTGTCTGCCTCCAGAGTTGAAGGCAGATCGTGGAAAGCAGGGGCTGAAAGGCGTCCGGAGTGCGTGGCCACCCGGCACTGCACCCTCTGCTCCTGTGTCTTGCTGCCACCGCCATAAAATCTGGCTGCAGGCAACACCACTTCTGCCACCAACCATTCTTCCGCCCGCCCGGCAACCTGCAGGACGCGGCGGCGCATCGCGTACTGACCCAAGGAGATGTTGCCCATGCTGAACTCCGCCCAAGCCAGACGCGAGTCCAACGGCGCACGGCAAAAGAGAATCACCTTGCCACCCTCATTGAGCGTCTGTTTGGGGTCGGGGCTGACCAAGGGATTGAGGCAACTGAGACGAATGCTGCCAGTGGCTGCCGCCGGGCCTTGACGATCGCGGATCACCCCATAGGCAGGCACGCTATTGCCGCTCTTGTTGCCTCCGCCAGGGCGCTTCGAGGCGTCCACCGCGCGCACGGTGTACCAAAAGGTTTTGCCGGCGTCAGCCACGCCCGGCGCACCTGCACCGACATCATCAAAGCTGTAGCTGGTCTTGGGGGCCAGATGCTTGACAAAACCGATGTGCGCGGGAAGCGGCCCGCCAGCCGCCACCGCCTTATTGCTGGCAGTGATGAGGCGGTCACTCTCCCAACGGTAGATCAGGTAGCCGTCGAGTGCCGCGCCATCGCCATCCTGTGGCGGCGCCTCCCAACTGACGCGCAGGAACTGCCGTCTGGCCATGCCAACCATGCCGTACTCATTGCTCACGGCGACTTCTCGCGGAGCCTCGGGAGGATAAGTGTCATACACAGCAGCGAGTTTGCCGCTGGAAATCAGGCCGTCGCGCCCGAGCACATCCAAGGCGGAAACATAGTAGTAATACTCGGCGCCATCCTGCAAGGGCACCGCGGGGTGCTCGGGGTTGAAACGACCATTGTCATCGGCAAAGAAATAGGTGGCCAGATCCGCTGCATTGTTTGCTGCTGCGGCATCAAGATCATTTTCGGTAAGCACCGGAACTTCGTTGACGCGCTTGAAGGAGGGGTTGCTGTTGTTGCCCACCGCAGCCCTCAGGGCTGCCGTGCCCGGAGGCGAGGACACCCAGCCACGGGCAATGGCCTCGGCCTTGGCCACGCGGTAAATGTTGTAGCCATAATGCTCCAGCGCGCGCAGGCGCAGGGCAGGCGGATTGGCCCAGCGAATCTTGGCGTTGAGGTGGCCGCGGGGATTGGGCTCGAAGAAAGTAAACAGGTCCGTGGGCGCAGGCAGCGCCGTTGGCGTAGTGTTGATGACCACCCTTCCCACCACACCAGCGTCGGCGCCGGTGGCCTCGTCGAGCAGGCGGACCTCATAAGTGTACACACCGGCGGCCGGCAGCGCCTCAGCATGGGCCTGACCGAGAATGAGACTGATCGCCGGATGCACCCGCGACATGACCTGCAGGCGCTCCAACACCGACTTGTCGTCAATGGCGGCGCGCATCACCGCCAGCACGCGCTCCTCCGTGCTCAGGCCCTCCGCTGCAGCGGCATCGTCTTTGAGCAGAGCGGCAAGCCCGTGCTCCAAATCCTCGAGATCATCACCGAGCTTGCCTGCCGTCACCAGGGCCTGCGCAATCGCTGCCAGACTCAGGCGTGGCTGAGCCTCTCCCTGAAGCGAGAAAAGCGCGGCGGCACTGGGCGGCCCCGATTTGCGGTAAATGCCAAAGCGGCGGCCCTCCATGAAGCCCACCTCACTGGGCTGCCAGAGCAGATAGGCCCAGGGTTGCGTGCCAATGGTGGTCGAGGTGCCCACGGAAAAAATCGAGGGACCCAGGCCACTGGCAGCGGCGGATGGACCACCCGAGGACGGGCCGCTGCTCTGGGCGCGCAGGCCGCTCAACGACAAGGCCGCCAGGCCGGCGAAGGCAAGCAGGGGAAGAATGCTGAAGTGTTGCATGGAGACGAGGGGAAGGGTTTGGCTCAGGAGGCTTGATGAGGGTCAATAATCCACATCCCAACTGCCGTTGCTGTAGGTGGCCTGAACGGTTTTGGAGAACTTCACGCAGAAGGGACAAACACCGGCTTTGCCGCTGATGCGGCCCTCACCGCTGAAGCTGAAGTTGCCACCGCTCTTGACGCCGATGAGTTCGATCTCGCCTTTGACGGAGACCGCACAGAGAGCCTCACCACTGACACCCGCCAGCATCTTGCCACCGTAGGTGGGGCCTTCGGCAAAGTAGAAGGCACCGGCACCAACACCCGCTGAGATGTTGAAGAAGCAGCCATTGCCGATGATGGGAATCCAACCCTGTCCATAGGCGTAGGCACCGGTGAAGCTGGGGCCGGGAATGAGCGCGGCCACATCGGGATCAATCGCCTCAATGGGGTCGGGAGTGCAGCAGCGGCCAAAGAAGATGCCGCCCTTGAGCTGGTAACTGGAGAAGGCGAGGCCCACCTCGGCAGCGAGGTAATTTTCAGTTTCACCAAAGGCGATCTGCGCCTGCATGTCGGTGATGGTGAAGGTCTCGTAGGAAAGCTCGCCCACCATTCTGAAGCCGCCACCAAAGCCAATGAGGCTGCCGCCTCCAAAGGCGAACTTGGCGCTGACATCGGCCCGCAGATCCGGCGAGATCCACTCCAGCGGCACATCCAATGCTCCGAGCTCCACCTCGGTGGAATCGCTCGCAGCGCCAGCACAGGTGCCCTCGCCCGTGGAGTTCATTGAGCGAATCTCGAGATACGCATCGAGCTTCATCTCAGCGGGCACCATCCAGCGGAAGCTGCCATCAAGGCGAAGCAGTTCCAGCGAGTCGGTGGTGATGTGGGCGTAACCCTTGATCTGACCGGCGCCCACGATGTCATCGAGCTTGCCGCCGAGCAGGTTGTTGATGCTTTCATCCAGACCTGCAAGCTGATCCCTGATGGCGTCCTTGAGAATGTCGTTGAGGGCGTCCATGCCGCTGTCAATGGCGCTATGCATGCGGGCCTCAAGATCATAGAGACGCTCCTTGATGGCGGTGGAGATTTTGGTGACGAATGGCGTGGTGTGCAGTTGATCCTTGATGCTCTGCAGCCACTGCGCCTTGAGGTCGTCGCTGATGAGGTCCCAGCGCACCGTCACTTCCATGTCGCTCAGAGCGGCAATGGTGGCCTTGATCTGGTCGCGGGCCCGGTTCATTGCCGCCTCAATCTCGCCGGCCGCCTTGGCCGCCGCCACAATCTGCTGCAGCTCCTGATTGAAGTCGGAGGTCACATCATTGAGCTGGTCGCGCACCAGCTTGACCTTCGCGTAGACCTTGGCCAACAGCTCCTCAACGGCGAAGACCTTGTCTTCGTGCTTGGCAATGATTTCAGCCCAGACCGCATTGAGCACCTCGGCGGTGATCGCGGCGGCAAGGTCAGTGACCAACTCCCGGGCCAACACCTGCAGCGGCGAATTCGCGGGATTGGTGTAGGTGTCGAAGAGGCCCTCGGCGTATGGCTCAACCGCTGATGCGGGCAGCACTCCGTGGTGTTTCAGATTGGCACAGGCATCCAGGGCGTTCAGCACCTGATCGAGTTGAGCAACCAGGTTCTTGGAGAGGCTGACCGCGCTGCCGCCAGCGTTGATCAACTGGTCCATCTGCGTCTTGATTGCGCCGACGGCCCCAGTGCCCACATCGAAGACATTGTCCACTGCCTGCATCACAGGCGCTGAATCCACCTTGGCACCGATCGAGAACTGCCCCTGCAACGCGCTGTCCAGCGCATCAAGAGGCGGGCCCATGATCGCATCGACATGCTCGTCAATGACCTGGTCCATGCGATCGCCCACCAGCTTGGCGAAGCGATCCACGCCGCCAGTCAGGGCATTGAACCCTGCGCTGCCCAGCGTGTGCAGCAGACTTGAAGCAGCACCAGTGGCATCGTCCACCGCATTGAAGGCCATCTGCGAAAGGTTGACCTGTGGCAGACCATCATAGCTGAAGCCAAAGTTGATCTCGGCGAAGTCCGGACTGATGCGCAGGCAGTTGTGACCGATGTTGATCACCAGGATGTCGGTGCCCGAGACGGGCTTGGCCTCAAAGGTCTTGCGCACGGGGTCCCAAGTCAGCTCGTAGTCGAAGTCCACCACTTCAAGCCAGGTCTGCGCCGCCTTGACACTGAAGCCGCTGCTGCCTGCTGCTGCGGCAGCCAACGGAGGCGCAGCCGCGGCGATGCCGCGATACTCCTCAAGGGTGGTCGCTGGCGGCAGGCCGACATTCTCCTCATCGAAGATCGCCAGCTCATAGGGGCTTTTTCCCCCTTCGAGCCAGCCACCATCAGGCCAACCGCCCATGACATGAATTTCGGAGTCGGGGTCGCTTGGGGCCCCCAGAGTGGTGATGGCCAGGAGCTGCAGATTGACCTGCAGGTCACGGAAGAAGGGCACATCCAGAGTGCCGATCAAATTCCAAAAGCCCTTGCTGTGTGCAGTCACCCCGGCCGCATAGTCGCTGAGATAGGCGTCCTGCACGCTGCTGTAATTCCAGACTTCATGCCCCGCACCATTGGCCCTGGCGGGCCCTTGAATCTCAATGTTGCGAGGCAGCACAAAGCGCGAAGTGATGAGCTTCTCGCCGTCCATGCAACCATCCGCGGGGCTGATGACCTCGCCATCGGGATGCAGGCCCAGATTGCCGATCAGGGAGACGGGCAAATGGTGCACGCCGGTGCGAATGTTGGTGACATACTTGCCGGAGCCGCCGGCACAGGCCTCAAGATCGGAGCGCACAAAGGAGGCGCCGAGCACCTCAAAGGCTGCATCCCAGTGATCCAGCACCTTGGTCGGTTCACCGGCGAGAGTCACGGGCTTGAGCTCTCCTAGCTCTCCGCTGCAGGTCAGTTGCAGTTGTTCAAAGCTCTGCGTGAAGTTGGCGGGCCCGGCAAACGCAATGCCGCCTTCGATGAGAGAGTCACGCATCGCCCCACTGAGCAGGTTGAAGCCAAACCTGCTGAAGGTGATGTCATAGCCATAAATGCTTACCGCCTTCGTGCCCAGGGTGGTGCTGTGGATTCCGCTGACCCCACCCCAACGCGTGTAATACTTGGACTGGGCATGCATCGGGTAGCTGAAAGCATCGGCATCCCCAAGGGTGCTGCTGCCCTCCACGCTGGGGGAGATGCCCACTCCAATGCGGAAGTTCAGGCCGGGATAATCGCCCTCTCCTTTCAAATAATCCGAGCTGGAGCCAGTACTGGGAGCCTCGGGTTTGAGCGTTGCTCCATCGTCTCGATAGCCGGTATTCAGGGCGGCAAAGGCGCCGAGCGCGGGATCTGCCTGCTGAAGCGCAAAGGTGTCGGCGGCCATGAAGCTGCCCTGAGTGAAGGCAGCGGCGAGTTGATGCGCGTAGCTTCCATCGGGGCGACGGCCCCACTTCAAGGGGGGCGAGTTCACGGATCCGCTGCCATGCAGCCCGCCGCCTGCCGTCAGACGCAGGACCTGACCCGCTGGCTCGAACTCCTGCAGGGCCATGTCCGCCGTGGCGACGCAGGCCTCATCGCTGCATTGGCGCTGATGATGGATGGCGAGAACATTGACATTCAGCAGGGCACTGTCATCCGATGAAATGACATCGTTCTCCACTTTCACCTTGCCCGAGGGAGCGCTGATGAAGGCGTTGTAGGGCATGTGCGTCCGGTAGTCGGTTTGCAGGAGGCCGTATTCTGCCGTGAGCAAGCCACTGCCGCCCGCCAGATCTCCTGGAGTTCCCGACGCTGCCATGGCCATCACTTTGGTGGGATTGCTGGCCATGCTGTGAACGAAGTCGTTGGAACGCTTGAAATTGCCGCTCACCGTGTCCGCAGGGTCAGCGGGATCATCCACCACATCGTTGTTGGCCAGCGTCCCATCAGGCAGGGCCTGAAGGTACTCGTTGGCAACACGGGCGAAGCTGTAAACGCCCAGGGCACCAAGCAACTCAAAGCGGCCGAATGCCGGCTCCCATTGCAAGACGCTGCCGCTGAAGATCAGAGGCTTGGTTTCCTCGGCAAGGTAGAGACTGCCGGAGGCCGCAGTGTAACTGGCGGAGGTTTGGGCCTCTCGATTCGAGTTCAGCCCCACGCCAGCAAAGAGAATTTGGCTTTTGAAGCGCATCTTGTCGCGCTGCGCAGCGTTGCCTTCGTTCCAAAGCACGCCGGCGGGCAGATCCACGAGTGTCGTGGCGGTCAAGCCGGTTGGTCCCAGCTTGTAATTGCTGCGCTGGTACACCACGGAGTTGATCTCTGCGATGTCTGACGCGGCAGCCACGCTGCAGCTGGCAGACAGCCAGTCGTCATCGGCAGCATCCACGGTGTTCTGGAACAGGCAGTCCCCATTGCTTTGCAGCAGCACGCGCAGACCAGTGCCGCTGTAGCTGAGCACCGAGGGGCTGCCCTGAACGGTGGCGGCGCCCACATTGAGCGTCAACGCAATGGACGCTCCAGAGCTCAGGGCCGCGGGCACGGATCCAGAGGGGATTGCCGTCATTGCGGTGGGGATGCTGCTGAAGTTGAGCGTGCCGCTGAGAGGCGCGAGGACCTGGTTGTTGACCACCAGCGTTGCCGGGTCCGCGGAGAGTTGTGTCTCCAATTCATCGCCTGGCGTGCGGCGGGCGAGAGTGATTTGGTAGGTCTGCCTGAGGAAATCCATCAGCGAAAAAGCTGAACTCGTGGGCCGGAAGCGCACCGTGATGTTGCCGCTGTAAATCGAGGGCTTCTTCGTGTTGCCGCTACCGCTGTACTGAGCCAGAGAGACAGCGTCGGTGTTGGGCTCCTCCAGATCAATCACCACAGGCGTGGCAGCATTGTCCTGCAGGGCCACGGAAAAGGCAGGTGTCATGCTGTTGCTGGCAGCGGCGCCGGCGGCAGTCCAGTTGTCATAGCGATAAATGTTGCAGGGAATGCTGACCGCAAATTGACCATCATTTGGCGTTGCTGCGGGATTGCGGTTCAGCACCGGGCGGCTGACCGTGGCATTGCCGGTGACTCGCACCACGGCGTTGAGTGCAGCAGAGGCGGCGTCGGTGCCTACAAAGTGGATCCATTTGCTTGAGGAGACCACGCTGCGGCTCAGGGTCAGGCCACTTGCGCCACGCAATCTCAGCGTCACATCATAGGTCTCATCTGGGTCCAGTGGCGGCGGCGGATCCACGCTGACTGAAATGCCAGAGCCGGTGGCGTCAGGGTCCAGGGTCACCTCGGGGATGCTGATGATCGCTCCTGTCGCAGAGTCCAGCACAGCGGTGGTGGTGCGTGTCTTGGTCAGCAGTGGAGTGAAGGAGCTCAGCCGCGACGCGTAGGTGATTCGCACAGTCGGAGCCTGCAGGTATCCCCTGCCGGCTTGAACCACCCTCAGGGTCACCCGCCGCGCCAGGGGCTCAGTGCCCACATTCACCACCGACGCCGTTGCGGCCACTCGGGGGTCCAGCTCCACGCTGAAAAGCCTCGGCATCGAAACCGCTGAAACAAAGCTGAAGGTCACCCCATTCTGCGCAGCCACCACCGCGCCATCGCGGCTGCGGCTCATCACCAACTGTGGAGTGTAGCTGCCTCCAGCCAGCAAGGCATCCGCAGTGACTGTCAATTTGTGGCGGTTGGTGCTGCCAATGCCATCGAATTCGTCGGCCTCAATCAGGTAGCGCATGCCCTCACTGCCCTCGGGCAGGTGGCTGTTGAGGGCGACATCTCTGATGCTGGCCGAGACTGGGCAGGCAGCCAGCAAAACAAACAGACCGAGGATCCCAAGGAAGCGACGATTCATGGCAGTAAAAATCCTGAAGAGGTGGTGCCCACTTGGGGCCGTGACAGGTCAAGCTTGGATTTGAGCCGCTGCGCCACCCTGAGAGAAGTCACAATTGCAGCGTTTTGAGTTACCACCTTTGACGGAATGAAGTAACCTTGGTAGAGGGATTGCTGCCGGCTTTTGAAAAAAAAGCTGGCCTTTCTCAGGCCTCCTTGGTTATCAAACTGGCTCTCAACTCGAACCCCCTGCCATGACCCTCAAAACCAGCCTACTCTGCCTGATTCTGGCCAGCAGCGCCAGCGCCAACGATGTCATCAAGGATGTCATGAAGAAATGCTTCAAGCCCGAAGACGCCGTCGCCAAGAAGGTGGGCAAGGGCGAGGCCAGCGACAGCGAGATCAGCGCCTTGATCGCCGCCTGCCAGAAGATCTGCGCCGAGACACCCTCGCGCGGCGACAAGGCCGAGTGGGTCAAAAAGTGCCAGGCCATGGTCAATGCCCTCAAGAAGGTGCAGGCCAAGGACAGCAGCGGCAGCAGCGAATTCAAAAAGGCCGTCAACTGCAAGGCCTGCCACGATGTCTTCAAGGGCAAGTAAGCCCGCTGAAGTCCATTGGCTTTTTCCCAAGGCCATGCGCCGCAAGGCGCGTGGCCTTGTTGCGTCAAGGCATTGGCAGGAAGAGCTCTGCCTGCGGCGTTATGCTCGCAAGCCCCCGCCATGCGCGACCTCGATCTGACTCCGCCCTCAACCGCATCCACCGCGCGCGCGGTGCTGGCGGCAGTCCTGCTGCCAGGCTTGCTGGCCCCGGCCATGGCCGCACCGGATTTCAGCCGCGAGATCCGTCCCATTTTGGCGGCCCGCTGTTACGCCTGCCATGGGCCGGATGAAGAAGCGCGAGAGGGCAATCTGCGGCTGGACCTGCCTGGTGCCAGACTCGATGTCGGGGAACTGCAACGGCGCATTGACTCCAGCGATCCCGATGAGGTGATGCCACCACCGCAGTCCCCTCACCCGCTGCAGCCCCATCAGCGCCTCCTGCTTCACCAATGGCTGGCGGCGGGCGCCAAGGCCGAGGCGCACTGGGCCTTCGAGCCCATGCGCCGCGAGGCAGCACCGCAGACCGCCCTTGGGGCGAGCAGCGCCCATCCCATTGACGCCTTCATCGAGCAGCGCCTGCAACAGGAAGGCCTCAAACTCAGCCCGCCTGCCCCTGCGGCACAACTGCGTCGCCGCCTGCATTTGGACTTGCTGGGCATGGAGCCTGAACTCAGCGCGCAGGAGATGGATCAACCCCTGGATGACGCCGGCTATCTGACGCTGGTGCAGCGCCTGCTGCAAAGCCCGCAGTTTGGCGAGCGCTGGGGCAGGCACTGGCTGGACGCTGCGCGCTACGCAGACTCCAACGGCTTTTTGGGCGATGGCCTGCGGCCCAAGGCCCACCGCTACCGCGATTGGGTCATCGAGGCCTTCAACCGCGATCTGCCCTACGATGAATTCACGCGGCAGCAAATTGCCGGTGATCTCATCGGCCAACCCGAGGGCACAGGCTTTCACCGCAACGCCGCACTCAACACCGAGGCTGGCGCCGACCCCATCGAAGCCCGGCACAACAACCGCGTGGACCGCGTCAACAGTGTGGCCCGCGTGTGGATGGGCCTGACCCTTGGCTGCGCGCAGTGCCACACCCACAAATACGACCCCATCACCCTGCGCGAGTACTACCGCTTCTACGCCTACTTTGATCGCACCCAGGACAGCGACCACCCCAAAAACGGCGCGCCGCTGATGCTCATCAACGCCAAGGACAGCACGCCCACGCGCCTGCTGGAGCGCGGCGACTTGACCCGTCCAGGCGATGCGGTTGAGCCCGGCACACCCGCAGCCTTTGGCCCGCCTGCCGGCCCAAGCCGGCTGGATCTAGCCCAATGGATGCTCTCACCACAGCACCCCCTGACCGCGCGCGTGGCCGTCAATCATCTCTGGAGCAAACTCTTTGGCCACGGCCTGGTGCGCACCCCTGAGGACTTCGGCACCAGCGGCGAGGCGCCCACGCACCCCAGACTGCTGGATTGGCTGGCGCAGGAATTCATCCGTCGCGGCTGGAGCCGCAAACAACTCATCACCCTGATGGTCACCAGCAAGACCTATCGCCAAGACAGCCGCATCAACAGCGCCCAGGCCGCGCAGCGCGACCCGCTCAACCTGCTGCTGTGGAGGCAGCATCGGCTGCGCCTGGAAGGCGAGATCATTCGCGACAGCGCCCTGCAACTCTCCGGCCTGCTCAACACCCGCATCGGCGGCCCCAGCATCCGCCCGCCGCTGCCCAAGGATGTGTTTGAAGTCGGCCGCGCCAGCAACTGGCAGGCCAGCCCTGGCGATGAAGTCTGGCGCCGCAGCCTCTACATCATCACCCTGCGCAGCGTGCTCTATCCGCTCATCACCACCTTTGACGGCCCCGACGCCGCCGAAGCCTGCGTGCGCCGCGAACGCAACAACACCCCGCTGCAGGCCCTAAGCCTGCTCAACGAAGAAGTCTTTGTGCAATGCGCCCAGGAATTGGGCCGCCGCTTCCTCAGACAGGCCAGCCAAGGCGCAGAGCCAACGCTGCGGGCCATGTTCCTGCATGTGCTCAAGCGCCAGCCCCGGCCCACCGAACTCCAGCGCCTCATTGACTTTGCCCGCGAAAGCCAAGGCACCTCGGCAGACCAGCCTCCACTCCTGCTCTCCGAACACAGCCTCATGCTCTGCGCCCGCCTGCTGCTCAACCTCGATGAGCGCATCACCCGCCCCTAAACCCCCATGTCGCCGCTGGAAGAACAACTCACCCGCAGTCGCCGCGATTTTCTCGCCACCAGCGCCTGTGGCCTGGGCACCCTGGCCCTGGCCAGCTTGCTCAAGCAGGACGGCCTGCTGGCCAGCGAGGCCGACCTCAACGCTCACCCCCTGAGCCAACGCCTCGCCCATTTTGCCCCGCGCGCGCAGCGCTGCATCTTCATCTTCCTGGAGGGCGGCCCCTCGCAGATGGACTTGTTTGACCCCAAGCCCATGCTCAACCGCTACGAGGGCAAACCCCTGCCCGACAGCATCGTGGGCAACGCCAAATTTGCCTTCCTGCAAAAGGACAGCGCCACCGTCTTGGGCACCAAGCGCGTGTTTCAACCACACGGACAATGCGGCATGGAGATCAGCGACCTCCTCCCGCATCTGGCCACCTGCGTCGATGACATCGCCCTGGTGCGCAGCATGCACACCGACCAGTTCAATCACCTGCCTGGCCAACTCATGCTCAACTGCGGCTCCGCCCTGCTGGGCCGTCCCAGCCTCGGCTCCTGGGTGTCCTATGGCCTGGGCAACGCCTCACAGGAACTGCCCGCCTACATGGTCATGGTCAGCAAGGGCCGCGGTCTGCCCGGCGGCAGCTCCACCTGGTCCAGCGGCTATCTTCCCTCGCCACATGGCGGCGTGCTGCTGCGCAATGGCAGCGCCCCCGTGCTCAACCTCGACAATCCCCCAGGCATCAGCAACGCCCAACAGCGCGCCAGCCTGCGCGCCCTGGGCGATCTCAATCGCCTCGCTCACGCCCACATCGGCGACCCGGAAATTGCCGCCCGCATCAGCAACTACGAACTGGCCTTCCGCATGCAAAGCGCCGCCCCCGCGCTGGTGGATTTAAGCGGCGAAAGCCCAAGCACCCTCAAGGCCTACGGACTGGATCGCCTCGAGCCCCCCATCTCCAGCAACCTCGGCGGCATTGGCAACTTCCCCGTGTTTGCCCGCCACTGCCTGCAGGCCAGACGCATGGTCGAACGCGGTGTGCGCTTTGTGAACATCATCCACGCCTCCTGGGATCATCACAGCAGCCTCGATCCGCAACTGGCCCACAACTGCCAGATGGTGGACCAACCCATTGCCGCCCTGCTCAAGGACCTCAAGCAACGCGGCCTGCTCGACAGCACCCTGGTGGTCTGGGGCAGCGAATTCGGCCGCACCGCCCTTGGCGAAAACCGCAAGGGCTTCAAAAAAATCACCGGCCGCGACCACCACCCCTATGCCTTCAGCCTATGGATGGCCGGCGGCGGCATCAAGGGCGGACAAGTCTACGGCGCCAGCGACGACTTCGCCTGGCACGCCACCCACAACCCGGTGTCCATGCACGACTTCCACGCCACCATCCTGCACCTCTTCGGTCTGGACCATCAACGCCTCAGCTACCGCTTCCAAGGCCTGGAACAACGCCTCACCGGCGTGCAACCCGCCCGCGTCGTCCATCCCCTCCTGGCCTAAGACTCTGCAGCAACAAGAGCGCAGCAAACCAAGCAACAACAAGGGTGCTCAAGCCCCAGACATCGAATGACCGCAAGGATCTCATCCCATCACCCAGCCAAGCCCAGTGCACGATGCCAACGACTTGAGTTGCCAAAGGACTGCGGGCAACGATGGCAGCCGGCAGGACTGGAAAGCCTCGCCAATCTGAGCTAAGGCTGCGCCATGCCGCAACCGCAGCAAGCACGCACCGGACTGGCCCGCGCCATGTCCAAGCTTGGCTTCTGCTCGCGCAGCCGGGCCACCGAACTGATCCGCATGGGCAAGGTCAGCGTGAATCGCGTCGTGCGAAAAAACCCGGAATTCCCCGTCCTGCTGGGCCGCGATGTCGTGGTGATGGATGACGAGAGCATCAACCCAGCCAGACCCATGCATGTCATGCTCAACAAACCGCGCGGCTTGGTCACCAGCGCCTCGGATGAACTGGGCCGCGAAACGGTGTACTCCTGCTTCGAGCAAGGCAGGCTGCCGCATCTCTCCCCAGTGGGCCGACTGGACAAGGCCAGCGAAGGCCTGCTGCTTTTCACCAACGACAACGCCTGGGCGCAACGCATCACCAACCCGGCCACCCACCTTGACAAAACCTACCATGTGCAAATTGGCGGCAGCGCTGATGAAGCTCTGCTCTCGCGGCTGCAGATCGGCATTGAGGACGAAGGCGAAACGCTCCGCGCCAAAAAAGTCACCCTGCTGCGCCGCGGCGAAAAGAACACCTGGCTGGAGTTCACCCTGGATGAAGGCCGCAACCGCCACATCCGGCGCCTGCTGCAAGGCTTTGACATCGAAGTGCTGCGCCTGCTGCGCGTGGCCATCGGACCCCTGCAACTCGGCGACCTGCCCAAGGGCCAATGGCGCGAGCTCAACTCCCGCGAAGTGGCCGCGCTGCGCTAGGCCTCAAGAACCCCAACAGCCATCCACAGCAACGGGCGAAGGCGAAGTGCCGATGGCCGGACTCGAACCGGCAAGGGAGTTGCCATCTCCTACCCTAGGGCAATGATGCTCGAACAGGCCCGAGTGATCAAAATAGATCACTCATGGCAATCTCGTTGCGAGGCTCTTGAAGGCTGCTTGCGGGCACCCAAATAAATGTGGCGGTTTGGGAAGCTCGATGCAGTCCTGCCTCTTTCAGCTTTCATGACAGGGGGCGGGTGATGCGGTTGTTCATGTGACCGGGCGGTACTGAGAACCACATTTTTATTTTCGATCCTCGCGGCATTCAGGTCTGAAGGGGTAAAGCCGCCCCTTACAGTTGGGCAGCCAGCCCTGCCAGGTGCCATTCTTAGGGCTGAGGAACTGGACGCACCACAATGCTACCCGACTCGCCGCTGCCATCCAGCTTTGCGGGGCGGGGGCTCATGAAATAG
>JAURHS010000025.1 GCA_030833205.1 Prosthecobacter sp.
CAAAGTCATTCTCACCTCACCAGCAGGTCGTCGCTTTGATCAGGCCACGGCAGCGAGGCTGGCTGCGGAGCCGCATCTGATCTTCATCTCCGGCCACTATGAGGGAGTGGATCAGCGCGTGGTTGATCATTGGGTGGATGAGGAATTGAGTCTTGGTGACTTCGTGCTCACCAATGGGGCCATTGCCGCTGCCGTCATGATGGACGCCATTGTGCGCCTGCTGCCCGGTGCCTTGGGCGATGCTCAGAGCTCGCAGTTGGAGTCCTTTGGGGCTTCGGGGCTGCTGGAGGCACCGCAATACACCAAGCCTGCGGAGTTCATGGGCATGGCGGTGCCTGAGGTCTTGTTGGGCGGCAATCATGCCGCCATCGAGAAGTGGCGTCAGCAACAGGCGCTGGAGCGCACCCGGCGGATGCGCCCGGATTTGCTGGCCTAAGGTCTTGGGGTGCGGCGCAACATCCGGGCTTGTCAGGGCGTTTTCTGCCCTTCATTCTCCGCCCCCTTACCATGAAGTCCCTGCTTGCTCTTGCCCTTGGTTCTCTCGCTGCCCTGTCTCCTGCCGCTGATTGGCCCAACTGGCGTGGCCCTGCCCAGGACGGCTCCAGCCCGGAGAAGGGCCTGCCGTCCAGCTTCAGCCGCGACAAGGGCGTGAAGTGGGCCGCGGATCTGCCCTCCATTGCCGCCTCAGTGCCCGTGGTGGCCGCCGGCAAGGTCTTCATCACCGCGCCAATCACCGACAAACAGGAATTGGTGGCTCTGTGTTTTGACGCTGCCACGGGCCGCGAGTTGTGGCGCAAGGTGGTTTCCAAGGGCGGGCCGCAGTGGGACAACAAGAGCAATCTGGCCAGTCCTTCGGCCACCTGCGATGGCAAGCGCGTGGTGTTCCTGTTCGCCGATGCCGTTGCGGCCTGTTTTGATCTGGAGGGCACGCAACTCTGGAGGCGCGATTTCAAGGAAACCCACGGGGCCTTCGCCACCCAATGGACCTATGGCAGCAGCCCCGTGCTCGATGGGGGCAAGCTCTACATTCAAGTCTTGCAGCGCAATGAGACCTTCACCTTTCAGGGCTTTGACAAGGGCACCCCGGGCAAGGACATGAGCAGCTACATTTTGGCGCTCAACCCCGACAATGGGCAGGATCTCTGGAAGCATATCCGGCCCACGCACTCGCAGGTCGAGTCTTTGGAGTCCTTCAGCACGCCGGTGTTCTGCGACCATCAGGGCAAGCGCCTGATGCTCATCTCCGGCGGCGACACCCTGAGCATTCACGACGCGCAAAGTGGCGCGGAGCAGGGCAGGCTGGTGACCTGGAATCCGCTGGGCGAGGGGTACAACAAGTTCTTCCGTCTGGTTCCTTCGCCGGTGGTCGGCGATGGTCTGGCCCTGGTCTGCGCCCCAAAGAACTTCCCGGTCTTTGCCATGGACCTCTCCGCCACTGGCAAGGATGTCAAGCCACTGTGGGAGTCAAATCCCAAGGAAGTCACCACGGATGTCTCCACTCCCGCCTTCTATGAGGGCAGCTTCTATGTGCTCGACAGCAACCGCCGCACGCTTAGCCGAGTGGAGCCCAAGACCGGTCGGGTGTTGTGGACCGGTGAGACGGGCAGCAAATCCAAGTTTGAAAGCAGCCCCACCGTGGCGGATGGCAAGGTTTACGCCATCAACTTCTGGGGCGATGTCTATGTGATGAAGGCCGGTGGCGAGAAGTTCGAGGTGCTCTCCGTCAATGCCATGGGAGATGGCAGCAAGCCCAACGGCGATGCAGCCTCCTGCCGCAGCAGTGTCGCGGTGGCCAATGGCTGCCTCTTCATCCGCACCCAGGACAAACTCTTTTGCATCGGTCAGTGATGTGCGGCCCCTGCTCTGACTTTTTTGCAACCCGCAGCCTTGAGCAGGGTTGAAGAATGCCATGGAACCCCTAAGTCCTCAGGACCCGCTCTGGTCGCTCCTTGGCAAGGCGCAGGCCCCTGTGACGCGCCCCGACTTTGTCTCCAAGGTGCTGCGTGAGGCGAGGCAAACCCCACAACACCAAAGTGTTCTGCGGATGTTCTGCGCTGCCTTGCTGCCCTGGTTCTCCTGGCCGAGACTGGCCCTTCCAGTGACGGCGGCCCTGCTGCTTGTCGGCTGGGCTGGTCCTTGGCTGAGTCAGCCTTCATTTCCGGGGGAGACTCTCGCAGCGGAGCAGTTTCTCCAAGAGGTGGTTGATCCGTGGAGCCACCTCGATCAGGCTGAGGCTCTTGAGATTGCCTCGGCCGAGGTCCTCGATGTGGCTGAAATTGAGGCCTTCTGGTTGATGCCGGGCTCAGTGCATTGATCCCGCGCCCTGGCCTAGATGCTGGCGCGTTGAAAACGCTCAGCCCGGAGGCCAGGAGAGTTCCCTGCCTGCCAGCAAATGGACATGGAGATGGGGCACTGTCTCGCCGCCGTCGCGGCCGTGATTGATCACCAATCGAAAGCCCTTGTCACGCGCATCCAGCCCAAGCTTGCGGGCGATGTCTCCTGCAGCCAGCAGCAGCGCGCCAAGCAGTGCTTGATCTGAGGCTTCGGCCTCACCAACGCGCGGGATGGGTTTTTTGGGCACGATGAGCAGGTGGGTCGGAGCCTGGGGATTGATGTCGGCAAAGGCCGCAACCTCGTCGGTCTCGTGGAGGATTTGAGCGGGAATCTCGCGGGCCACGATCTTCTCAAACAGCGTCTTGGGGGCTTGGCTCATGGATGGGAAACGAGGGGATGAGGCAGGGGCGTTGGTCTTCAGGAAAACAGATCGCTGTCCGGCTCTGCGCTGCTGCGGCGTCGGTCGAGGGATTTGATCTCATCAATGAACTCGCCGACATCCTCGAACTGGCGGTACACTGAGGCGTAGCGCACATAGGCGACATGGTCGACCTTCTCCAGGCCGCGCATGACCTTGGCGCCAATGACCGTGGAGGGAATCTCGCGGTAGCCTTCTTCCTCGAGTGCGGCGGCGATGTCATCGGCAAGTTGCTCGAGTTGCTCCACGCTGACGGGGCGCTTCTCGCAGGCCTTGCGCAGGCCGGACATGAGTTTTTCGCGGTCGAAGTTTTGCCTGGCCCCGTTGCGCTTGACCACCCGCAGTTCCTCGCGCTCGATGATCTCGTAGGTGGTGAAGCGCTGATTGCAGCGCAGGCACTCGCGACGCCGCCGAATGGCCTGACCCTCGCGGGCTTCGCGCGAGTCAATGACCTTGTCCTGGGAGCTTCCGCATTTGGGGCAGCGCATGGTTGGGGGGCCTGAGGCTACGGCAGCACTGGCACTGACAAAGCCCTGCAGGAGCGACAAGCCTAGCTTCGTCGTCCGCAGAGTTCAAGAACCAAGCGCAGGCTTGAGCAGGCTGATAAGATCGGCCATTTCCTGCAGGTTGATCTGACTCTCCAAGCCCTCGGGCATGGGGGAAATGCCCAAGTTGTTGAGGCGCTTGATCGAGTGCCGCTGCAGCGTCAAATCGCTGCCGTCAAGGCCTTTGAGTTGCAGGCTGTCCTGGGACTCGCTGCGGATCAGGGCGGAGAGCGTGTTTCCGTCCTGGGTCTCGATTTGGTGGAGAGAAAAGTTGGGTGAGACCTCGCGGTTGGGGTCGAGAATATTGGCAAGGATCTGCGCCTTGTCCCAGCTGCTGATGGTGGCCAGGTGTGGGCCCAATTCGCGGCCCTTTTGGGCAAACCGATGACATGCCGCGCAGGCCTTTTCATAAACCAGCAGGCCGCGGCGCGCATCGCCCTTGAGTTCCAGGGACTTCGCATACCTCGTGAGGATCTCAACGCGAGAGCTCTGCGGCTGGGCGGCGGTCAGTGATTTCAAGGCTGAGGCCATGGGCTCACGGGAGATTCGGCTCATGGCCGCGCGAAGGGTGGGACTCAGGGTCCCGTAGCGAAGTCTGCCGCTTTGCAGAGCCTTGAGCAACACAGGCTGTCCGGCGCTGGAGGAAAGCATCAGCAGCAGAGCCTTGTCCTGGGCCTGCGGGCTAAGGCGGGGCCAAGCCTCAAGCATGGCGTTGAAGGCGCCTTCACTGCGCTGGGAGGCCAGCGCTTCAAGCAGCAGCAGGTTTTCAGCGGGATCGCGTTTGAGCTGAAGCTCGGCGGCCAAACGCTGTGTGGCTTCGGAGGAGGGCAGCAGCGCCACCACCAGAGCGGCAGAGGATGCGGGGTCTTTGGCGAGTTGTTGTCTGGCCAGATCGCGCCAAGGGGAGAGGATGGCATCGTTTGTCTGCGCCTCGGGCAGGGCCTTGAGCAGGCCACCTGCGCGACTCTGCAAGCCGCGCTGAAGGGCCGCAAGCAGGCCAAGGTTTGAGGGCCCCGCCCCCGCCTTGTTGAGCGCGGCAAACAGATGTCCTGCGGCATCGGGGTCTTGCTGACTGTGGCCGCGGCCAATCATCTCGCTGAGTTGAAGCGCCAGAGTCATGAGTTGACCCTCAAGAGCCGGGCCCTGCAGGAGGGGTTGCAGCAGCAGGAAGGGTTGCGCGCCGGCGGCAAGCAGGGCGGCCTCGTGCATGGCTTGGGAATGCGGGTGCTGGCGGCAGAGTTGCGCCACGAGCGGCAAGGCAGCCGGGTTGCTGATCAGGGCATGGGCGGAAACCGCCGCAGCAGCCACATTGCTGTCCGCATCCCTGAGCAGACGCGCTGCATCCTCGCGGCATTGATACCACTCGCCAAGGTGACGCGGTGCCAACAGGGCTGCGGGGCGCACCTGCAGTGCTGCCAGGCGCAACTCGGCCTGCGGATGCTGCGCGGCCTGCAACAGCAGGGCCAGCCCATCGCGACTGACGCCGCATTCTTCAAGCCAGGCTGCGTCGTTGCTTTGGCGGCCCTCAAGCCGATGGCGCGCGCGCAGATCGGCCATGGGTCTGGGGCCGATGGCACCGAGAGTTTCCAGCATCCACAAGGCGGCAACGCGTCCTGCTGGGCGCGTGGCCTTGGCCAGCATCAGGGTCTGCAGCGCCACAATGGCTGAGGCGTCGCGTCGCTCCCAGAGCAGCCGTCTGGCACTGTCGCGGTGCCAGCCGTTGGGGTGATCCAGCATGCTGACGAGGTCCGAGGTCTTCAAGGCGCCCAGATCAAACACGGCGTGGTCTCGCGGCAGCTTGCCGGGAGGGGCCAGTCGCCAGAGACGGCCGCGTTGCCGACCGTTGAGCAGATCGAGTCTGGCGTGCAGGTCATCCGGAATGGACCAGGGGTGCTCGATGACCTCGCGGTACATGTCGCAGACATGCAGGCAGCCGTCAGGAGCATTGGTGAAATTCACCGGCCGAAACCAAACATCGCGGCTGGTGAGGAAATTTTGATGCTCATCCATTTGCTGCGCACTGACGCGCCCCTCGGTCATGGTGTAAGCCATGCGGTAAAACAGATTGCCGGCCACATCGGCCACAAAGGCCTGCCTGCGAAACGCGGCAGGGTAGGCATCACCGCGGTAAAGGGTGATGCCGCTGGATGAGGTGACCACGCCGGCACCTACCAATTCGCTGTGCGGCAGATGACTGCCCTCATCGCTCCAGCGCTTGGCGCGAAAATCGCGCCAGGGCTCCACGGGGCTGCTGCGGTACACGGGCAATTGATCTCCGGCGGCGGCACAGTCCACCAGAACTGGCAATGCGGGCAGCAGTGGGTTGGCGTCGAGCCAGGCCTGTGGCAGGGCCACCTGCTGGAAGGGGTTGCGGATGTTGCACAGAAAGCGGTTGCCTTGATCGTCAATGCTGTGGCCAAAGCGCGCCCCTCCACTCTCCAGTCGCAGTTCACCTCGTTGGGGGTCGAGGCTGAAGTCATGCCGCCGCAGCACCAACGGTTTGGCCTGCGCGGGCCGGGGAAGAATGCGGTCTGCATCCGGCAGACGGCGTAGCTCGCCTCCGTTGCTGCCCCCGGCGATGTAGAGTCGGCCATCGGGGCCCCATTGCGGGTTGTTGGCGACGGCCTGCACATTGAGTTTGCGCAGGCCGGTGAAACAGCGCAGGCGAAGATCGGCGCGGCCATCCCCATCCTCGTCACGCAAGTACCAGAGATCAGGGGTGGCCACCACAAAAATGCCGCCCTTCCAACAGGCGGCACCCGTGGGCCAGGAAAGGCCTTCAGCAAAGAGTGTGGCCTTGTCCAGGCTGCCATTGGCGTCACTGTCCCAAAGCAGGCGGACGCGGCCAATGGCCTGGTCCTGCGGGTTTTCCTGAGAGGGACGATGACTTGCCTTGTCGGTGTAGGGGTAGTCGTTCATCTCGCAGACGAAGGCGCGTCCGCGCTCGTCGTAAGTCAGGGCCACGGGGTCGGTAACCAGAGGTTCTGCGGCCAGCAACTGCATGGAAAAGCCCTCCATGGCCACAAAGCTTGCGGCGGCCTCGTTGGGTTCCAGGGCCTTGCTGCGCGGCAGTGGCGGAACTTCCTGGGCATGGGCGAGGGCCAGGCCAAGGAGGCAGGGAAGCAGGTGCAGGCGCATCACTCAGAGGGTAAGCACAAGCCTGCGCAGGCCTTGCACAATGGCGCACAAAAAGCGTGCGGCGGCAGCGCTGGAAGTTGCCACAAGGCGGTGAAATCGTGCAACAGTGGCACGCTTCCAGCGCCATCGGACTGCCGTTGCGCCCCCTTGTTTTCTAAACTCATGAAGACCAAAACCGCCCCCAATCTTGGCAAGCCCCTGAGCACTCACCCGCGCCTGCTGCGTTGGGTGCAAAAAATGGCAGCCTTGTGCGAGCCCAAGGCCATCCACTGGGTGGACGGCAGCAAGCGCGAGTACGATCAACTCTGCGCCCAACTGGTGGCTCAAGGCACCTTCACGAAACTCAACCCCAAGCTTTGGCCTGGCTGCTTTCATGCGCGCTCAGATCCCGGTGATGTGGCCCGTGTCGAGGAACGCACCTTCATCTGCAGCCAGTCCCCGGAGGGCGCGGGGCCAACCAATCATTGGATGGAGCCTGCGGCGATGAAGCAAAAACTGCGTCAGCTTTTTCGCGGCTGCATGCGGGGACGCACCATGTTTGTGCTGCCCTTTTGCATGGGGCCTCTGGACTCGCCCCTGGCCCAGATCGGCGTGCAGTTGACCGATTCTCCCTATGTGGTGGTCAACATGCGGACCATGGCGCGCATCGGCAAGCCGGTCTTCAAGCTCATTGACAGCCAAAGCCGCTTTGTCGTGCCTTGCATGCACAGCGTGGGGGCGCCGTTGAAGCCGGGGCAAAAGGATGTTCCCTGGCCCTGCAACCCGGAGAAGTACATCGTGCATTTTCCCCACACGCGCGAGATCTGGAGTTACGGCTCGGGTTATGGTGGCAATGCCTTGCTGGGCAAGAAGTGCCTGGCCCTGCGCATTGCTTCGGTGATGGCGCGGGACGAGGGTTGGATGGCTGAGCACATGCTGATCCTCGGGGTCGAGGATCCCAAGGGGCACAAGACCTATGTGGCGGCCGCCTTCCCCAGCGCCTGTGGCAAAACCAATTTTGCCATGCTGGTGCTGCCTGAGATCTTTGCCCGCGAGGGCTGGAAGGTCTGGACGGTGGGCGACGACATTGCCTGGCTGAAACCCGGTGCCGATGGTCGTCTCTACGCCATCAATCCTGAGGCCGGTTTTTTTGGGGTGGCGCCGGGCACCAGCGAGCAGACCAATCCCAATGCGATGGCCGCGTTGCGGCGCAACACGATCTTCACCAATGTGGCCCTGACGCCAGAGGGCGGAGTGTGGTGGGAGGGCATGACAGCACAGCCTCCGGCCCAGTGCACGGATTGGCAGGGCAGGCCATGGACGCCTGAAATCGCCAAGGCCACGGGGGCCAAGGCGGCACACCCCAATTCACGCTTCACGGCGCCTGCCAGCCAGTGTCCCGTCATTGATCCACGCTGGCAGGATCCACAGGGCGTGCCCATCAGCGCGATTGTTTTTGGCGGACGCCGTGCCACCACGCTGCCCTTGGTTTATCAATCCTTCAACTGGAGTGGCGGCGTCTATGCCGGGGCCACCATGGGCAGTGAGATGACGGCGGCAGCCGCCGGGCAGTTGGGCGCGGTGCGCCGGGATCCCATGGCCATGCTGCCTTTCTGCGGCTATCACATGGGCGATTACTTCCGCCATTGGCTCTCCATGCAACGCCGTCTGGTCGAGACCCCGCGGGTATTTCATGTGAATTGGTTCCGCAAGGATGAGCAGGGTAACTTCCTGTGGCCCGGGTTTGGCGAGAACATGCGGGTGCTGAAATGGATTGTCGAGCGCGTGGAGGGCCATGCCCGGGCGCGTGAAACCCCATTGGGTTGGGTGCCGCGCTACGAGGACATGGACTGGCGCGGCCTGAAATTCCCGCGCGAGACCTTTGAGCAGCTGCAGGCCTTTGACCGCAAGGCCTGGCGGCGTGAGATCCTTTTGCACGAGGAACTCTTTCTGGACCTCAAGACTCACCTGCCCAAGGAGCTGGTCTACGAGCGAGAGCTGCTGATCTGCCGCATGTGAGCGGGTCGGCGGCCTGCAGGCTTGAGGCGCTGCATTCAGGCTTACTGCAGCACGATCTCGGCCTTGGGCAGCAGGCTCTTGAGTTGAGCCAGAGCCCCTGGTTTGACCTGAGTCTGGTACAGATTGAGGCTGCGCAGGTTTTTCAGGGCGCTGAGGGCCTGCAGGCCCTCGGCGCTGACCTGCGTGCCGAAGAGGTTGAGGTGACGCAGTTGTTTCAGCGCTGCCAAATGCACCAATCCGGAATTGTCGATCTTGGTCTGGCGCAGGTCCAAACTGATCAGGCTCTTGAATCCTGCCAAGGCCTTGAGGCCCTCATTGCTGATCACCGTGCGACCCAGGTCGAGCTGGGCGATGTTGGCGGCGAGATCCTTGAGGGACTGCAGGCTCTCATCGTTGCAACGCGAGACACCGGTGAGGAAGTCCACCCGCAGCAGGGGGCTGTCGGCCTTGAGTTGGAAGACCTGCGCGCCCTTGGCCTTGGCGGCTTCGAGCGCAGCTGGGTCGGCGGCTTTGAGGGTTTTGGACAGTTCGGCGTAGAGCAACTCGTGCTCGCGAGGGCCCTTGGGCGCAGCGGGCTTGGCCGCCAGAACCTCGGCGGGAGCGCCTTCCAGATTGCCTTTCCATTCACCAAAGGGAGCGCCTTCCTCGATCCAGCTTTTAAGCAGGGCAATCTCTGCCGCGCTGAGGGGATCGCCCTCTGGGGGCATGAACATGTCATCGTCCTTGGGCAGGTTGACGACTTCAAAGAGGTAGCTCTTGGCCAGGTTGCCGGGAACCAGGGCAGGGCCGTTCTCCGCCCCCTTGAGCATGGCCCAGGCAGCGTCAAGCCTGAGGTCGCCCTTGGGGTTTTTCCTGCGGCCGTCCACCATCTTGGGGGCGCTGTGGCACTCCAGGCACTTCTTCTCAAAGATGGGCAGAATCTGGGTTTTGAAATCCACTGCCTGCACGGCCGGCACCGCGTTGAGGATGAGCAGGCCAAGCAGGGATGGGGTGGGGAGACGCAACATGAAGGTGGAAAAATGAGGGGCTGGCACGGAAGGTGCATTCGCAGCGGCGGCGCAACTTCCTGCCTACGGAGGCTGGAAACGCCTTGCCGATGCCCCTTTTTTCTGGAAAAGCCCCAACTGCCCAAGGTTGTTCCCTGCGCGCCCATTCTTGGGAGGTTTTCAGGAACATGCCTTGGCCTTGGAAGCCCAGCCTCTTGGATCGCGTTGCCTCCTCTCCAACCCACCTGCCATGCCTCACTCCGTCGCTGTTGATCAAGCCCTGCGCCACTCCACTCTGGCCATCGTCATGGGCGGCGGGGCGGGCACCCGGCTCTACCCCCTGACCAAGGATCGGGCCAAGCCTGCGGTGCCGCTGGCCGGCAAGTACCGCTTGGTGGACATCCCCATCAGCAACTGCATCAACTCAGGAGTCCGGCAGGTCTTTGTGCTCACGCAGTTCAACAGCATGTCGCTGAACCGGCACATCTCGCGCACCTACAAGTTTGACCAATTCACTCGCGGCTTCGTCGAGGTGTTGGCGGCGCAGCAAACACCAGACGGAGAGCGCTGGTACCAAGGCACGGCTGATGCGGTACGCCAGAATCTGCGCTACTTCACTGAGAGCAATCATGAGTATTTCCTGATCCTCAGCGGCGATCAGCTCTACCGGATGGATTTCCGTCAGGTCATGGCCCAGCACCTCAAAAGCGGTGCAGAACTCACCATTGCCACCCTGCCGGTCAATGCCAGTGACGCCAAGAGTTTTGGCATCATGCGCAGCGACGAGTGCGGGCGCATCAATGAGTTTGTGGAAAAACCCAAGGACCCTGCCTTGCTGGAGTCCCTGCGCATGCCTCCGGGCATGGTTCAGACTCTCGGTCTGCCCGCCGATGAACCGCGTTTTCAGGCCAGCATGGGCATCTACCTCTTCAACCGTCAAACCCTGCTGGACTGCCTGGACAATCAGCTGATGGACTTTGGCAAGAACATCATCCCCTCGGTGATTGAGTCGCGGCGGGTGCAGGCCTATCAGTTCCAGGGATACTGGGAGGACATCGGCACCATCTCCTCCTTCTTCAAGGCCAACCTCGATCTCTGCAGCATGGTGCCGCAGTACGATTTCTTTGATTCGCAGGCGCCCATCTACACACACGCCCGCTTTCTTCCCGCCACCAAGATCAACGGGGCAAACATCCGCGCCGCGCTGCTCTCAGATGGTTGCATCATCACCGACGCCACCGTGGACACGGCCGTGGTGGGCGTGCGCAGCATCATCGAGAGCGGCTCCTCGCTGCGTGAGGTGGTGCTCATGGGGGCGGATTACTATGCCGGCGCGGCTGGCACTGACTCCAGCAAGCCTGCCCCTGGCATTGGCCGCAATTGCCGCATCGAGCGTGCCATCATTGATAAGAATGTGCATGTTGGCGACAACAGCGTCATCACCCCGGAAGGCAAGCCTGAGAACATGGACCACGAGCTTTACAGCATTCGCGATGGCATCGTGGTCATTCCCAAGGGCACAGTCATTCCAGCCGGGACTTGGATCTGACGGCGGCCTTGCAGGTCCCGCCCGAGGCCTCGCGGCAGGGTTGAATCAAGCCGCGTGGATCAAAGCTGCTTGTCCTTCGAGATGGCCTCAGGCCTTGCGCAGCGGCGGAGGTTCTGCCCCGGGTGCATCCCAGGCCCACGAGCCTCGCTCGTTGTCTGGCCTGCGGCGCTGCGGAGACATTGCGCTTTCTCTGCCGCGCCTTGGCTGCATCGGTTCTGGTCTCCTGCGTTGGGGGAGGCCTTGGTCCTGGGGATGGTGCTGACACCAAGGCAGCAAAAAGGCCAGCCCTTGCGGACTGGCCTTGATGATGAAGGCGATCTGGTGGGGTTCAGATCTCTTCGCCGACGGCGTAGCGCACAAAGCGCGTCACGCTGAGGTTGGCGGCCTTGAGCAGGTCGCCGACGCTCTGGTCGGGGTTCTTGATGAAGGCTTGGCCGACGAGGCACTGCTCAGCGAAGATCTTCTCGATCTTGCCATTGACGATTTTGTCAACGATCTCAGCAGGCTTGCCCTTGACCTGTTCGGCGGCGATTTCGCGCTCGCGGTCAATGAGCGACTGCGGCACATCTTGGCGCTGAATGAACTTGGGGCTGGAGGCAGCGATGTGCATGCAGACATCGCGCAGGGTGGTGGCGGCCTCGGGGGAGGCGGCGCCCTCAGCGCTGACGAGCACGCCCACGCGGCCACCGAGGTGGATGTAGGACTGCAGTTGGCCGGAGCCGGCCTGGAAGACCTCGAGGCGACGCAGAACAATGTTCTCGCCCATCTCGGCAATCTTGCCCTTGATGAGTTCGACGATCTCGCTGCTGTCCGCAGCCAAACCACCGGCAAGCTTGCCGCAGAGTTCTGCGACGAAGGCCTTGAAGTTTTCGTTCTTGGCCACGAAGTCGGTTTCGCAGTTGACCTCGGCGAGCACGCCGGTGCCGCCGCTGATCTGGGAGGCCACAACGCCTTCCTTGGTCTGGCGGTCAGCCTTTTTCTCGGCCTTGGTGATGCCCTTTTTGCGCAGGATGGTCTCGGCCTTGTCGAGGTCGCCGTCGGCTTCCTTGAGAGCGGCCTTGCATTCCATCATGCCGGCATTGGTTTTCTCGCGCAGGGTCGAGACGAGTTTGGCGGTGATTTCAGCCATGAGTGATTCGGTGCAGAGGGTGAGGGGTGGGGATCAGGCGTTCTGCGGAGCAGCGGCGATGATCGGGTCAATGAGCTTCTGCAGGATGATGCGGATCGAGCGGATCGCGTCGTCGTTGGCAGCAATGGGGTGGTCGATGAGGTCGGGGTCGGCGTTGGTGTCGACCAGGGCCACGATGGGGATGCGCAGGCGGCGGGCTTCGTTGACGGCGATGTGCTCGCGGGCGCTGTCGACGATGATGACGGCATCAGGAAGTTTTTCCATGCCGCGCACACCGCGCAGGTTGCGCTCGAGTTTGATGCGCTCGCGGTTGAGGCCGGCGAGTTCCTTCTTGGACATGGCCTTGAACTCAGGCTTCTTCTCGATTTCCTCGAGGTAGTTGAGGCGGGCCACGCTCTTGCGGATGGTCTCGTTGTTGGTGAGGGTGCCACCCAGCCAGCGATGATTGACATAAAACTGTCCGCAGGCCTCAGCGGCTTCGCGGATGGCTTCCTGGGCTTGGCGCTTGCAGCCCACAAAAAGAAGGCGACGGCCCTTGCGTGCCAAATCGGCAAGGAAGGCGGCAGCGGATTCGATCTGCTTGACGGTTTCCTCAATGTTGAGGATGTGAATCTGGTTGCGGCTGTCCAGGATGAAGGGCTTCATCTTGGGGTTCCAGCGCTTGGTTTGGTGACCAAAGTGGACACCGGCTTCGACGAGTTCTGCGAGGATTTGGGACATGAGGTTTGGTTTGAAGTGTCTGCTTGGACCGCACACCATCCCAACGGGGGAAGTGCTCAGGGCAGGGGGCCCTGATCCGGCAAGCCGACGGTTGAGGTTGACTGAGTCCCCACCAAGGCACGGGTGCCGGGGAGGGGAGCAAAGGGTAGGGGCGGCAGGCCTTCTGGCAAGTTGTTTTTCAGCCTGTTGTCAACGGTGCGTGATCGTCTCGTCGAGATTGAAAAGCACTCTGGCCAGCGCTGCCCAGGCCGCCTCGCCATTTAAGCCGTTTTTCTGTTGATTTTCAACAAACTGAATCAATGTTTCCTGCTCTCCCAATTCGGGTGGGCGGCTGAGGACACGCTGGGTGAGCAGCTTGAGGGCTGCGGTCTTGTCCCCAGGGTGGGCCTTCCTGATGGCCTTGCCCAAGGCTTGTGCGGCCTCGTTCATGCCCTCGTCATTGAGCAGGCTCAGGGCCTGCAGGGGGCTGTTGGAGACCTCGCGCCGGGCCAGGCAGGCCTCGCCACTTGGGGCGTCAAAGGTGTTGAACAGGGCGAAGGGTGCGGTGCGTTTGGCAAAGGTGTAGAGGCTGCGGCGGTAGCGGTCCTCGCCCTGACTGGTTTGCCAGGCCACCTTGCCGTAGGTGCCTTCGCTGGTGACGCTTGCGGGTTGGGGTGGGTAAACGCCAGGGCCACCCATTTTTGGCGAGAGCAGGCCGGCGGCCTGCAGGGTGCTGTCGCGGATGATTTCAGCCTCCAATCGGAAGCGCGAGGCCCGGGCCAGCCATTGGTTGCCCGGGTCCTGGGCCTGAAGTTTGGGGGTCAGGGCCGAGGACTGGCGGTAGGTTTCACTGGTCACGATGAGGCGGTGCAGGGCCTTTTGTGACCAACCCAGGCGTTGAAACTCCAGGGCCAGCCAATCGAGCAATTCCGGGTGCGTGGGGGGATCGCTTTGGTAGCCGAAATCCTCGAGGCTTTTGACCAGGCCCTGTCCAAAGAAGGCCTGCCAGTGACGGTTGACGCTGACTCTCGCGGTCAGGGGATGTTGGGGCGAGAACAGCCAGCGCGCAAAGCTCAGGCGATCGGCGGCACGGTCCTTGGGAAGTGGTGGCAGCACGGCGGGTACGCCGGCGGCAACCAGCTCGCGCGGCGAGAGGTATTCGCCACGGTGATGGCGATGGGTCTTGCGCTGTTGATCTGCCGGGCGGGCGCGCATGATGAGTGTGGGTTGGCCGCGCGGCCAGTTGCGCCTTGCCGCCAAAAGGGGAGCTGCGTGTTGTTGCATCTCCGGGGTGCTGATCAGGAAATGCTGCAGAAGCTGGGCGCGCTGCGCAGGATCAAGCGTTGCCTGATCGCGTCGCAGGAGATCTTCAATGGCCGCGGGATGGCCGGTGAGTTGGGCCTGTGCGTCGTCTGAAGCGCTCCAGCGAAAATACCCCAAGGGGCAGGAGAAATGTTTTTCAAAAAGCATGCGCAGTTTCAGGCCGCGGCTCAGGTCCACGGGCTTGGCGAAGGTGACGACCATGCTGTGGTATTGCCCCTGACCGCCGAGCACCTGCCAGCCACTGGACATCTCGCCGTCCAAGGCGGCGGCCGCGCTGTTGACTTTGGATCTGGCCTTGCCCTTGGCCTTGGCTTTGGATTTTGCGGCGGCTGCGCTGTCGCTGATGCGGTCTTCTTCTTGTTCATTGCTGGCTCGGGCCTGCGCCAGGCTTAGGGCCTGGCCTTCCTGGCTGGCCTGCAGTTCACTGAGGAAAAAACCGCCGATGGGGCCTTCGTAGGAGGTGAGGCCGGGGCCGTCATTGGGCAGGCTGGGGTGCGAGGCCACCTCCAGGCGCAGGGCTGTGGCGGCCTTGAGGTCAGCCTGCAGCTCCAGTTCATAAACATCGCTCTTGCTGCTGTCGCCGCTGCCGAGGATGAAGCCATCGCTCTGCAGCTTGAGAGTGGGCATGCTGCTTTGCATGGACTTGGGGCGCAGCACCTGCCAGTGCGCGGCGCGCGGGGCCTCGCGCTTCTGCCAGGCTTCAAGCGCGGTTTTCATTGCGGTTGCGCCGCCGGGATACCTGGCAGGCAACTGGTCCTCGAGTTGCCTGAGCCGCGAGGCATGGGCCTGCTCCTGCGCCTGCACCTCTGGTGTGGGGATGAAGTAAGTGGGCTCATCGGCCTGATTGAGCAGGGCCATCAGGCCATAGAACTCGCGGTGCTCAATGGGGTCGTACTTGTGAGTGTGGCATTGGGTGCAGCCCAGAGTCAGGCCCATCCAGGTGGTGCCAGTCACGGCCACGCGGTCCACCAGCGCATAAAAACGAAACTCGTTGGGGTCAATGCCGCCCTCCTCGTTGAGCATGGTGTTGCGATGAAAGCCGGTGGCAATCAGCTCTGCAGGCCCGGCCTGCGGCAACAAGTCTCCGGCAAGTTGCGCGATGGAGAATTGATCAAAGGGCATGTCGGCATTGAGCGCATTGACCACCCAATCGCGCCAGGGCCAGGCTGGGCGTGGGCGGTCTTTCTCATAACCGTTGGTGTCCGCGTAACGCGCAAGATCCAGCCAGCGCCGGGCCCAGCGTTCGCCGCAACGCGGGGAGTTGAGCAGTTGCGTGACCATGGCCTCATAGGCCTTGGGTGAGGAGTCGCTCTGAAAGGCGGCGAGTTGCTCGGCAGTGGGAGGCAGGCCGGTCAAGTCCAGCGACAGTCGGCGCAGCAGGGTGCCGGCATCGGCGGGCGGCGAGGGCTCAAGGCCCTTTTCCTTGAGCCGTTGGCGGACAAAGGCGTCGATGGGATGTGGGGCCAGAGCCGGTGGGGTGATGGGGCGCGGCGGCGTGAAGGCCCAGTGCGCCTCGTACTTGGCGCCTTGCGCAATCCATTGCCGCAGCACTTCTCGCTGGGCCTGGCTCAGGGGCTTGCGCGTGGATGGCGGCGGCATCACCTCGTCTTCATCAGGACTCTCAATGCGCCGCATGAGTTCACTTTGTGCGGGTTTGCCGGGAAGGATGGCGCGCTCACCACTCTTGCCGCTGCCATGGGCCTGGTCCTGCAGGTCGAGGCGCAGGCCGCCCTTGCGGCCATGCTCGTCCATGCCGTGGCAGGCAAAGCAGTGTTGCGCCAAAATCGGCCGCACCTCGCGGTTGAAGTCCACCGCGCCAAGCGCAGGAGCAACCAGCGTCAACAAAAATGGCAAGCGCAGGAGCAGGCCCATGCCAAAGGGAAAGCCGCCCGAGGGCTGAATCTGTCGCTCTTTTTTTGGCTTCAGTGGTTTGAAGCGGCCACGGGCCGGGGGGCTTGGTGAATTCTGCTTGGCCGTCGCGGCAAAAGGCGCTTAGTCTTGGAGGGTTGAACTGGCTCCTGCAATCCCTGGGTTTGGTGGCCGACGGCACGCGCCTGCGCCTGCTGCTCTTGCTGCGTGCCGAAGAACTCAGCGTGGCCCAACTGCAGGAAATCCTCGGCCTGCCGCAGTCCAATATTTCGGCGCAGTTGGCCAAGCTCAAGTCCGCAGGGCTGATCACGGATCGGCGCAGTGGCAAGAACCGATTCTATCACTGCAACGCCGGGGCCGGCGAGGACTGGCAGTGCCTGACTCAGGTGATGGACCGCGCCGCGGCAACCCTGCGCGAAGTGGCCGAGGATCAGCGTGCCTTGGACTTGGTGCTGCGCAAGCGGCAGAAAAGCGCGCAGGCTTATTTTGATGCTCTGGCTGGAAAGTTTGGTCGCCACTATGTGCCCGGTCGCTCCTGGAAGGCCCTTGGCGAGACCCTGCTCTTGCTCATGCCTGAACTGGAGATCGCGGATCTTGGGGCAGGGGAAGGCACCCTCGCCATGTTGCTTGCTCAGCGTGCCAAGCGCGTGATTGCCGTGGACCACAGCGAGAACATGGTGGCCTATGGGGCGCAGCAGGCGCGGGAGCATGGCTTCGCCAACCTCGAGTATCGTCTTGGTGATTTGGAAGAGCCGCCGATTGAACCTGCGAGCATGGACTTGGTGCTCTTTGTGCAGGCCCTGCATCATGCGCGTGATCCGCAGCGCGCGCTGGCCGCTGCCCATGCCCTGCTCAAACCAGGTGGCCGCATCGTTGTGCTCGACCTGCTGAAGCATAATTTTGAAAAGGCCCGCGAGCTTTACGCCGATGTCTGGCTTGGGTTCGGAGAGGCTCCGCTTGAGGAGATGCTGCAGGCTGCGGGCTTCGTTGGCATTGAAACCCGGATTGTTGAGCGTGAGTCACGCAATCCGCAGTTTCAGACGCTGCTTGCCATCGCCAACAGGGCAGACTGAGTTCAAGGTCAGCGGTCAGTGCTCGGCGCAACCATACTCGATGAGTGCCTTGATCACGCCGCGTCGTGCCACTTCATCAAAGGCAGCGGCGATGTCCCCGAGAGCAAACCGGTGGGTGATGAAGGGGGCAGCCTGCAGCCTGCCTTCGCGAATCCATTGGCAGAGTTGGGCCTGCGCCTCGCGTTCAAAGGCGCGCGTGGGCCATTGATGCACCAGCAGGTTGAAGTTGAAGTCAGCGCGGCGCAGATCAACATGCAAAATCTTTTCGGAGAGCACCCCGTAGATGCAATGCGAACCACCGCGGCGCAGCAGCGGCAGGGCCTGCAACAAAATCTCGGCGCGGCCGGCGGCGTCAATCACCGCATCAAGTCCCGTGGGCAGCGCGGCTTCGCCACTGGCAAAGGCCTCGTCGGCACCAAAGGCCAAGGCCTTGCTGCGCTTGCTTTCATGGCGATCCACGACGCCAATCCAACCCAGCCCAAACAAGCGGCCAAGCTTCACGAAGCTCAGCCCGACCGGCCCGGCGCCAAAGATCAATACCCGATCGCCGGGCCGCAGATGAAAATCGCGGAAGGCTCCCAGCACCTCGCGCCAGGTGCACAGCAATACGGCGTCCTCTGCCGCGATGTCAGGGTCCACGCGGGTTTGAATTTCATAGACCTCCCGCAGGCCATCGGCCTCGGTCTGTAGGCCATCGGCAAGCATGGCCGCGTGGTCATTGGCCACGGTGATTTCGCCGAAGCCGCCCCAGCCACTGTCAATGCCCTCGGCGGGCAGATCGAGATTGAGCCCGCCGACGACGCGGTCGCCAACGGCAAAGGCCCGCACCTTGTTGCCCACGGCGATCACCTGGCCCACGCTCTCATGGCCCAAGGTGAAGGGGAAGCGGTCCTCCATGCCGGGGAAGTTGCCATGCAGCAGTTCGCTGTCCGTGCGATTGCAGAGGCAGGCCAGTTCCGTTCGCACCAGGGCTTGGTAGGGGCCACAGACCGGCTCCACGGTCTCGAGGACTTGGACTTGGCCGGGATGGATGGCGACAACAGATTTCATGGCAGGTGGATTTTGAATAGGCCCGTTCGCCCCGCAATTCAAGCTCTGCCGGCTCAGGGGCAAGACAGCAAGCTTGGTCAGCGTTGATCTGTTCTGGCGCCATGTGGCTGCACAGCCCGCCCCAATGCGCGGTCTTGCGCGCGGGGCGTCCTGCGGGCAGACTGCCTGCCCGCCCGTGATCCTGTCATGTTTTTGATCCCCCGTCTTCTCCACCTTGCCGGGCCACTGCTTCTGGCGGCAGGCCTGATGGCCCAGGACAACGCCCGAGAGTCTCAGCAACGGGAGTTCTTCGAGAACCGCATCCGCCCCGTGTTGGCGCAGGAGTGCTACAACTGCCACAGCGAGGCTGGGAAACAAAAGGCAGATCTGCTGCTCGACTCGCGCAGCGGTTGGCAGAAGGGCGGCGAGAGTGGGCCCGTCATCGTGCCAGGCGATCCGGACAAGTCCCTGCTCATGCAGTCCATTTCCCACGAGCATCCCCAACTGCAGATGCCCAAAAACGGTGCCAAGCTCGATGACCAGACGCTTGCGGATTTCAGGCAGTGGATCGCGCAGGGTGCCTTTGACCCGCGCGATCAGGCACCCAGCGCCGAGGAGCTCAAGGCGCAGACCGATTGGCCCGCCGTGTTTGCCCGCCGCCGTCAGTGGTGGGCCTTTTCACCGCTGAAATCTGCGCCGCAAGGCAAGGGCATTGACGATTATCTCGATGAGGCCATGCGCGCCCGTGGAGTGGAGCCTGCACCGCCCGCCAGCGCAGAGGCGGTGGCGCGTCGCCAGAGTTTGGTGCTCACCGGTCTGCCTCCCAATTCCAAAACTCAAGGGATCGACGCCTTGATGGCCTCGCCGGCCTTCGGGGAGAAGTGGGCGCGGCACTTCATGGACTGGGTGCGCTACGCCGAGTCCTATGGCAGTGAGGGCGATCCTGCCATCCCCTATGCCCATGAGTACCGGGACTACCTCATCCGCGCCCTCAACGCCGATGTGCCCTGGCCGCAGTTGTTGCGCGAGGCCATTGCCGGGGACCTGCTCATTGACCCCAGAGTGTCGGCGGGCATCAACGAGAGCATGTTGGGCATTGGCCACCTTCGCATGGTGCTGCACGGCTTCTCGCCAGTGGACTCACTGGATGAATTCGTGACCTTCACGGACAATCAGATTGATACCGTGACCAAGGCTTTCCAGGGACTCACCGTTTCCTGTGCGCGGTGCCATCACCACAAATTTGACGCCATCTCGCAGGACGACTACTACGCCCTCTTTGGGGTTTTTGGCAGCACGCATCCCGCCGTCGTTGACGCCACGGCTCCAGGCAGCGGTCAGCCGCAGGTCATGGGCATGGAGCGACTCAAGCCGCAGATTCGTAGCGCCCTCGCCAAGCGTTGGCTCCTCCACCTTGGGGCCCCGGTCGCTCCATCACCAGAACCAGCACCACCTTGGGGATTGCGCACCCGATTTGAGGGCATGCAGTGGACTGCCGCAGGTGAGTTTGCAGTGGCCTTGGAGGGACCACAAGCCATCAAGCGCATCTACACTGGCGGGTATGTCAGCGATCGTCACAGCGATGCCGCACGCGCGGTGCTTCATAGTGCCCCAGTGGTGAATCCAGGGGGCAAACTTTGGTTCTGGATTGCGGGTGGTGGCGGCGTGAAGGCCAAGTATGTGGTGCAGAACTACCCGCGTACCGGCACCATCCACAAGGCCATTGAACTCAAGGAGGCCAAGGACGCTCAAATGGGTTGGCGCAGCCTGGATCTCGACTTTTGGAAGGGTGAGGAGATTTTTATCCAAGTCACCACGGCAGCGGATGCCCCGGCTGAGTTTCGTGAGGATCGGTCTTGGTTCATCCTCGGTGATGCCATGATCATCGAGGACGGCTCAGCGCCGCCAGCGCTGCCGCAAATCTCCAAGGCGCCGCTGGCGGCTTTGGTGGCGGCCTGGCGCGATGGACGGTTGGATGACGGCGGCGCCCTGCGACTGCAGTTGGCCTTGGACCGCGGCGAACTGCCCAATGACTTTACGGGAGACGGGGAACTCGCTGGCCTGATGGAGCGATACCGCGAGCTGGAGAGAAACCTGCCAGTGCCGCGCCGGGCGCCGGGCGTGATGGATGGCCCGGGGCGCGACAGCCCGCTCTTTGTGCGCGGCAACCCTCGCGAATTGGGCGAGCCGGTGGAGCGTCGCTACCTCGAAGTGATTGACCCCAGGCCGTTGCGCGGCGTGCGCAGCGGCAGGCGCGAGTTGGCGGAGCGGATGGCCAATCTGGAAGCCAATCCGCTGGCGGCGCGCGTCATTGTCAATCGGCTCTGGCATCATGTGTTTGGCCGCGGCTTGGTGGCCAGCACCGACAACTTTGGCAAGCTTGGCGACAGGCCTTCCCATCCTGAATTGCTCGACATGCTCGCCTCCACCCTCATCAAGGAAAAAGGCTCACTCAAGGCCGTGCTCAAGCTGATGGTGGAGAGTCGCGCCTTTGCCCGCGCCTCATCGCCCACGCCCAGCGCCTGGCAGAATGATCCGCAGAACCTTCTGCTTTCGCACTGGAATTTGCGCAGGCTTGAGGCCGAGTCTCTGCGAGACAGCCTGCTGGCGCATAGTGGGGCGTTGAAGCCGGAGATGTACGGCAAGTCCGTGGCTGGCAGTGAGCCCAGGCGCAGCGTTTATGTGAAGGTGGTTCGCAATGCCTTGGACCCCTTGCTCAAAGCCTTCGATGCGCCCGTGCCCTTCAGCGCCTGTGGGCGTCGCGACAGCACCAATGTGCCGGCGCAGTCTCTGACCCTGCTCAATGATCCGCTGGTTCAAAACTGGAGCGCTCAATGGGCCGCGCGCGTGCTTGCGGAGGCCAAGGATGATCAGGGCCGCGTGCAGCAACTCTATCGCGATGCCTTCCACCGCAAGGCCAGCGACGAGGAGATTGCCGCCGCCTTGGAGCTGGTGAGCGGGCACCTGGCCGATGGAGCGAAGCAGGCCCAAGAGCGTCAGCAGTTGCAGGGCAGGCAGTCCTCGCTGCATCAGCAGATCCACGCCCTGCTGGCCTCCCTGCCGGGGGCGACGATCAAGACCGCGCCCGCATCTGATCTGCCTCAGCCTCTTGCCGAGTGGACCTTTGAAACGGGGGCAGAGGATGAGCGCGGCGGCTTGGATCTCAAACTCAGCGGGGATGCGCGCATTGAGGGCGGCGCTTTGATTGTGGGTGGGGCAGGCATGGCTGCCACGGGAGCCCTGCCCAAGACGCTGCGGGCCAAGACCCTCGAGGCCTGGGTTCAGCTCGATGACCTGACTCAACAGGGCGGGGGAGTGCTGACCGTGCAGGGCATGGACGCTGTGCTGTTTGACTCCGTGGTTTTTGGTGAAAAACAACCGGGGCATTGGGTGGCAGGCAGCAATTTCTTTGCCCGCAGCGAGTTGCTCAAGGCTCCAGCGGAAAGCACGGCACAGCAAAGCGCCATTCACATCGCTGCTGTTTGGGAAAAGGACGGGCATGTCTCGATGTTCCGCAATGGCAAGCCCTACGGTCAGCGCTACCGCAAGGCTGAGGGCGCTGTGTTTGAGGCCGCCAAATCACAGATCCTGTTGGGTTGTCGCCATGGCAAGCCTGCCGGCAATCACGGGCTGCGCGGTCGCATCCTGCGTGCCAGAGTTTATGACCGCGCCTTGAAGCCTGAGGAGCTTGCCAAGACAGCCAGCCTTGAGGCCGGGCAGGCGGCTTGGGAGCAAAGCCTTGCGGCCATGCCCAAGGACAAGCGCGGGCTCTACGAGAAGCTGCAGGGACAACTGCGGCAGATCGAGCAGGCGCTGGAGGCCCTGCCCGCTGACCAGGGCAATGCCCCGCAGCAGGCCTGGGCGGCTTTGGCCCATGCGCTGGTCAATGCCAAGGAATTCAGTTACCTGCCCTGAACGCGATGCACGCCATGCCCAATTCATTCCCCTCGCGTCGTCAATGGCTGGCTCGCGCCAGCACCGGCTTTGGCCTGATGGCCCTGCAGGGCTTGTTGGCCGACAACAACGAGCAGCGCGTCATTGCGCGAGCTCGCCGCATTGCGCCCAAGGCGCGCAGCGTCATTTTTCTCTACATGAGCGGTGGGGTCTCGCATGTGGACAGCTTTGATCCCAAGCCCAAGTTGCAGGAGTTGGCCGGCAAGCCCATGCCCGTGGCGCTGAAACGCACCCAATTCAACAACAACGGCACGGTGCAGCCAGCGCATTGGTCCTTCGCGGCCCGCGGCAAAAGCGGCATCGAGATCAGCGAACTCTTCCCGCAGATCGCCACCTGCGCGGACGAGCTTTGTGTGATCCGCAGCATGACGGCCAAGTTCTCCGAGCATGCGCAGGGCAACTTTGCCATGCACACCGGCTTCCCGTTTCTGGGTTATCCAAGCGCCGGGGCCTGGGCAAGTTACGGCCTCGGCAATGATTCCGCCAATCTTCCGGGTTATGTCGTGCTGCAAAGCGGCGGAGCCTCCGTGCCGCACGGCGGCGTTGGCCTGTTTGGCAATGGCTTCCTGCCGGCCCAACATCAGGCCAGCATCCTGCGTGCCGATGAGCCCGAGGCGGTGGCCAATTTGAAGGCTGCTCGTGGTGCCTTGTGGCAGCAGCGGCAGATGAGCTTCATCGCCCAACGCGACGCGCAGTTCGCCCAGCGATTCGGCGGTGACGCCCATGTTGAGGCTGCCATCGCCAATTACGAAATGGCGGCGCGCATGCAGGCTGCCGTGCCCGAACTCTGTGACATCAGTGGGGAAAGCGAGATCACGCGCAAGCTCTACGGTCTGGACCATAGCGAGCCAAGGCTGGCGGCCTATGGCCGTCAGTGCCTGCTGGCCAGAAGGCTGGTGGAGCGCGGTGTGCGATTCATTGAATTGAGCACGCTGGCCTACAACCTTGGCGGTGGCAATGGCGCCAACCCCTGGGATCATCACGGCGCGCTCAAGGAGGGCCATGGCCGCATGGCCCATCAAATTGATCAGCCCATCGCCGCGCTTATCAAGGATCTGCGCAGTCGAGGTTTGCTCGACAGCACGCTGTTGGTTTGGGCCGGGGAGTTTGGTCGCACGCCCTTTGCTCAGGGCAGCGACGGCCGCGACCACAATCCCTATGGCTTCAGTGTGTGGATGGCCGGCGGCGGTGTGCGTGGCGGCCATGTCGTTGGGGCCACAGATGAGTTCGGCTACCACGCCACTCAGGAGGTCTGCAATGTGTACGACCTCTGGGCCACCGTCCTGCATTTGCTTGGCATTGACCACGAGCGCCTCACCTTCCGTTACTCAGGACGCGATCTGCGCCTCACCGATGTGCACGGCCGTGTTCTCCCGGTGATGGGGTAAGACCTGCCGGCCTTGCCCTCAATCTGGCGCCTCAGCTCTGGGGCATTCAGGTCAGGTCTTCGTCGCGCAGCCATTGCTCAAGCCTGTGCTCAAAGGCTTGGTGATTGTGCAGATCGTAGTGGTGCACGGCAAAGCCCATGGCCTTGGCGGTGGCGATGTTGGCTGGCAGATCGTCAATGAAGAGGGTGTGGGCCGGCTCGAGTTGGCATTGCTCGATGGCGATTTCGAAGATGCGCTGGCCCGGCTTGCTGGCCTTGGCCAGATGCGAGAAGACGCCACCATCAAAGAGGCTTAGGGCAGGGCAGTGCTCCTGGAGGTGCGCCAGGTGCAGGCCTGCGGTGTTGGAGAGCAGGTGCATGGGCAGTGCGGGATGGCGCTGCTTGAGGGCACGCAGGCTTTGCTCCATCGCTGCGTTGGGGGTGAAGATGTCGCACCAAAGGGCGGTGAGTTCTGTGCGGCTGCCTTCAAAGCCAAGGCGCGTCTTGGCGCCGGTCAGAAAGGTTTCGTCGTCCATGTCGCCGTTTTCATACGGCAGCTTGATGTCCTCGAGCAGGGCATTGAGCTCGGCGCTGCTGCCCTCTGTGGCGGCGCGGCAGCGGGGTGCGGCTGCGCTTGCGGCGCGGTTGAAATCAAAGTCGGCCAGTACCTTGCCGATGTCGCAGAGCAGGGCTGGCCTGGCCATGACTTAGTTGGTCTTGAGGACTTCGATGAAGGCTTCCTGGGGGATGTTGACGCGGCCAATGGCCTTCATCTTCTTTTTGCCTTCCTTTTGTTTTTCCAGCAGTTTGCGTTTGCGGGTGATGTCGCCGCCGTAGCATTTGGCGGTCACATCCTTGCGCAGGGCGCTGATGCTTTCGCGGGCGATGACTTTGCCGCCGATGGCGGCCTGAATGGCCACCACGAAGAGTTGCTGCGGGATGACTTCCTTGAGCTTGGCTGCCAGCTGCCTGCCACGGCTTTCGGCCTTGCTGCGGTGGACGATGCAGGAGAAGGCGTCCACGGGTTCGCCGGCGATGAGCATGTCCATCTTGACGAGGTCGTCAGCGCGGTAGCCGGCGTGTTCGTAGTCCATGCTGCCATAGCCTCGGGTCAGGCTCTTGAGCTTGTCGTTGAAGTCCACGAGAATCTCATTGAGCGGCAGCAGGGTGTGCAACATGACGCGGCGGTCGTCGAGGGTCTCGGTGTTGTTGACCTGGCCGCGTTTGTCCATGACCAACTGCATGATGTCGCCAATGTATTCATTGGGGATCATGATGAAGACCTTGACGGTGGGCTCGCGGATTTCCTCGATCTGTTGGGCCGGGGGAAGGAAGCAGGGGTTGTCCACCATGACTTCGGTGCCATCGGTCTTGCGCACCTCGTAGATGACCGAGGGGTAGGTGGAGATGACATCCATGTTGAACTCGCGGCGCAGGCGCTCCTGCACAATCTCCATGTGCAGCAGGCCAAGGAATCCGCAGCGAAACCCAAAGCCCAGAGCGGCTGAGGACTCGGCCATGAAGGTGAAGGCGGAGTCGTTGATCTGCAGCTTGCCGACGGCCGCCTTGAGACTCTCGAAGTCGTCGGTGCTCACCGGGTAGATGCCGCTGAAGACCAACGGGTGAATCTCCTTGAAGCCAGGCAGGGGCTCGGGGGATGGACGGCGGCTTTCGGTGATGGTGTCGCCGATCTTGACATCGGCAGTGGTTTTCACATTGGCGATGAGGTAGCCGACATCGCCGGGTTCAAGCTTTTCGCAGGCCGTCATTTTGGGGCGGAACACGCCGAGGTCCTTGACCTCGTAGTCCAGGCCGGTGGACATCATGCGGATGCGTTGGCCGCGGGTGATGGTGCCGGAGACGATGCGCACATAGCTGACCACGCCGCGGTAGGCGTCGAAGACGGAATCAAAGACGCTGGCGCGCAGGTAGCCGTCTGCGGGGTCCTTGGGGGCGGGCACATGCTTGACGATGGCTTCAAGGATGTCCTCGATGCCGATGCCCATCTTGGCGCTGGCGGGCACGGCGTTGTCGGAGGGCAACTGCAGGATGTCCTCGAGTTGGCGTTTGACCTTGTCCACATCGGCGCTGGGCAGGTCGATCTTGTTGATGACGGCGATCACCTCGAGTTTCTGGCCAAGGGCCAGATTGAGGTTGGCGACGGTTTGAGCTTCCACGCCTTGAGAGGCGTCCACCAGCAGCAGGGCGCCCTCGCAGGCGGCCAGTGAGCGGCTCACCTCGTAGCTGAAGTCCACATGCCCTGGGGTGTCGAGCAGGTTGAGTTTGTAGATCTGGCCGTCGCGGGCCTTGTAGGACATGCAGACCGGGTGGGCCTTGATGGTGATGCCGCGCTCGCGCTCCAGGTCCATGGCGTCGAGGAGCTGGTCCTGCTTCTGTCGCTCGGAGATGGTTTTGGTGAACTCCAGCAGACGATCCGAGAGCGTGGTCTTGCCGTGATCAATGTGGGCAATGATGGAGAAGTTGCGCGTGCGTTCGATGGCCATGCTGGGGCGGAGAAAGGGGCTTTACGGCTGTTTGGGAAGGGCCTCGTAGACGCGGATGTCGTCGAAGAATCCGTGTTGTCCGGCCACGCCCAATTCAATTTTGCTCTTGGTGGGGTGGGCAATGCCGGGGCTTTTGAGAAAGGCAACGGGTTTGCCGTCGAGCACAACGCGCATGGCGTCGCCGACGGTTTCCACGATGAGGTCATGCCAGATGCCGGCTTCCACCTTGAGGGGATAGGTGATTTGACGGCCCTTGACGAGTTTGTCGGCCTCGGCCTTGCGGGCGGGGTCTTTGCGCATGGTGTAGATGTCGTTGCGCATGCTGCCTTCCTTTTCGTCAATGATGGTGACGCCGTTGGGGCGGACTTGGGCGCGGCAGAGATGGCCGTAGTGGGCGCCGGTGTATTTGCGGTCGTCGAATTCGACATCAATCATGGTGGCGCCCTCGAAGCGAATGCGGCACTCGACAATGCTGTCGCGGGTGGGGATTTCCAGGCCGTGCACGGCGGCATGGGCCTTGATGATCTTGCCGTCGGCGGCGGTCTCGTCCTTGACCCGGGTCTGGGTACCCTTGAGCGCGCCGTTCTCGAGGCCGAAGGTGGCGACCACGCGGTGCCAGGGTTGCTCCAAGCTGGGTTTGGAGAAGTCGTCGCTGAAGAGCAGTTTGCCCTTGGTGGCCAGTGGCTTGCGCGGCACTGCGGGGCGCGAGTCCGCGGCGAGGGCAGGCAGGCAAAGCAGCCCCAGCGCAAGGGCGGCGGTGCAGAGGGAGAGGGTGGACATGGCGGGGGCGCATGGTGGGGCAGGGCGGGGTCAAGCGCAAGTGCGCAAGCGCAGGGAAACCGGCTGATGACTCCTGGGGTGGCGGCGCTTTTTGACCGGTTGGGGTTGCGTTTGGCGATGGGGGCCTGCAAGGTAGTTGTTTGCGCCTCAGCGCCATGGATCCTTCCCTGAACACAGCCGATGCCCCTTTTGATCTGGCGCTGCGCCCAGCCAGCTTTGAGGATTTTCACGGCCAGTCCAAGGTCAAGGAGCAGGTGCTGGTGATGGTGGAGGCTGCCAAGCAACGCGGTGAGCCTCTCGACCACACCCTGCTTTGCGGGCCACCAGGCTTGGGCAAGACCACGCTGGCGCATCTCATCGCCTCAGCCATGGGCACACATCTGCATGTCAGCAGCGGGCCACAGATCGAGCGCGCTGGCGATTTGGCGGGCTTGCTGACCCACCTGCAGGAGCGCGACATTCTCTTCATTGACGAGATTCATCGTCTGCAGGCCAGCATCGAGGAATATCTCTACCCGGCAATCGAGGACTTCCGCTTGGACATCATCATTGATCAGGGTCCCAAGGCGCGCAGCGTGCGCATTGATCTGCCGCCCTTTACTCTGGTGGGTGCCACCACCCGTGCCGGCATGCTCACCGCGCCGATGCGCAGTCGTTTTGGCATCCCCAACCGCCTCGATTATTACACGGTGGAGGAGCTCAAGCACATTGTGTTGCGCAGCGGGCGCATGCTCAACTGTGAGATCAAGGAGGGCGGGGCGCTTGAGATTGCAAGGCGTGCTCGCGGCACGCCGCGCATCGCCAACCACCTGCTTCGCTGGGTGCGTGATTTCGCGCAGGTGCGGGCACAGAATGTCGTGAGTGCCGAGGTGGCGGCGCAGGCTCTGGCCATGCGCGACATTGATGAGTCCGGTCTTGATGAAATGGACAAGCGCCTGCTTGAGGTCCTCATTCACAAGTTCGATGGCGGTCCGGTTGGACTGGGCAGTGTGGCTGTGGCGGTGGGCGAGGATGTGTCAACGCTCGAGGATGTGCACGAGCCTTATTTGGTGATGCAGGGTCTGGTGAAGCGCACGCCGCGCGGTCGCGTGGCCATGCCGGCAGCGTATCGGCATCTGGGTTTGATTCCGCCCACCAGTGCGCAGGCGGATTTGTGGTGACTTCTCGCGCTGTCGAACCGCCCCGAGGATGCAGCCTTGCGTACGCAGCCTTGCGATGGGCGATTCAGGGCGGGGAGTTGCCCTTGCCGAGCCACCAACAGAAGTGGCCGCTGGGTACGGGGCGCACCTTGGGGGCGCCTTCGAGCAGGAGTTCGCCATGGCTGCGCTGGCCCTCAGGGCCGAAGTGGTGCGCCAGCAGGTGATTGAGGCTCAGGCCGGTGAACTCCGGGGTGTGGCAGGAGAGTAGCACGCCGATGGGCTCAGCGCTGATGAGGTTGGCCAGCTGTGCCAGCAGGGGGCCGAGGTGTTCCTCGATTTTAAAGATCTCGCCCTGCGCGCCGCGGCCGTAGCTGGGCGGGTCGAGGATGATGAGGTCGTAGAGGCGTTCGCGGCGTTCCTCGCGTTTCAGGAAGCGCATGACATCATCGACAATCCAGCGGATGGGGGCGTTTTGCAGTTGGTTGTGGGCGGCATTTTCGCGGGCCCATTGCACCATGCCCTTGCTGGCGTCAACATGACAGACTTCACTGCCGCCCTGCGCTGCGGCAAGGCTGCTGCCGCCGGAGTAGGCAAAGAGGTTGAGGGTGCGGGCCGGGCGTCCGTGGCGGTGGGCAAATTGGCGGCAGAGCTCACGAATCTGCAACCAGCTGCTGCGTTGCTCCGGGAAGATGCCGAGATGGCCGAAGTCCGTGCTGCGCAACTCAAAGCGAATGCCTGCCACCTGGACGATCCAGGACTCGGGCAGTTGGTGGCGATCCTGCCATTGCTGCTGTTGCTGACGGCGCTGGAAGGAGGCGGTGGCACCCTGCCACTGACGGGGCTGGAGCTGCGGTGGCCACAGGGCCTGCGCGCAGGGCCGACGCAGAACGATGGGACCGAAGCGCTCGAGCTTTTGAAACTCGCCGCTGTCGAGAAGTTCGTAGTCCTCGACGGATGACATGGGCGTTGGGGTCAGCCTTCGATTTCCGTCTGCAGGCGTTTGCGTTCACGCAGGCGGACATTGCTGTCGAGGATGCGTTTGCGCAGGCGAATGCTCTTGGGGGTGGCTTCCACCAGTTCGTCGGCGGCCACATACTCGATGGCGCGTTCCAGGGAGAAGCGGATCGGCGGGGTGAGTTGAATGCCCTTGTCGGAGCCGGCGGCGCGGAAGTTGGTGAGTTGCTTGGAGCGGGTGGGGTTGACGGGCAGATCGTCTGAGCGGGGGTTCTCACCGACGATCATGCCTTCATAGACTGGATCCCCAGCGGCGATGAAGAGTTTGCCGCGCTCCTGAATGGTGTCCAGGGCATAGCCGGTGGCCTCGCCGCTTTCCGAGCAGACCAGGGTGCCGGTGTTGCGGGTCTGCATGTGGCCTGCGTATTCGGCGTATTCGCGGAAGAGGTGGCTGTGAATGCCGTGGCCGCTGGTGAGGTTCATGAGTTCAAACTCAAAACCAATCAGGCCGCGGGTGGGGATGTAGGCCTGCAGGCTGGTGCGACCACCGTGGGCGTCCATGTCTTCGATGCGACCCTTGCGCTCGGAGATGGTCTTCATGACGCCGCCGAGGTAATCGTCGGGCACATCCACATAGAGGGTTTCGTAGGGCTCGCAGAGCACATCGTTGATGCGGCGCGTGATGACCATGGGGCGCGAGACGAGGACTTCAAAGCCCTCGCGGCGCATCTGCTCGACCAGAATGGCGATCTGCATGGCGCCGCGGGCGCTGACATCAAACACGCCGGCGGTGTCGGTGTCACTGATGCTGATGGTGACATTCATCTTCTGCTCGCGATCGAGGCGCTCGCGGATCTTGCGCGAGGTGACATGGTCGCCTTCGCGGCCGGCAAAGGGGCCGTCATTGACCGAGAACTGCATGACGATGGTCGGTGGGTCAATGGCCACGAAGGGCAGGGCCTCAACCTCGGGGTTGCCGGTCACGGTCTGGCCGATGTCCACATCCTCAAAGCCGGAGATGCCAACGATGTCACCAGCGCCGCCCTCGACGGAGTCCGACACGCTCAGCGTGGTGTATTGAAACACCTTGGTGACCTTGACGGCCTTGGGTTTTTCATCAGGGTTGCGGCCCAGGAGGAACACGCGGTCGCCCATGCGCACGCTGCCGCGGCTGACCTTGCCAATGGCCACTCGGCCCACGAAGTTGTCCCAATCAATGTTGGAGATGAGCATCTGGAAGTCGCCCTCCAGTTCTGCCTTGGGCGCAGGGATGTGCTTGACGATCTGCCCGAGCAGGAAGGTCATGTCGTGCTGCTGGCCATCGGCGCTGTCGCTGACCCATCCAGCGCGGGCGCTGCCGTAGATGAACGGGGCGTTGAACTGCTCCTCGGTGGCCTCAAGCTCCATGAGCAACTCCAGGACCTTGTCATGCACATTGTCCGGGCGGATGTGCGGGCGGTCCATCTTGTTGATGAGCACAATGGGCTTGATGCCCTGTTGCATGGCCTTCTTGAGCACGAAGCGGGTCTGGGCCTGTGGGCCTTCGTAGGCGTCCACCACCAGCATGACGCCGTCCACCATCTTCATGACGCGCTCGACCTCGCCGCCAAAGTCGGCATGGCCAGGGGTGTCAACAATGTTGATGATGTGGTCGTTCCAATGCACCGAGGTGTTCTTGGCCTTGATGGTGATGCCCTTCTCGCGTTCCAGATCCATGCTGTCCATGGCGCGCTCGGCGATGGCCTGATTCTCGCGGAAGTTGCCGCTGGCGCGCAGCAGGCTGTCCACCAGGGTGGTCTTGCCGTGGTCAACGTGGGCGATGATGGCAATGTTGCGGATTTTGGAGGGAGGGGTCATGAGGCGTCTGGCTGATCCGGAAGGTTGCCGGAACTAGGGGGGCGCGGAGCCTAAGCGCATCTGGGGCGTTGGCAATCGGGCATTTGGGTTTCCTGGGGCGGCGGTCAGGGGTGGGGATTTGCCCCCTTGCCAAGGGCCCAAGGCCGTTGAATGACTCTGGATGTGCCCCTTGGGGCATTTCTTCAACCCTTATGTCTGCCCTCGTCATTGCCCCCCGCGCCCGTTTGTTTCATGGCCATGTGTGGGTCTATGCCACGGAGATCAAGGCCCGGCTGGGGGACCCCAAGCCCGGGGATGTGGTCAGTCTGCTCGATGCGCGCAGCAAGCATCTGGGCAGTGCCATCTACAATCCTCACTCGCAGATCAGTGCGCGCCTATTCTCGTATCGGCGGCAGGATTTGGACGCGGATTTCTTCCGCCGGCGGGTGCAGCGCGCCATGAACCTGCGTCAGCAGGCGGGCGTGGATCTGAAGCTTTGCCGTTTGATCAACAGCGAGGGCGATGGCCTGCCCGGCGTCATTGTGGATGCCTATGGTGACTGCCTTGTGCTTCAAACCCTGACTTTGGCCATGGACCAGCGCAAAGGTCTGTTGGTGGAGGCGTTGCGCGAGTTGCTTGCGCCGCGCTGCATTGTGGAGCGCAATGACAGCAACCGCCGCCGCTCCGAGGGCATGGAACCAGTCAAGGGGTTGCTGTGGGGTGAACTGCCCACTGAGCTTGAAGTCAGCCACCGCGGCAGCGTGTTTGGTGTGGATCTGCTCGATGGACAAAAAACGGGTTTGTATCTCGATCAGTTGGAGAACTACCAACGCGTGGCCTCATTGGCCAAGGGGCGGCGGGTGCTGGATTGCTTCTGCAATCAGGGCGGTTTTGCGCAGGCCTGTGCGCTTGCCGGTGCCGCCTCGGTGACGGCCGTGGATGTGAGCGAGGACGCCATTGCCCGCGCTCGCATCAATGCGCAAAAAAGCGGTGCGGCGGTGGAGTTTGCGGCCGCCAATTGCTTTGATGATCTCAAGGCCCGCGAGGTTGCCGGCCAGCGCTTTGATTTGATCATTCTGGATCCGCCCAGTTTCACCAAGTCCAAGGCGGCGCTCAAGGACGCCCTTCGCGGTTACAAGGAGATCCATCTTCGGGCCCTGAAGATGCTGGAGCCCGGCGGCATCCTGGCCACCTTCAGTTGCTCGCATCATGTCAGTCGCGGTGAGTTCCATGCCAGCCTGGAGGACGCGGCGGTGGATGTGCGCCGCACGCTGCGGCGCTTGGCGGTTTATGGGCAAAGCCCGGATCACCCCGTGATTGCGACCATCCCTGAGTCTGAGTATCTTGTGGGTTACGCCTACGAGGTGCTCGCTTCCTGGTGATTGGCGCAGCGGCTTATCGGCGCTGCAGGATTGCAGAGAGGGGGCCTTTGAACCATGATGTGGGCTTGGTGGTCACAGTCTTGCCATCGCTTCGTCCATGCCCCTG
>JAURHS010000089.1 GCA_030833205.1 Prosthecobacter sp.
CTGTTCCCCGCCTGCATGCTCAGCCTCAGCCTGCTTGCCCTTTACTTCATCGCTGAGGCCCTGCGCGAGGAACGCAACCAAGATCTGGGCCGCTGATGGGCCAGAAGTGGCCCGGCTCAGACAGCGCAGATCGGCGTAGGAAAGCGCGTGACGAATCCGTTCTTTCCCCCTAGCATTCGCCCTCTCTTCCCATGAACCCAAACAACCGCCGCTCCTTTCTGGGCCAGGCCGCCGCTGCTGCCGCCCCGCTCATTCTTCCCTCCAGCCTCTGGTCCGCTGAGACCCCGGCCAATGAACGCCTCAACATTGGCTTCATTGGCATGGGCAAGATGAACAGCGGCCACTTGGGCAACTTTCTGGGACGCAGCGAAGTTCAGGTCGTTGCCGTCTGCGACGTGGACAGCACCCGCCGCGAAAACGCCAAGGCCACTGTTGAAAAGCGCTACGCAGAAAAGAAGGACGGCAACTACAAGGGCTGCGCCGCCTACAACGACTTCAACGAGCTGCTGGCGCGCAAGGACATCGACGCCGTGGTCATCGCCACCCCCGACCACTGGCATGCCTACATCGGCATTGCCGCCGTCAAGGCCGGCAAGGATGTCTACGGCGAAAAGCCCCTGACCCACAATGTGCATGAAGCCCTCACCCTGCAGCAGGCTGTGCGCGACAGTGGACGCATCTTCCAGACCGGCTCGCAGCAGCGCTCCAGCAAGGAATTCCGTGTGGCCTGCGAACTGGTGCGCAACGGCGTGATCGGCCGCATCAAAACCATCACCACCTCCTTCGGTGATCCTGCCCCGGTCTACAACCTGCCCGAAGAACCCGCTGAGCCTGGTCTGGACTGGGACCGCTGGTGCGGACCCGGCCCGCTCAAGCCCTACAGCAGTGTGTTGAGCCCGCGCGGCGTTCACAATCACTTCCCCGCCTGGCGCATGACCCGCGAGTTTGGCGGTGGCATGATCACCGACTGGGGCGCCCACCACATTGACATTGCCCAATGGGGCCTCGGCGTGGATGACAGCGGCCCCGTGGAAGTCATCAGCCCCGGTGCCAACAAGAAGCGCGGCGCCCAGCTTGTGTATGCCAACGGCGTGGTGCTCACCCACGGCGAAGGCAAGGGCGTGTCCTTCTACGGCGAGCTCGGCGAGGTCCATGTCAATCGCGGCAAGTTCGAGCTCTGGCTTGGCGGCAAGCGCGTGCACGGCTTCATTGATCGCGAGCAGGACAAGGGCACCTCCCTTGATCGCGAAGTGGTCTTGAGCGAGCGCGAATTCCTCAAGGACGCCAAGGTCAAACTCTACGAAAGCAAGAACCACCACGACGACTGGCTCAAGGCCATTCGCAGCCGCCAACGCCCCATCTGCGATGTGGCCATCGGCGCCACCACGGTGATCTCCTGCCACCTGATGAACATGGCCTACTGGAACGATGCCAGCTTCAAATGGAACCCGCAAACCCGCGAGTTTGCCCAAGGCGGAAACCCCGCATGGCTGACCCGCGAGTACCGTGGTGCCTGGAAGGTCTAAACCTCCCCACCCACTCCTCAATCCTCAACACGCATGGGCGCGGATCGGCAACGGTCCGCGCCCATTGTCTTGATCGCCGACCGCATCAATGAGGCGCTCGCAAAAAACCGCGCCGGGCCCTGCCTTCATGGGCAACATCGCGTTCACGAACGGCCAGCGCCGAAGGCCTTCACTTGGCCAAAGAACTGTTGCCGGAATCCTGCTGCTGAGCCCTGGCTGGTGTGCTGAAGCAAAGGGCAACGGCCACCGTCACCAAGGTGCCGACCGTGATCCGCCAGGGAAAGGCCAGCACCAAGGGCTGCTCAATGCCCATGTTCTGCTGCAGGCCAAAGGGATTGGTCAACAGCAGAACCGCAGCGATGCCCAAACTCATGGCCAGCACATTGCCGAAATCACTGCCGCGTCTGGGGGCCAGCACCGCGACCAGGAACACGCCGAGAATGGAGCCAAAGGTGAAGCCCAAAATTCCCAGCACCAGCGGCAGGATTTCAAGCTTGGGGTGATGCGCCATGAACCAGGCTGTCACCACACCCACCACCATGATGAGCAGGGCAAAAAGCAGCGTGCAGCGCCGCAGCACCCGCACCTGCGCCGCATCGCTTTGACCCGCAGGCAACCGGGGCAGCACAAAGTCCCGTGCCAGGCTGGTGGCCAGCGCATTGAGAGCCGTACTCAGCGAGCCCATGGCCGTGGCCAACACAGCGGCAATGACCAAACCACGCAGCCCGGCCGGCAACTCATGCATGATGAAGTAGGGGAACACCTCCCGCGTTTCGGTAGGCAACCCGGGATCGGGGAAGGCCTGATAAAACGCGCGCAGCATGATGCCCACCAGGATGAAGGCACTGACCATGGGCAGATCCACCAGACCCGAGACGATGGTGGCCACAGCGCTTTGGCGGCGATTGCGCGCCGTCAGCATCCGCTGCACCGTGTCCTGGTCAATGCCGTGCGTGCTCATCGTCACGAAGGTGCTGCCAATCAACGCCGCCCACAGCGTGTACTCGCTGCTGAGGACATGGCGCAGACCGTTCCACCACCCCTGTTGGGGCGGCGGAGCAAAATCGAAAAACAACGGCGGGTTGGTCACCGCCATCACCCCCTGCCAGCCCTCAGGGATTCGACTGAGAAGATAGGGCAGCGTGAATCCCAGCGCGGCCAACAAGACCAGCACCTGAATGCAGTCCGTCCAAATCACGGCGCGGATTCCACCCACCGTGGTGTAGATGGCCGTGAGCCCCGTCACCACCACCACCGCCAAGGCATAGAGCGCAAACTTTTCCGAACTGTCCACCGACCCGCCGCGCCAGGCACTGAGGGCCAACACCAAAATGATCGCTGAGACATACAGCCTCGTGCCCATCGCCAGCACACGGGTCAGCAGAAACAAACCTGAGGCCATGCGACGGGTTCTGGGCCCAAAGCGTTCCTCAAGATACTCGTAAAGCGAGATCACGCCGCGCTTGTAAAACAGAGGGATGAACAGAAAGCTCACCACAATGCGCGCCAGCACCGTGCCGATGGCGAACTGCGCGTAACTCCAATTGCCGCGGCTCAACCCCGCCTCAGGTGCCCCGAGAAAAGTTGCCGCGCTGATTTCAGCGGCCAGGATGGAGGCCAACACGGCCCACCAAGCCATCTGGCGGTCGCCCAAAGCGTAGCCTTCCATGCTGCTGCTGCCGCCACGCTGCGCCAAGCCAATCCCCAAGATCAAGCCGAGGTAGGCCAGCACCACCAACACATCCAGAGCAATCGCCATGCAAAGAGACCCGCACCATGGCCGTCCCTGCCCACCCTTGGCAAGTGCCGGCCGTAGAAAGCCTGTTTTTTTCAGGCCCGCTGAGCGTATTGTCCTGCGTCCCCATGAACTTACCCCTGCCCGCCCTCGCCGCCTTGCTAGGACTTAGCCTCGTGGCCTGCAAGCCCAGCAGTCAACCTTCGCCGGATTCCGGCTCCGCCAAGGGCAAACCCTCGGTCTTCGCCGCCAACTACCCCCTGGCGTTTTTTGTGCAGCAGCTTGCCGGCACCGAGGTGGAACTGCTCGATCCCATCCCAGCGGATGAAGACCCGGCCTTCTGGCAACCCGATGACAAGGCCTTGAGCGCCATCCAAGCCGCTGACCTGATCCTGCTCAACGGAGCCAGCTACTCCAAATGGGCCGAGAAAGTCAGCCTGCCCCAAGCCAAGGTGGTGGACAGCTCGGCCGCCTTTGCCAAGGCCTTCATCCAGATTCCTGAGGTCGCCAGCCACAGTCACGGCCCAGGCGGCGACCACAGCCACAGCGGCACGGCCTTCACCACCTGGATGGATTTGTCCCAAGCCGCCCAACAAGCCCAAGCCTGCGCCGAAGGCCTCAAACGCCTGCTACCCCAAGGCCAGCACGAGGCCATGGATCAACGCCTCAAGACCCTGGCCGGCGAACTCCTCAAGCTCGACAGCCGCCTCAAGGCCTGCGGCCAACGCCTCAAGAACCAGCCGCTGGTGGCCTCGCATCCGGTCTACGATTACTTCGCCCGGGCCTACCAACTCAACCTCAAGGCCCTGCTTTGGGAGCCCGAGCAAACCCTTGATGAAAAAGCCTTGGGCGACCTCAAGGCCCTGCTGCAAAAGCACCCGGCCAAAGGGATGATCTGGGAGGGGGAACCCAGCGATGCGAACATCGCCGCCCTCAAGGCACAGGGCCTGCAAAGCCTGGTCATCTCCCCCTGCGCCAATCGCCCGGAGCAGGGCAACTTCCTGTCGGTCATGCAGCGCAACATCGAGGCGCTGGAAAAGGCCTTTCCCTGAGCCTGCGGCCAAGGACCGGGCTGGGGCAGCAGCGGGCGAAGCCCAGCGCCGCAAGCCCTCAGGGCCCGCCTCTCCGCGGGGTTAAACCTCGGCGCAGGCACGGCCTTGCGCTGTGTCACAAAAAGAGACTTGGCAAGGCCTGAGGTCCCACTAAGGTCATGGTCCCAGAACGCCCGAGTGCCGCGCGGCACCGCCAAGAAGGCTCTGCGCTGCACCCGAGTGGTCGCCGTTATGAGTGACTTCCTTCACAAAACCACGGTTCTGGTGCTCAACCGCAACTGGCAGGCCATTGCGGTAAAAACCCCCGCTGATGCCTTCAGCATGATGGCCGCAGGCAATGCCACTGCCCTGCACATTCACGGCGATGACGACATGGCGCCGGTCACCTTTGAGGATTGGCTCGCGTTGCCCGTGCGCGATGGCGACTGCAGCATTGGCACCGTGCGCGGCCCCGTGCGCGTGCCCACGGTTCTGGTGCTGGCCCGTTTTGATCGCGTGCCCAAGCGCCGCCCAAAGTTCTGCGCCAAAGCCATCTGGGAACGCGATGGCGGCATTTGCCAATACACCGGCCGCCGCCTCAAACCCAACGAGGGCAACATTGACCACATCGTTCCCCTCTCGCGTGGCGGCAAAAGCACCTGGGACAATTGCGTGCTGGCCGACAAGCGCGTCAACAGCCGCAAGGGCAGCCGCCTTCCCGAGGAAGCCGGCCTGCGCCTGCTGCGTGCCCCTGGCGCACCGCGTGAAATCCCCGTGACCCAACTCATCCGCAACACCCATCGCGTGCGCGACTGGGAGATGTTCCTGCAGGCCTCGAGCGCCGACAACCACGACAGCGCTCGACCAGATGCCGGCGCGGCCTGATTGAGATCAAGGACTCAGGGCAGGCGCCCCTCGTCCACATCAATGTAATGAGCGATGCTGATGATATCATCGCGGTGAGCCAACCCGGACTCCTCCTTGCGGCGCTGGAGGATGGGCGTCACCTCATCGGCAATGCCGAGGGTCATCACCAGATGATTCCATAGATACACATCCATGTCCGTCAGGGCACGCCCATGCTGCGCACACCACTGCAGCGCCTGCTCATCGCTCAAGCCCGCACGCACCTGCTCAGCCAAGGCCGCATAGTCCACCTGCATGAAGTCACAGAGCTTGCCGTCGCTGCCCTTGCCCAGATTGTCGTGCAACTCACTCCACAATCGTCCCTGAGCCTGCAGGCGAATCTTGGCAGTCATGCGCGGAAAATAACGCAGGCCCTTCACCTCCTGCAGGGGGCTGGGCGGCAGGGTGCTGGGGTCGGGGAGAACGCGGCTCATGCTCATGCCTTGGTCTGAGACCAGCCCATGTCAAGGCCGGGCAAAGCCCAGGCAGCCAAAGGCACGGCTTGCCAAGGCCGCCAGTCTTGGCTCAGGATTCAGCGCCCTTCCCAACTCCCATGTCCACCCGCCGCCTTCTGCTCTCCGGCCTCGCTGTCCTGATCGCCGTCCCCTTGTGCGCTGCCCCGTCGGAGTTGCAATGGAGCCGCCGCCAATTGCATGGCGAGTTTTACTCTGAAGGCGCGGCAATGGGCGACATCAACGGCGACGGCAAAACCGACATTGTTGCCGGCCCCTTTTGGTGGGAGGGCCCCGCCTTCGACAAACGCCATGCCTACTACGAGCCCAAGGTCTTCAGCATCCATGGCTACTCCGACAACTTCTTCGCCTATGTGCGCGATGTGGATGGTGACGGGCACAACGACATTCTCATCCTGGGCTTTCCCGGCAAGGAAGCCAGACTCTATCGCAACCCCGGAGTGCTGGACGACAAACCATGGCCCGTGCACCTGGTGGCCGATGTCGTGGACAACGAATCCCCGGTGTACGCCGACATCACCGGCGATGGCCAACCTGAGATTGTCTGCAGCAGCGGCGGGCGCTTTGGTTGGTTTGCACCCGAGCCCAAGAAGGCCCTTCAAGCCTGGCGCTTCCATGCGGTGACCCCTGACCTCAAGGTGGCCAAATTCACCCATGGTCTTGGCGTTGGCGATGTGGACGGCGATGGGCGCGCCGACCTGCTCGAGGCCAGGCGCTGGTGGCGCAACACGGCCGACGGACAGGCCTTCGAGCAACACAACTTTGCCGCTGGCATTGGGGGCGGCGCGCAGATGTTTGCCTACGACTTTGATGGCAATGGCCGCAACGACATCTTCACCAGCCTGCAGGCCCACCGCTATGGCGTGGCCGTGTTCCTGCAGCAACAGGCCGCGCCTGATCAGGCCCAGTGGCAGCGCGTCATGCTGGCCAGTGAACAACCCCAGGACAACGCCTATGGCATCGTGTTCTCGCAACCGCATGCCGCGCACTTGGCTGACATCGACGGCGATGGCCTCATGGATGTGGTGACCGGCAAACGCTACTGGGCCCACAACGGCCATGATCCCGATGAACGCGGCCACCGCGTCATCTACTGGTACCAGACCCAGCGCCGCAAGGACGGCAGCGTGGACTTTGTGCCTCATCTCATCGACGCCCAAAGCGGCGTGGGCGTTGATGTGCAGGTCGGCGACCTCAACGGCGACAAACTCCCCGATGTGTTGGTGGCCAACAAGGCCGGTGTCTTTGTTCTCACCCAACAACGCAAGAACTCCAACCAAGCCGCGCAACCGCGCCCACTTTATGGCAAGGCCCTCATGCCCCAGGAGCAATACGCCCAAGGCCAGACTCCGGCACAAGCTCTGGCCAATCTGCAATTGCCAGGCGGACTGCGCGCCCAATTGATCGCGGCAGAGCCCGAAATTGTGCAACCCATCGCCTTTGCCACGGACCCTCGCGGTCGCCTCTGGGTGGCCCTGGCCAACAGCTACCCACAGCCCCGCGATCCGGCACAAGGACAGGACCGCATCAAGATCCTCGAGGACAAGGACGGCGATGGCCGCCACGAGACCGTCACCACCTTCTGTGAGGGACTGAGTCTGGTCAGCGGCATCGAACTTGGCTACGGCGGCCTGTGGGTTGGCGCAGCGCCCTACCTGATGTTCATTCCCGACAGCGATGGCGACGGCCGCGCCGATGCCCTGGGAGGCAACCACGCCAGCCTCGCCGCCTACAAGGACATCGCCAGCTTCCCGCAGGTGCCCGGCCTGAAGTTCACCGCCTTCGCCCTGCTCGATGGCTGGGGCAGTCAGGACACCCACGAGACCCTCAACAGTTTCATTTGGGGCCCTGATGGCTGGCTCTATGGTTGTCACGGTGTCTTCACCCACAGCAAGGTCGGCAGAGTTGGCAGCAGCGAGGAATCTCGCCAACCCATCAACGCCGGCGTGTGGCGCTACCACCCCACGCGCCATGCCTTCGAAGTCATGGCCCATGGCACCAGCAACCCCTGGGGGCTGGACTACGACCGCAACGGTGAGTGGTTTGTCACCGCCTGCGTCATCCCGCACCTCTACCACATTGTGCCCGGCGGCCGCTACCACCGCCAAGCCGGTCAGCACTTCAACCCCTACACCTATGAAGACATCGTGACCATCGCCGACCACCAGCACTACGCGGGCAGCGCAAGGCCCGATGTGACCTTTGACAAAACCACGGGGGCTGGAGTGATGAACAACAACACCAATGCGCTGGGCGGCGGCCACGCGCACTGCGGCCTGGCCATTTACCAAAGCAGCCTCTTTCCAGCCACCTACCGCAATCAACTCCTGTTTGGCAACCTGCACGGCCACCGCCTGGTCAGCGACTACACCGACCCGAAGGCCAGCAGCTTCATCGGCAAGCATGGCCCGGACTTCATGCGCTCCAATGACATGCACTTCCTGCCCGTGATGCAACGCGTTGGCCCTGATGGCGCCTTGATTGTCACCGACTGGGCCGACCGCCAGATCTGCCACCGCGGCAGTGGCGCGATTGAAAACTGGGACCGCAGCAACGGCCGCATCTACCGCATCATCTGCGAGGGCTGGAAACCCTGGAAAGGCGACTTGTCCAAAAGCAGCGATCTTGAATTGGCCAAGCTTGCGGTGCAAACCGACAACGACTGGCTCGGCAGACAGGCCCGCCATCAACTGCGCCAGCGCTGTGCCCGTAGCCCTCTGCAAAAAGAGGCCTTGGACTTCCTGCAATCCTGTCTCGACGATCATCAGCGCATGGAAGCAGGCGCCCTGCGCGCCCTGTGGGCGGCAGGCGATGCCCTCAAATGGCCAGCGGCACCAGCGGCCACTGCCGAGGCCCTGCGCGTCAACCTCATCCGCATGGCTGACCACGCCGCCCTCCTGGCCCAACCCGCCACTGCCCTTGCCCGCGAAGGCTCTGCCCCGGTGCGCCGCGAATGGGCCAGCGCACTGAGCCGCCTTGCCAAGCCGCAACGCGCCGCCTACGCCAAGGTCCTGCTGGCCCATGCCGAGGACAAGGAAGACCCCATGATTCCCCTGCTGCTTTGGTACGGCATTGAACCCTTGGTGGGCGAGCAACCCCAGCTTGGCCTTGAGTTGGCAGCAACCAGCAAACTGCCGCGAGTCAGCGAATTCATCTATCGCCGCCTCTCCGAGGATGACCGCGGACGCGACGCCCTGCTGCAGGCCCTCAGCGCGGAGAAGGACCACATCAAACAAGGCAATCTGCTGCAACTGGTGCTTGCCGCAGCCCGTCGGGGTCAATCGCTGACCATGCCTGCCAAGTGGGCAGAGCTGCGGGCACAACTCAGCGTCTCCAACCCGGCACCACAAACCCAGGCCGCCCTGCTTGAACTCAGCGCCCTCTATGGTGAGCCTCAGGCCCTGCAAGCCTTCCGCAGCAGCCTGACCAATCGCAGCCAATCCGCCCTGGATCGCGAGGAGGCTCTGCGCGTGTTGCTGCTGGCCCGCGACAAGGATTGCGCGGCAGGACTGCTGGCCATCGTCGAGCAGGAAGAAGCCGGCAGCCTGCGCCGCCGAGCCGTCAGCGCCTTGGCCACCCTGCCGCATCCGCGCACGGCCACGGTTCTGGGCGCAGCACTGCCCAAGCTGCGCGCCGATGAATGGCCGGACGCCATCGCCACCCTGGCCACCAGCGTCAACGGCGCCCGCGCCCTGCTCGCCGCCGTCAAATCCAAGGCCCTGCCCAACACCGCCCTCTCGCCCTTTTTGATTCGCCAACTCAGCAACTTTGGCGATGCGCAGGTCAACGCCCTGATCAAGGAAACCTGGGGCGATCTCAACGCACCCAAGCCCGACATGGCCAAGCGCCTTGCCCTCTACCGCGAGCGCCTCAGTCCGGACAAGGTCACTGCTGCGGATCTGAGCAAGGGACGCACCCTTTACCTCGCCACCTGCGGCCAGTGCCACAAGCTCTTTGGTGAAGGCCAAAATGTTGGCCCAGACATCACCGGCAGCAATCGCGCCAACTTGGACTACCTGCTTGAAAATGTGCTCGACCCCAACGCCGTCATTGGCAAGGCCTACCAACTCAACCTCTTCACCATGAAGGACGGCCGCATTTTAAGCGGCATCATCAAGGACGAGACCAAGGCCAACATCCGCATCGCCATGATGGGTGGCATCGAGTTCACCCTGCCGCAGAGCGACATCGCCAAACGCGAAGTCTCCAAATTAAGCACCATGCCCGAGGGCCTCTTTGATGCCCTGCCGGCACAGGATCTGCTCCACCTCGTCAAGTACCTGCAGAGCAGCGCACCTGCGGGCAACGCCGCCAAGGCCCCAGTCCAAGTCAAGGACGCCATGGAAGGCGAATCGCTCAGCGTGGCCAAAGTCACCGCAGGTCGAACCAGCGCGCAGGGCATGAGCGGCTTTGGGCCGCAGTGGAGCAGCGGTAGGCAATTGTGGTGGAATGGCGGCAAGGCCGGTGACCAACTCAGCCTGAAACTGCCCGCCACCAAACCGGGGCGTTACCGCGTCTTTCTTGCCCTCACGCTGGCCCATGACTACGCCATCGTGGATGCCAAACTCGATCAACACAGCCTGCTGCGCGGCTGGGACGGCTACAGCAGTGACCGCGTCAGGCACAGTGGCGAACTGGACTGCGGCGTGATGGAACTCAAGGGCGGCGAGCATCAACTGCACTTCATTCTGCAGGGCTGCCACCCCAAGGCCACTCCACGGTTCATGCTCGGGTTGGACTACCTGCGCCTGCAAGCCCTGCCCTAATCGCCAAGGAACACGAAGCTTCAAAGGGCGTTTCGCCCTCGTGCCATCGGGGCCGCAACCTACCCTTTCGCAAGCCCTGCTCATGCGGCGCTCCACCCCTCGCCAGCCAGTCCGCGGTGAAGGGGGAAAGGCCAAGGCCCTTGTATTCGCCGCGAGGCAAAGCCTCTCTGCGGTCAAAGCGCTCCCCTTGCGAAAAACGACTCTCAGGAAGCCAAAAACTTGCCCGGGTTGAGAATGCCTCTGGGGTCCAGGGCGGCCTTGATCTGGCAATGTGCCTCGTGGGTGGCCGGGCTCACCGCCTGCCGCCACCATGGCTTCTTGGCCAGTCCAATGCCGTGTTCGCCGGTGATCGCGCCACCCCAGGCGATGATCTGGGTGAAGAGTTCATCCAGCGCGGCTTCAGCGCGGGCGCGCATGGCCTTGTCCTGCATGTCGGGCACCATCACATTGACATGGATGTTGCCGTCGCCGGCATGACCAAAGCAGGCGACGGCGAAGCCATGGCGCTGCTGCAGCCCGCGCGCAAAGTCCACCAAATCCACCAAGCGACTACGCGGCACCACGATGTCTTCATTGAGCTTGATCAGGCCCGTGTGACGCAGGCTGTAGCTGAAGTCGCGGCGCAGCTTCCAGAAGGCCTCGCAGGCCTCCTCGCCCACAGCCTTGGTCAGCTCGATGCAACCAAGCCCCTGCACCAATCCCGCCAGGGCCTCCAACTCAGCGCGCACTCCTTCGGGCTGACCGTCAATTTCCACCAACAAATGCGCCTGCCCCTTGGGAGTCACCGACTGGCCAAGGTACTCGCGTGCAGCCTGCAGGGTGAAGGCATCGGCGATCTCCAGCGCGCTGGGCAAATGGCCACTCTGCAAAATCTGCTGCACGGCAGCGGCGGCTTGCGCGAAGTCCTCGAAGCCCGCACTCAACATGGCCCGCAGCGGCGGATGGGGAATCAAGCGCAGGGTGGCCTCCGTGACCACCCCAAGCAGGCCTTCGCTGCCCACCATCAGCCCCACCAGATCAAAGCCGGTTTTGTTTTTATGGCAGCGGCCTCCACAGCGCAGCACGCGGCCATCCGCCAACACCACTTCAAGGCCCAGCACATAGTGGCGGGTGACGCCGTATTTCAGGCAACGCGGCCCGCCGGCATTGGTGGCGATGTTGCCGCCGAGGCTGCATTCCTTCAATGAGGCGGGGTCCGGCGGATAAAACCAACCGCGTGCGCGCGCTGCCTGCTGCAACTCTGCGGTGATCACGCCAGGCTGCACCACCGCCACACCATCTTCGAGGGCCAGCTCAAGGATTTGGTTCATCGCCTTGAGCGAAAGGGCAATGCCACCGGCAAGCGGCACCGCGCCGCCCACATAGCCCACCTGTGCGCCCTGCGCCGTCACCGCGATGCCGCGCTGATTGGCAAAGGCCAGGGTCTTGGAGACCTCAGCCGTGCAGCGTGCGCGCACCACGGCCTGTGGCAGCGCACTGGCAAACCACTTGTCCTGCGCGTGGGCCTGCAATTGCTCCACGCCATCAAACACCACCTCGGGACCAAGCAGGGCTTGCAGATCAGCAAGCCAGGAGGGGCTGGAGGCGGGTGAACTCATTGGCCAAAGAACTTGCGAGCCTTCTCAAAGAAACTTTCCTCGGCGGTGCTGGTGCGCTCCTCACCAACCGACTTGGCAAAGGCCTCCAAAAGCGTTTTTTGCTCACCACTCAGGCGGGTCGGGACGGCAATCTGCACATGAACATACAAGTCGCCGCGCGCGTCGCGCCCCAGCACCTTCATGCCCTTGCCGCGCATGCGGAAGGTGGTGTCATTTTGGGTGCCCGCAGGGATTTTGAGCATGGCGCGGCCCTCCAGCGTTGGCACCATGACCTCGCCGCCCAAGGCTGCGGTGACAAAGGTCAGTGGCATGCGGCAGTGCAGATCATCGCCCTCGCGCTCGAAGACCTCATGGGCGCGCACCTGCACAACCACATAGAGATCTCCGTTGCCGGCACCGCGGGCGCCACTGTCGCCATTGCCTGTGCTGCGCAGGCGGGAGCCGTCCTCAATGCCGGCGGGAATTTTGACCCGCAGCTTGGTGCGCTCGCGTTTCTGCCCGCTGCCCTGACAATCCTTGCAGGGGTTGCTGACCACTTCACCGGCGCCTTGACAATCCGGACAGGTCTGTTGCACCTGAAAAAAGCCCCGGCTCATGATGACCTGACCATGACCGCCACAGGTGCGGCAAGTCTTGCGCCCGCCACCGGCCGCGCTGCCGCTGCCGCTGCAGGTGCCGCAGGCTCCCATGCGCTCGTATTGAATCTCGCGCTCCACGCCACTGGCGGCTTCCTCAAGGCTGATCTCGACGGCATAACGCAGATCATTGCCGCGGCCAGTGCCCCGCCGCCCACCGCGGCCCCCGCCACCACCGCCACTGCCAAAGAAGCTGTCGAAGATTCCGCCGCCACCGCCGCCACCGCCGCCAAAGACCTCGCGGAAGATGTCGAAGGGATCATGGAAACCGCCAGCGCCCTGCGGCCCTGGCGCCGCGCCACCGGCAAAGGCAGCGTGGCCATAGCGGTCATAGGCAGCGCGTTTTTGGTCGTCGCTTAAAATTTCATAGGCCTCGCCCACTTCCTTGAAGCGGTCCTCAGCCTGTTTATCTCCCGGGTTCTTGTCGGGATGATACTTCACCGCCAATTTGCGGTAAGCTTTCTTGAGTTCGTCCGCGCTCACCTCGCGCGAGACGCCGAGCACTTCGTAGTAATCACGCTTTTGAGCCATGGACTTGGAAAGGGGTAATGAACTCAGTTGACCGCATCGGTTGCCGTGGTCGCATCGGCCTCGGCAGCGGGAGCCGCGACAATCACACTGGCAGCGCGCAGCAGGCGCTCGCGCAGACGGAAACCACGGCGGGTCACGCGCAGCACCTGCCCCTCGGGCACCGTGGCATTGACCTCGGTGGAGACGGCCTCGTGCAGCATCGGATCAAAGGCCTTGCCCAGCGCCTCGACCTCCTGCACTCCCTGCTCGCGCAGGAAGTCCATGATCTGTCGCTGCACCATGCTCATGCCCATGAAGATCATGGATTTTTCAGACTCCGCACGCGCGGCTTCCAGCCCCATCTCAAAGGAGTCGAGCACTGGCAGCAGGCCGCGCAGCAAATCGGCATTGGCGTAGGCGCGGGACTCCTGCGCCTCGCGAGCCATGCGCTTGCGGAAGTTGTCCAACTCAGCCGCCTGGCGGTAGGCCTGATCCTTCCAGCGCAGCACCTCGGCCTGCGCTTCCCCGAGAGGGTCCTTGGATTCAGCGGGCGTGCTCTCCGCTGCTGCAGACGCCGCCGCGGCGGCAGTGGCTTCGCCGGGCTGGGGCACAGCTTCCGGCGAGGTGGTGGGCTGGGTTTCTTCTGGGGCCGTTGAATCGCTCATGGGAATGGAAAAAGGGGGGCATGCACTATCCGTCAGGAACTGCGGCAATCAAGCTCGCAGCGTCTCTGGGCCCATGGTCCTGCCAAACCCATGAGTTTGAGCCTGACCGGGGCTATTTTCCTTACGCCTCAGCGTGTCATCAGGGAAAGGTATCCTCGCCAAAGCTCGGGCCCGCAGAACAGCCAGATCAAGGCTCCTGCCGCCAAGTAGGGCCCAAAGGGCAGCTTCTGGCCCCACGAGGCCTCGCCGGCCAGCAGGCGCGAGC
>JAURHS010000061.1 GCA_030833205.1 Prosthecobacter sp.
GAAAACCCGATGCGCGATAAAGGGCATGAGTACCGCCGCCGAGGACTCCAAATCCCTGCTCCCGCAGCACACGCAGGATGAGGCTATGCGCTCGCCATCAATGACGGGTGGGTTGCCAACGCTTTCTCTCTGGAGACTCTCCTTCATGCTGCCCGACACCATGGGTCCTGATTCATCAGCAGGCAAACCCGATTGTTCTCAGTTGCCTGGCGGGTGAGGGTTGTCTGTCAGGAGGCCACGGCCTGAGTCTGGCCCAGCGACTTGAGTTCGCTGAAGCTGATCAGGCGGCGGTTGTCCTCGTCCCAGAGGCTGAGCTTCATGCACTTGAGGCTTTCCCAGAAGGTCAGGGGCTTGATGTTGCGAAACATCGGGTGCGAGTTGTGGCAGCGCTCCAGGTTGTAGTTGGGGATCTTGGAGCTGAGGTGATGCACATGGTGGAAGCCAATGTTGCCTGTGCACCACTGCAGGATCCGCGGCAGTTTGTAAAAGGAGCTGCCAAGCAGGGCGGCGGTGGTGTAGTCCCAGTTGTCGTGGTGCTCCCAGTAAACGTCCTCGTACTGGTGCTGCACATAGAACATCCAGATGCCTGCGATGCCTGCGACCATGGTGATGGGCAACTGGATCATCAGGTATTCGCGCCAGCCCAGGAGCAGGCTGAAGCCGGTGACCATGGCGGCCAGGGCGAGGTTCATGGCCAGCACCGAGCGGCGGTCGCGGCCCTTGGCCGAGGGGGCAGGGATGCGTTGGTAGAACAGGAAGAGCACCAGCGGGGCAATCACGAAGAGCACAATGGGATTGCGCATGATGCGGTAAAACAAGCGGCGCTTGGGCGATGAGGCCAGGTACTCGCGCACCGTGAGGGTCCAGATGTCGCCGTCACCACGGCGATCCAGATCGCCTGAGGTGGCGTGGTGCACGGAGTGCTGCCAGCGCCAGTGGCCATAAGGCGTGAAGGTGAGCATGCCGGTGATGAATCCCACCAGGTCATTGGCCCACTTGGCGCGGAAGAAGGAGCCGTGACCGCAGTCGTGGAAGAAGATGAAGACCCGCACGATCATCAAGCCCGCAGGGATTGAAAGCAGCAGAGTCACCCAGTAGGGCTGGCTGAGGCTTTTGACCATCAGCACGAAGCACAGCGCGTAGAGCGCCAGCGTGCTAAGCAATTGCCACAGGGAGCGAGCCAGCGAGGGCTGGGTAAATGGGGCGACGATTTCTTTCCACTCTTGAATGGAAACCTTGGGGGACGCTGAACACTCGGACATGATCGTTGGCAGGGCAGGATGCTTAGCAGAGGAAGGCGGGAGTGTCCCCTCTTTTTTTGCACTCAATGAAGCCTGATTTGCGGATCGGCATGGCCAGCAAATTCAGCTGCCGAGCCAGCGATCAGGCGGCCGAAATTCCGCCTCGTCATGAAATCGTACAAATCTCTGGTCTTTAATTGGTTATCATGGGCTTTCAGGTCTGTTCTCAGGGCGTGAAGTGCCTTCCTTGGGCCGCCGATTTGGCTCAGGGCTTGCTCGCGGCGGCGCCCGCTCCCATCTTTGTCGAAGATCTGTCCATGAACCCCCACCTTTTTCCGGCTCTTGTTTTGCTCGTTGCCGCGGCTTCAGCTTCGGCGGCGGACTGGCCCATGTGGCGGCAGGGGCCTGCCCGCGCGGCGCAAACCGATGAGGCCATGCCATCGAAGTTGCAGCTTCAATGGTCCAGACCATTGCCTGCGCTGCGTCCTGCCTACCGCGATGCGCGGTTGCAGTTTGATGGCGGCTACGAGCCGGTGGTGGTGGGGCAGACCTTGCTTCTGGCCAGTTCGCGCGAGGACGCGTTGCTGGCTTTTGATCTCTCCAGTGGCCGAGAATTGTGGCGCGCGCGTGCGGATGGGCCGGTGCGTTTGGCGCCGGTGGTGGTTGGTGATCTGGCGATTTTTGGCAGCGACGATGGTTGGGTGCGAGCGGTTGATTGGCGCGATGGTCATCAAGTCTGGGGTAGGCGGGCGCTGCCTGCCTCGCGACAATTGTTGGGCAATCAGCGCATGATCTCGGTGTGGCCGGTGCGCGGAGGCATGGTGGCAAGGGAGGGCAAAATCTGGTTCGCCGCCGGAGTCTGGCCCTTGGAGGGCGTGTTTGTGTTTTGTTGGGATGCGGCCACGGGGCGCGAGATTTGGTGCAATGACCGCTGCAGCTTCATCTACGGCAAGCAACCTCACGATGGCGAGGCCCTCAGTGGCCTGGCGCCGCAGGGTTATCTGCTGTTGCAGGGCGATGAGTTGATCGTGCCTTGCAGCAATGCCTACCCCGCCCGACTCAAGGCACAGAGCGGGGAATTGATCGAGTGGCAGTTGCCTACGGCGGGGCGATTGCCCGGCGGGTGGTTTGCCGCCACACCGGCCGAACAGGAGCAGGCCAAACTCAAGCGCCGCGGGTTGCTGACGGACGCTGCGGTCAACACCAAGCGCCACGAGGACAAGCCCCGCGCCGAGGGCGAGGACGGGGTGCGTCGTCGTCTGTGGTGCGCGGGCAAGGCCTGGAGTTTTGACGGGCCATGGCCGCAGTTTGAGCAACCGGTGCATGCCGTGGTGTTGGCCAATGGGCACTGTGTGGTCAGTGGCAGCGAGGGCCGCATTGCGGTCTATGCGGAGAAGCCACAGCCAAGTCCCAAACACTGGTCGTTGCCGCCAGTGCCCACACCTGCCAAGCAGCCCCTGGTGGAGACTGTCTGCAAGGCCATGGGTCCGATGCGCGGTTGGGTGCTGTTGGATGGTGCGGGGCCCGAGGGTTTTTTGCCCAGCTTGCTGGCGCATTCGGCCTTTCAGGTGCTGGTGCTCGGTGGCAGCCCGCAATTGCGCGCCATGCTTGAGGAGCGGCGTCTTTACGGCGAGCGCGTGGCCCTGGTGGAAAAGCTTGCCGATCTGCCGCCCTACTTCGCTTCGCTGGTCATCAGTGACCGCGAGGCGGGGCAGGTCTTGCGGCCTCAGGTGGGTCTGCACTTGCAGTGGAATGGCCAACCCAAGCTGCGGCGCGGGCCACTGGCCGGGCGGCCTCCTATCATGGCGATTGGAAGGCGCAGGAGGATCTGAAGGTGCGTGCGCCCCTGGGCTTGCTTTGGTTTGATGATGCGCTGGGCAACTTCAAGCGGGCTCCGCAGCCGCGGGTGATTGATTCCTGGATGATCACCACGGACAAGGACTGGCTGGACGCCAGCAACCGCAAGGGCAAGGTGGATTATCGTCTGCGGCCGGCAGTCTTCAGCGATGTGTACACGGGGCGCGTGCTCGATGCCTACGAGTTGCCGCAGAGCTTTCGTGAGCAGCATGGCAAGGTGGACGAGGTGAGCATTCAGCCTGCGCAGTATCGGCCGCCCTCGCAGACCCATGATTGGTCGCCGGGCCAACCCCAGCCTGGACAGCGAACCAACCTGCTCACCGGCGAGAGTGAGCCGCGTCGCTTTCCCAAGAGCTATGGCTGCGATGGCGGTTTTGATTACGGTGGCCTCTACACCTTCCGCAGTGCCGTGGCCTCGTTTTATGACAAGAGCGTGGAAAGCGGCACGGTGTCAATCAGCGGTCCTCGCTCCGGCTGCACCAACAGCATGATTCCCGCAGCCGGGGTGCTCAGCGTGCCTTACTTTTACGAGGGTTGCACCTGCAGTTACCCACTGCCGGTGGCGCTGGCCTTGGTGTCCATGCCTGAGGAATTTGAGCAATGGGCGATGTGGGGTGAGCAGCCTGTTGAGCAGTTGCAGGGCAAGATCGAGCGCGTGGGCATCAACCTCGGCGCGCCAGGAGACCGCAGCACCCGCGACGGTTTGTTGTGGTTGGAGCATCCTGCAACGGCGGCGCCCTCGCCGCGTGTTGAGGTGCGTACCAAGCCCGCTGAGCCAACCTACTTCTACCGCCACAGCCTTTGGATGCAGCCGGGCGAGGGTTGGCCCTGGGTGGCGGCCAGCGGTGCGCTTGGCCTGCAGTCCATTGAGGTGTCGGGGCTGAGGCCCGGTCGTTATCGTCTCAAGCTGCATTTGGCCAGTCCCGATGAGCAGGCCCATGAAATGCGCATCGGCCCGGCAGGCCAGATGCGCGAGGTCAAGGCGTTGCATCGCCGCAGTGGGGTGCAGGCCTGGGAGGCGGTGGAGGTGGGCGCCGATGGCCTGATGCGCGTGGAGTTGGAGAGTCTTCGCGGCCCCACGGTGCTGTGTGGTCTTGAGCTTTGGCGTTCCTGAGTGGCGGCAGCAGGGCCTGTTTTTCCGCGCTTGCAGGCGGCGGGGTGGGGCTTCAACATTCAGCCCATCATGTCCTCATCCAAGCCACCTCTGCTGAGTTTGCGCGATCTGCGCATTGCCTTTCAGGGCGCAGGCGCTCAGCGCGTTGAGGCGGTGCGTGGGCTGGATCTGGATCTGCAACAGGGCGAGTCCGTGGCCGTGGTTGGCGAAAGCGGCAGTGGCAAGAGTGCCATGGCCCTGTCGCTGGCAAGGCTGTTGCCCGAACCGGCGGCACAGATTCAGGCGCAGCGCATGGAGTTTGAGGGGCGCAGCATTCCGGCCATGAACGAGGTGCAATTGCAGTCCCTGCGTGGTGCGGGCATTGCCTATGTCTTTCAGGAGCCCACCACTTCCCTCAATCCCGTGTTGCGGGTGCGCACTCAACTGGTGGAGGCCCTGCGCCTGCATCGGCCGCAGCTCGCCGATCCACGCGCCGAGGCCCTGCATTGGTTGGAGCGGGTGGGCATCACCGAGGCGGCCAGTCGTCTCGAGGCTTATCCGCACGAACTCAGTGGCGGCATGCAGCAGCGGGTGATGATTGCCATGGCCCTGTGTTGTCGGCCTCGTCTGCTCATTGCCGATGAACCCACCACGGCGTTGGATGTCACCATTCAGCGGCAGATTTTGGACCTTCTCATCGAACTGCGCCGCGAATTGGGCATGAGCATGATCTTCATCACTCACAACTTGGCCATTGTGCGCGAAGTGGCGCAGCGGGTGATGGTGATGTGGCGCGGTGAGGTGGTGGAGACCGGCACGGTGGAGCAAGTGCTTGGGCAGCCCACTCACCCTTACACCAAGGCCCTGCTTCATTGCGTGCCCAGGCTGGATCAAAACCTCGATCGCCTGCCGGTTTTGGGTCTTTGAGCCGCTCTTTTGAGAAAAGCCCCCGGCCGCAGGCGTTGGCATGGGCATGAACATGGACTTGAAGGCGATTCCACTGCCCCTGGCGGCAGCCCTCTGGATGGGGATGCTGGGCTTGCTGCCAACGCTGGCCGGCGCTGAGGCCCTGCGGCCCAATGTGGTGTTGATTCTTGCGGATGATCTCGGGCCTGGGGACTTGGGCTGTTATGGGCAACAGAAAATCCGCACGCCCAACCTCGACCGCATGGCCGCTGAGGGCCTGGTGTTGACGCGGCATTATTGCGGCAATGCCGTGTGCGCACCCTCGCGTTCGGTGCTGATGAGTGGCATGCACCCGGGCCACACCTGGGTGCGCGACAACCGTGGAGTGGCCGAGCCCAGCACCAAGAGTCAGGGCGGCATTCCCAAGGTGGAGGGGCAGCACCCCATTGCCGCCTCCGCTGTTACCCTGGCTGAGGTCATGGCCTCCGCAGGTTATGTCACCGGTGGTTTTGGCAAGTGGGGTCTGGGTGGGCCGCACACCGAGGGCGCTCCGCTCAAGCAGGGCTTTGCGCGCTGGTTTGGTTACAACTGCCAGGGCGTGGCCCACAACTTTTACCCGGTTTATCTCTGGGACAATGATCAGGTGCTGCGCCTCAACAATCCGATCTTCCCCTCCAACGACAAACTGCGCGCCGATGAGGACCCGACTCAGGAGGCAAGTTACGCCCGCTTCAGCGGCACTGAGTACAGCGCGGACCTGATCGCGCAGCAGGCCATCGCCTTTGTGCGGCAACACCGCGACAGGCCCTTCTTTCTTTACTGGCCAACCACGGTGCCGCATGTCGCCCTGCAGGTGCCGGAAGACTCACTCAAGGAGTACCGCGGGAAGTGGCCGGATGCGCCCTACACCGGCGGCAAGGGCTATCTGCCGCACTTCTCGCCGCGCGCTGCCTACGCCGCCATGATCACGCGCATGGATCGCGAGATCGGCGCGCTCATGAAGCAGGTCAGCGATCTGGGGCTTGAGGAAAAAACACTCTTCATTTTTCTCTCGGACAACGGGCCCCTCAACGGCACCCACGCCGGGCTTGCGGGGACGGACTGTGATTTCTTCAATTCCAATCAGGGCCTGCGCGATGGCAAGGGCACCCTCTACGAGGGCGGCATTCGCTCACCGGGAATCCTGCGTTGGAAGGGGCAGATCGCGCCGGGCAGGCGCAGTGAGGCACTCAGCGGGTTTGAGGACTGGCTGCCCACCCTGGCGCAACTGGCTGGGGCAACATTGCCGGATCAAGCCTTGGACGGCATCAGCTTGGTGCCTCTGCTCAAGGGCCAGCAGTCTGTTGGCAGGCCGTTTCTCTACCGTGAATTTGCCGGTTACGGTGGACAGGCCTGTGTGATTGAGGGAGACTGGAAGCTGGTCAAAAAAAATCTGGCCGCCAGGGGGCGCGGCAAGGCAGGCAAAGCTGGCAAGGGCGCTGCGGCCAAGGCCCAAAATCTCAAGCCGCTCACCGAGCTCTATCACCTCAAGAGCGATCCGCTGGAAAAACGAGATGTGGCGGCAGAGAACCCCGAGGTGGTGGCCAAACTCGAGGCCTTGCTGCGCCGTGAGCACCAGCCCAGCAAGGACTTTCCGCTGGCGGGCCTCGATGCCACAGGAACTGCGCGCTGAGCCAGACCCCACCCAAGCTGCTCAGGGCGGTGAGTCCACACCGCGCGCCGCATCCATCAAGGGCTCCCAATCGCGCAGGGCAGTGGCGGCGCGTTCACGAGCCTTGTTGACGGCGTAGGCACCAAGCGGCAGGCGGAAGGGCAGGCGGCCTTCATGGGCGAGTTCCACCAGCAATTGCGCGGCGCGCTGCGGACTGCCGGTTTGCTTGCCCTGCACGCTTTGCAGGTAGCGCGCAAAGCGCCCGGCATTGCCCTGATAGGCCTCGCCAATGTCGCCTTGAGTCAGGTTGGCGATGAAATCCGTGCGCAGTGGTCCGGGTTGAATCAGGCTGACGCCAATGCCCAGACTCATCACCTCCTGACGCAGGCTTTCATGCAGAGACTCCAAGGCGGCCTTGGCGGCGCCGTAGACGCCAAAGCCGGGGTAATTGCCAATGGCGGCTGCAGCGCTGATGGTCAGGATCTGGCCTTGGCGCTGCGCCCGCAGTCTTGGCAGCAGGAGCTGAATGACGCGCATGGGCGCAAAGAAATTCACCTCGAAGTTGGCGCGAGTCAGTTGCGGGCTGCTGTCCTCCACGCTGGCAAGCATGCCCACGCCGGCGTTGTTGACCAGGATGTCCAAGCCGCCGAAGGCGTCGAGTGCCGGCGGCAACTGTGCCTCAAGGGCAGCGCCGTCGGTGATGTCCAGGACAAGGCTCTGACAGGCCTGCGGCTCGGTGGCCTGCAAGTGTTGCAGTGCGGTGGCATCGCGGGAGATGGCCAGCACGCGATCGCCGCGTTGCAGCGCCGCCTCGGCCAGTGCGCGCCCCAGACCGCGGGAGGCGCCGGTGATCAACCAATGTTTGGGAGTGCTCATGGGGATTTAGAGTTGGGATTGCAGCAGGGCTTCAGCGTCCAACTCCAGTTGCTTGAGTTGAGCCTCGCTGAGGCCATCGAGATGACGCACCTGCATGCGCAGGCGTGGATGTTTTTCAAAGCGGCTGCGGTGCCGGCGCAGGAAGTCGCGGTAAAGCAGGGAGAAGGGGCAGGCTCGCGGGCCCTGCCACTGCCCGGGGTCATAGCGACAACCCTCGCAAAAATTGCCCATGCGCTGCAGGTACTTGCCAGAGGCGATGTAGGGTTTGCTGGCCATGATGCCGCCGTCGCCATGCTGGGACATGCCCAAGGTGTTGGGCAGTTCCACCCACTCCACGGCATCCACATACATGGCCAGATACCATTCGTGCACGGCACGAGGGCGCACGCCTGCAAGAAGCGCGTAGAGGCCGGTCACCATCAGGCGCTGGATGTGATGGGCATAGCCAAGGCGCAGGGTCTGGCCGATCGCATCGCGCAGACAGGCCATGTCGGTCTTGCCGTTCCAATAAAAGCCGGGCAACTCGCGGCTGGCCTCAAGGGCGTTTTTCTCGATGTAGCCGGGCATGAAATGCCAGTAGATGCCACGCACAAATTCGCGCCAACCCAGAATCTGACGGATGAAACCCTCCACAGCGGCCAGCGGAGCCTGGCCTTGTTGCCAGGCCTGCTGCGCGCGCTCAATGACTTCCAGGGGACGCAGCAATTTGAGGTTGAGCGCGGCACTCAGACGGCTGTGAAACAGCCAAGGCTCGCCGCTCCACATCGCGTCCTGATACTCGCCAAATTGCGCGAGGCGATGGGCGATGAAGTCCTCCAAGGCCTCAAGAGCCTCCGCGCGGGTCACCGGCCAATCAAACAGCGTCAGGTCACCGGGGTGGTTGGCGAAGCGCGCGTTCACCACAGCGATGACTTCACGGGTGATGGCGTCGGGCTCGAAGCGGCGTGGCGGCAGGCGCAGCGGTGGTCCATCCTGACCAAAGCTGCCGCGGTTCTCCGCATCAAAGTTCCATTGGCCGCCCACCGGCTTGCCCTTCTCAAGCAGGATGCCGTAACGCAGCCGCATCTCGCGGTAGAAATACTCCAGACGCAGCATCTTGCGGCCCTTGGCGTGCTGCGCGAAATCCTCGGTTGAGGCCAGAAAATGGCGATCCTCACGCCGTTCCAGGGGCAGCTCTGCCGCGCGGGCCACGGCCTGCAGTTCCTGATCCACTGACCATTCCCCGGCCTGCACCATGATCAGTTTTTGTGGCTGCAGTCTGGCGATGTCGGCCTGGAGTTGGGCGCCCAGAGTTTGGGCCGGGCTGCTGACCTGCAGGGCATGGTAGTGCAGGGGCCAGCCGCGCTGTTGCAGCTCGGCGGCGAAGTGCCGCATGGCCGAGAGAAAGAGGGTGCTGCGCGCCTTGTGGGAGAGGACCTTGGTGGATTCGTGGCTGACCTCGGCCATCCAAAGGGCGTCCTGCTTGGGGTCAAAGCCATCGAAGGCGGCGCTGTGCGCATCGAGTTGATCGCCTAAAATGAGGATGAGATGGCGCATGCGCTGGACATGGGCTTACGCCTCAGGAGACGGCGCAGTTGGACTGTTTGACGCCGTCTTGCCGCATGGGCGATGGAATGCAAGCCCTCGCGGGTCGGCGTTTCGCGTTTCAAATCCCTGATCCTGAGTGATCTGTCTTGCTGCGGCTTGACTTTGATCGCATCCGCCGCCAACCTCTGCGCCCCGTCCGTACCCCCCCAACTGACTTATGGCTCAAGAAACTTCGCTGCTGCTGCTCAAGCCCGACTGTGTTGCCCAAGGCCTCAACGGAGAGGTGTTGCGTCGCCTCGAAGGCGAAGGCTTCCGGGTCTGTGGCATCAAGATGATGCAGCTCACCGATGCCCTGCTGCGCGATCACTACTCCCACATCGCTGACAAGCCCTTCTTTCCCGATGTGGCCGGTTTCATGAAGAGCAAGCCCGTGATTGCCGTGGCCCTGCGCGGCGATTCCGTCATCTCCCGCGTGCGCGATCTGCTCGGTCCCACGGACTCCAAGGCGGCCCCCAAGGGCACCATCCGCGGTGATTACGGCAGCGACAAAATGACCAATGTGGTGCACGCCTCCGACAGCCCGGAAGCTGCCGAGGTTGAGCTCAAGCGCTTTTTTGCCGAAGGCGAGATCTTCGCGTATTGAGGTTGATCGGCCTGCGGCCCTCAGGGCCTAGACGGCGAGCTCGAGAGCGGCAGCGTAGGCGCCGTCGCATTGATCTTGCGGCGGCAGCAGTTGGCGTGATTCGACAAGCCTGAGGCGAGGGTTCTCCTTGAGCAGGGCTTGGATCTGAACTTCATTTTCCTGCGGATCAATGCTGCAGGTGCTGTAAACCAGCATGCCTCCAGGACGCAGCAGTGGCAGAGCCGCGCGCAATAGGCCGCGTTGCGTCTGGCAGAGAAGGTCAAAGTCTGCGGCAGTCAGACGCCAGCGCACATCCACGCGCCGGCGCATCACGCCGCTGTTGCTGCAGGGCACATCAAGGAGGATGCGATCAAATTGCAGACCTTGCAGCTCGGCGCGCAACGGCTTGAGAAAGTCCTGCTCAAGCGCCTGCACGCCCGAGGCGCCGCAACGCTCGAGATTGCCCTTCAGGCGCTTGAGGCGCTGCGCGCTGGCGTCGCAGGCCACCAGTCTGCCCTGCGGGCCAAGGTGTTGGGCAAGGATCAGGCTCTTGCCTCCTGGAGCGGCGCAGGCGTCGAGCACCAGATGATGAGGCTGCAGCGCCAACATGGTCGGCGCCATGGCGGTGCTGGGGTCCTGGATGTAGCACCAACCTTCGTTCAAGGCCTGCAACGGTGGCCTTTTGGTGGTGAAGAAATCCTCGCGTTGTGGCCAAGGCTCCACCTCGGGCAATGCGGCCAGAGCGGCAGCGGCCTCCGGCTTGAGGCGGTTGAGGCGCAGAAAGAGGGGAGGGGGCTGTTGGTTCCACTGGCATAGCGCAGCGACGGCATCCCGACCAAAATCAGCGGTCCAGCGTTCGATGAGCCATTGCGGGTGGGAGTGCGCCAGCCACAGGGGCTGGTCCTCAGCCTTGGGCAGGGTGCTGTGCTCCTCGCGCAGGGCGCGGCGCAGCACGGCATTGACCAGCGCGCGCGCAGGGCCGGCAGCGTTGACGGTTTCGTGGACGGCAGCGTGTGCGGCCACGCGCAGGATGAGCAACTGACAGAGGCCGAGGCGCAGCAGCCAGCGCGTGCGGTGGTCGAGTTTGCCGTTGGGGCAGAGAAATGCAATCCAATGGTCGAGCAGGCTGAGGTGGCGCAGGCTGCTCAACACCAGATCGTGCACAAAGGCGCTATCCGCAGCGCGGATGCCGTGTTGGCGGCAGGACTCGTCGAGGACTTCCGTGGCATGTCGCTGGCCCCGACTCCATTGCAGCAGGATGCTGCAGGCCAGACGGCGAAGGTTGCATCTTTCCCGTCCGTGGTTCTGTGCGGCGGCCTGGCCCCTAGGGGCGGTTCTCTCTTGGCGGTCTGGGTTCAAGGTGCAGCGGGGGGCAAGCCACGGCCAATCCCGCGGTACTGGAAGCCGAACTCTGCGGCTGCCTGTGGATCCAGAAGATTGCGACCATCAAACAGCAACGGCGAGCGCATGATCTGACGCAGTTCACCAAGGTCCACGGTTTCGTAGATCGGCCACTCCGTGGCGATAACGAGGGCCTCGGCACCGCGTGCCGCTTCCATGGGATCTTCGCAGAGTTGCAGCCCGCTGAGACCAAGAGCTCGGGTGCGCTCCATGGCCTCCGGGTCGTGGGCCATCACTTCAGCGCCTTCGGCGAGCAGCTTTTTGATCAGATCAATGGCCACGGAACAGCGGATGTCGTCGGTGTTGGGCTTGAAGGCCAGACCCCAGACGGCGATGCGCTTGTCCTTGAGCACCCAGAGGGCCTCGCGGATTGCCGCAACAAAGCGATCGAGTTGTCTGGCGTTGATGCGCTGCACCTCGCGCAGGAGATTGAAGGGAGTGCCGAGTTGCTCGGAGATGTTGATGAAGGCGGCGATGTCCTTGGGGAAGCAGGAGCCGCCGTAGCCGAGCCCGGCATTGAGAAAGGCTCGGCCAATTCGTTTGTCAGCACCAATCCCATCAGCCACCTTGATGACATCGGCGCCTGCGGCCTCGCAGATTTCGGAGAGGGCGTTGGCGTAGCTGATCTTCAGCGCCAGGAAACTGTTGGCAGCGTGTTTGATGAGTTCGGCGCTGTGAATGTCGGTGACCAGCACCGGCGCGCTGAAGGGCTCATAAATTTTTTGCATCAATGCAATGGCGCGGTCGCTGTTGGCGCCGATGACAATGCGGTCAGGCCGCAGCAGATCCTCGACGGCGCTGCCTTCGCGCAGGAATTCAGGATTGCTGACCACATCAAAATCCACTCCAGGGCGCGCGTAGCGGCGAATGGTCTGGGCCACGCGCTCGCCGGTCTTCACCGGCACGGTGCTTTTGTCCACCACGACGCGGTAGCTGTCGAGGTGCTCGGCAATTTCGCGGGCCACGCGCTCCACGAAACAGAGGTCAACACTGCCGTTCTCCTGTTGTGGGGTGGCCACGGCAATAAAGAGCACTTCGCCATGGCGCACGCCCTCGGCGATGTCGCTGCCAAATTGCAGGCGCCGCGCCGCGATGTTCTTTTTCAGTACGGCCTCAAGGCCTGGCTCGAAGATGGGGCAGCCGCCAGCCTTGAGGATCGCGATTTTGGATTCATCGCTGTCAATGCAAAGCACCTGGTGACCGACTTCAGCCAGGCAGGCGCCTGTGGTCAGCCCCACATAACCGGAGCCAATCATCGTGATCTTCATGGAGGGGAAGTGGGCAACTCGATCGGGGAGACCGCGTCAGTGGCGCAGGGCCATTCCTGCTCAGTTGGAGTTGGCTGCCCCCGAGGATTGACTGCCGCCGCGGCCCGAGGGGTTGGGGTCGATGTCGAAGGGGATGGTGAAGTTGGGGAAGTCCTTGAGGGTGAAGGTGAGCATCAGGCCGCTGTCGGTTTGGCCGCCGCGGTTGTTGCGCATCATGCCGCCGACGGAAACCACCCAACTGCTGAGGTCGCGGGTGATGCTGTAGCTCTGGAATTCCATGGTGCCGTCGTTGCCTTCGTAAACATGGTTCATCGCAAAGCCCCAGTTGTCGTTGAGACGGGCAAAAATGCGCGAGAAGAACAGATCGCTGTCCTGGAAGGCGGGATTGTCGCTGATGAACTGGTGCCCGAGGTTGAGGCTGAGGCTGGCAGTTGGCATCAAACCAATGCCTTGGTTGAGTTCAGTGAAGTTGCCGACATCGCTGATCACCGGCAACTGCGCGTCCATCCACAGGTTGAACCAAGGCGTGGGTGAAAGGGTGAGCTCGTTGTAGAGGCTGGAGGCGGAGCGGTCGAAGTTCTTCCACGCTCCGATGACATTTCCACCCTTGTCGTCCGTGGGGATGAATCCTCCCGGGTCGCGATTGAAGACATCGAGGTAGGTGTTCATGGAGGCCAGGGTGTAGGACTGGCTTTCGCGGTCGGTGGCGGAGTAAAAATAGCCGTTGTTGGTGCTGGTGTAATCGCGGCGGGTCTGCAGGAAGTTCTTTACGCCAATGCGTGCCGTGCTCCAGGAGCGCAGGCCATCAATCCCGGAGTACAGCGGCAGATCAATGGGGCGGGGGCGGGTGGTGGGAGTCAGGCGATCCACGCCGGCAAAGGTGGTCGGCCCCTTGGCGTCGAGGTAGGAGGCATTGACATAGGGCTGAAGGATGTGGCGCAGTCCGTCGAGCCCGAGACGGTCGTTGCTGATGTCTGACCAGTTGCGGCTAAGCTTGAAGGAAACATCCAGGCCGGCGTGAACGATGGGGCGGGTAAAGTCGCCGCCCATTTCGCTGTCCTGGTCGTTGTAGCTGTCGAGCCTTTCTGCGTTGTCTCCGGTGACCGTGCGGCGAATGCCTTGGTAGTGGGTGAAACCCAGGCCCAGTCTGGGCACCACGCTGAGCCAGCCACCAAGGGTTTTGGGGAAGAGCAGCTCGTGGTAGGTGTGTGCGCGAGCGTATTCCACTGAGCCCATCGCATATCGGTTCAGCATGGAGTTGATGGCGCTGTGTGCGCCATCGCTGTCGAGGTCCTGATCCGAGCCGATGCCGGTGAGTCGGCGCAGGGCGTCGAGGTCGCTTGCGCTGGCCTTGCCGGTGTTGAAGGCGGCGCGAAGGGCGGCATCGGCAGTGGTGCCAACGGCCTCGCGCAGGTAGCCGACGCTGAAGTTGCCCTGATGAAACAGGCCGCTTTCCCCCAGGGGCCGGCGGGTCCAGTCAATGGCCAGTTCAGGCAACTTCTCGCCCACCGTGTAGAACTGGTTGGCCTGGAAGCGCGTCATCAAGGTCATCAGGTAGCCGGGTTGGCGGTTGACCAATGAGACTTGGTTTTCGGGCTCTGGAGTCTGGCGGAAGTCGTTGAAGAAAAAATCTTCGTAGAAGTGCGGGTCACTGAGGCGGTGCACATCAAAGTCGGCATACCAGATGCTCTGCGCCGGGCCGCTGAGGTAGATGCGGTGTTGAAGGTCAATACGATAGCGGTTTTCGCCTGTGGGCATGCGCACGCTGTTGGTGCGGTTGAGGTCGGACTTGCTGTCGTTTTGGTAGTAGAGCTTCAGGCCCGTGAGGTTGCGCCAGTTGTCCTGATGGCGTTGGGAAAGCAAGTCGGCTCCGGCGCCGATGCCACGGCTGGAGCGCAGGTCGAGGTGATAGCGAGCCAGAGTGTGGTCGCCGTGGCGCACATTGTATTGGTTGAGCATGAAGGCCCCCCACCGGCTCTGCTGCCCGACATTGAATCGGTAGCCAACTTCTTGATTCAGCGACTGGGTGATGCGCGGCAGCCAGAAGAAGGGCTGGTCACCGAGGTAGAGAGTCACGCCATGCAGGACGATGCGGTCCTGAGGGTAGACGGTGATGCGGCGCGCGCGCATTTTGAAGTTGGGGTCGCTGGAGTCGTGAGTGGTGACGATGCCGCCGTCGGCATCAATCTGCTTCATGCTCTGTGCATCGCCCTGGAAGTGATCGGTCTGGTAAAAGACATGGCCAATCTCCATCGGCAGGCTGCTGCGCACGGCGTCGCCGCTGACCTCGCCACTGTTGGTGTTGTAGACGATGTTGTCGCCCTTGTAGGTGACACCGGCCTTCCAGACCACGACTTGGTCGCGAGCGATGATTTCACCGGTCTTGGCATTGAAGGAGGCCTGTCCGCAGCGGATCTCCGCGTCGCCGTAGGCAATGGCCACATCACCCTTTGCCAAAAAGAGACCTGAGGTGCTGTCGTAGCGGGTGTCGAGGCTCTCGATGTTGAGGTCGCTGTTGAGCGAGTCCAAAACGCCGGCCGATTGTGCAGCTGCCCAGGGGGGAAGGCAGGCCAGCAGCAGTGCGGCGAGCAGGACAGAAATTCTCATGGCAGGGGGATGGCGGGCCTCAAAAGTGCCCAAGACTTCATGTGTAGGTCAGGGGGTGGAGGCTGACAAGAAAAAGCGGGGGAAAACGCATGGCGGGCTGTCGGTGGCGAAAGATGCTCACAAGACTTTGTTTTTCAAGGGGTTGTGAAGCGTTTTCACCCCTGGCACTCGAGCTTGATCACGACCTTGAAGACTTCCTCGCTGGTTTCGCCCCAATTCAGCGCGGGAGCGTGGGCGTCGCAGGGGCCAAGCACGGCAATGAAGCCCTCGTTCATTTTGCACGGGGTTGAGGGGCTGCCAGCGGCCTTCCACAGTGCAAAGTCGCGTTGAGGGTCATGCGGCTGGCAAGGTTGGCCCAGGCGATGCAGTGGGCACCAAAGCAAGGTCTCACGGCCTCGCAGGATGAACTGAAGGTCGGTGTAGCGCCGATGAGCCTCCAACTTGGTGTCAGCGTCCCATGCCTTGGTGCCGTAGGTTTGCAGCAGGGCAAAGGCCTGTTCGCCCTTGAGGTCAATGCGCCCCGGGGACTCATTGCCGCGCAGGCTGCGCAGAAAATCCAGCGCCAGTCCAAGCATGGGGTGCGCGCCGAGGTGTGCGTTGGCATCTTGCAGTGTGGTGAGGATCATCACCGGCATGCTGCGCAGGGGCAGCCGTTCTGGCAAGCCTGTCTTGAAGGGTGCCTAATCGTGAATCAGCGGGAGGGCTGTGGGCTCGGCCACCTCAAAGCGCCTGCCTTCAAAGTTGCGGATCAGCGTGCGCTGCTCGTCGCGTTGCAGGAGGTACTGGGGATTGATGGGTACCTTGCCGCCGCCGCCGGGGGCATCAATGACAAATTGCGGCACGGCGTAGCCCGTGGTGTGACCCCGCAGCTGCTCGATGATTTCGATGCCCTTGGAGACGCTGCAACGCAGGTGCGATGAGCCGCGGATCAGGTCGCACTGGTAGAGGTAGTAGGGGCGCACCCGGCACATGAGCAGTTTGTGCACCAGGCTTTTCATGACCTCGGCGTCGTCATTGACGCCGCGCAGCAGCACACTTTGATTGCCCAGAGGAATGCCGTGGTTGGCAAGCATCTCAAGGCCGCTGCGGACTTCAGTGGTCAGTTCGCGTGGATGGTTGGTGTGGATGCTGATCCACAGCGGGTGGTGGCGCGCCAGCATTTGGCAGAGCTGCGGCGTGATGCGTTGCGGCAGGAAGATGGGCACGCGGCTGCCGATGCGCAGAAATTCGAGGTGTTTGATGCTGCGCAGGCGAGTGAGGATGGCATCGAGCTTGGCGTCGGAGAACAGCAGGGGGTCGCCGCCGCTGAGCAGGACATCGCGCACTTCAGTGTGGCGTTCGAGGTAGGAGAAGGCGGCCTCCAAGTCGGTGTGCAGCTCCTGTTGGCCTGCACCGCTGACCACGCGGCTGCGGGTGCAGTAGCGGCAGTAGGCAGCGCAGCGGTCGGTGACCAGCAAAAGAACGCGATCAGGGTAGCGGTGCACCAGACCAGGCACGGGCATGCGGCCGTCCTCACCGCAGGGGTCGTCCATCTCGACGGGATCGTGCAGGGTTTCCTCAATGCGTGGGATGACCTGACGACGGATGGGGCAGTCGGGATTGTCGGCCTCAATCAGATTGAAGTAGTGCGGCGTGATGGCCATGGCCAACTTGCTGCCTGAGAGCAGCACACCGGCGCGTTCCTCGCTGCTGAGCTCGAGATGCGCCTCCAGCTTTTCCAAGCTGTTGATGCGGTGCCGCAGCTGCCAATTGGCGTCGTTCCAGTCTGAGGGGTCAATGAGTTGTCCACCCCAATAGCCAGGGGCATGCGAGACAAAGGCCTTCTCGGGCAGCTCTTGAGGAGGGGACGGCATGCGGCTGGTGGATGCCTTACGCCTGAGGCTGGCTAGGTGTCAAAGTTTTTGCTTTGGCACCCTGCGCCGCCTTGACTCTGTGGCCCGCAGCCTTCAGGAATGCCAAAGCCCGTCATGCCCGCCATTCCCATTTTAATGCCCCAGTTGGGTGAGTCCATCGCCGAGGCCACGATCGTCAGGGTGTTGGTGGAGCCAGGGGTGGAGGTGTCTGCCGGCGCAGACCTCTTTGAGGTTGAAACCAACAAGGCCACCATGTCCGTGGCCAGCCCTTGTGCCGGGCGCATTGAACAGGTTTTTGCCGAGGTCAACACCAGTTACGCCGTGGGCAGCGAGTTGGCGGTGTTTGAGGTCAGCGACGAGGACGCCGCGGCCCTTGGTTTTGGTGGCGGAGCCCCCTCCAACAGTGCCGCCGCCACCGGTGCGGTGGCCGACTCGGTGCATTTTCAGTTCAGTGACGACGACAACATCACCGGCTATGCTCCCAAGGTTGAGCCCGTGGTCGGAGGTTTGCCGGTGCCTGCCGGTGCCACCGGAGCCAGTTATATCTCCCCGCGCATGCGGGCCCGCATGACGGAACTGGGCCTCAATGCCTCGGATCTGGCGGGTATTGCCGGCACAGGTGCCGGTGGCCGTGTCACCGTTGAGGACTTCGAAAATTTTTTGCGTGGACTTGAGCAGCACAAGCTCACGCCGGCATCGCCGATGCGCATTGCGGTGGCTGACTCGATGCGCCGCAGTTGGACGCGTCCGCTGGCCACGGTGGGCTCGCCGGTGGTGCTCGACGCGATGCTCAATCATCGCCGCCGCACCGACCCCAAGCCCGGCCCCGCATTGTACGCCATCCGCGCCTTGGCCATCGCTCTGGCCGAGAACACGGCCGTGGCCGGTCGCTTGATTGGCAATCGCATTGTGCACCCCCGCGCCATTGACATCGGCTTTGCCGTGGAGGTGGACGACGGCGTGTTTGTGCCCGTGCTGCGCGAGGTGGACAAAGCCCCGCTGCATTCCCTGGTGCCCACCTATCAACGACTCGTGGAGCAGGCCCGGGCGCGTCGTCTGCCCAATGACATCAATCGCCCTGGCATTGCCACAGTCACCAACTTTGGCAGCTTTGGAATTGTCTGGGCAACCCCCATTCCGCTGCCGGAGCAGAACCTCATCCTTGGGCTTGGCGCGGGCAGCAAGGTGCCGCGCTGGGATGAGGCGACGGCGCAATTTTTACCCGCCACCGAGGCAGAGCTGACTCTGAGTTTTGATCACCGCGTCTGCGACGGCGGTGCGGCGGGCCGTTTATTGGCGCGGGTCGCTGAATTGCTGCAGAACCCTGAGTTGCTCTAAGCAACGGCAACCGCCGATGGCACCATGAGTTTTCGTCTGGAGATGCTGCAGGTGGCGCGTGTGGCGCCAAAGTTGCTGGGGGAGTCTGCAGCCTTGGTGGTGGACTTTTTGCGCGCCCAACAGCATCCCTGCGGTGGCTTTGTGGATCGTGCGCAGAAGCCGGACTTGTATTACTCAGTGTTTGGCATTGAGGGACTGCTTGCCCTGCAGCAACGGCTCGAGGTCGATGCGCTCAAGTTGTGGCTGCGGAGTTTCGGTGATGGGGAGGGCCTGGACTTTGTGCATCTGGCCTGTCTGGCGCGTTGTTGGGCCTCGCTTGGCGGCGGTCTGGACTCGGCGCAGCAGGAGGCCTTGGCCGCGCGCCTGGAGAACTGGCGAACGCCTGATGGCGGCTATCACCAGTCGCCTGGTCGAGCTCATGGCAGTGCCTATGGTTGCCTGATCGGCTTTGGCGCCTACCAGGATCTCGGTCGCCTGCCCCCTGAGATCTTTGGGCTGGTGTCCTGCATGGATGGCTTGGCCACCGCCGACGGGGCTTGGTCGAATGAGCCGGGCATGCCGCTGGGCAGCACGACGGCCACCTCGGCGATGATCGCCCTGCACCGGCATTTGCAGCAGCCGGCGCCGCCACAGGCCCTGCGCTGGTTGCGCGGGCAATGCATGCCGCAGGGCGGGTTTTTGGCGGTGCCTGGAGCTCCTCTGCCGGATCTTCTCTCAACTGCGGTGGCCCTCCATGCCCTGGGCGATCAGCAGACGCTGATGGACGAGGTGCGCGAGCCTTGCCTGGATTTCGTGGATTCCCTGTGGAGTGCCGCTGGCGGCTTTCACGGCCACTGGGGCGATGATGTGCTCGACACCGAGTACACCTACTATGGCTTGCTGGCTTTGGGGCATTTGGCGCTCTGAATCCTCAGGTCGGCTTGGGGATGCGGTTTCCCTGCCGACATTGCATATCTTTACTTGCGCGCAGGCCTGCTTGCTTTCAACAGTCCCGCGCCCATGGCCACCGTCACCCTCGGTCTCATTCAAAGCTGCACCTTCGCCTCGCCGGCGCAGAGTCTGCAGCGCCATGAGCAGCTCATTGCCGAGGCGGCGGGCAAGGGGGCGCAGATCATCTGTCTGCAGGAGCTTTTCAATATCCCCTACTTCTGCACGCGCCAGGACACGGAGCGTTTCGATCTCGCCGAGCCGATGCCTCGTGGTCCCACCATCGCCGCACTGAGCCAATTGGCGGCCAAGCATGAGGTGGTGCTCATTGTGCCCATGTTCGAGAAGCGAGGTCCCGGCCTGTATCACAACACCGCTGCGGTGATTGATGCCGACGGCAGGGTGCTGGGGCTGTATCGCAAGATGCATATCCCCCAAGACCCGGGCTTTGAGGAGAAGTTCTATTTTACTCCCGGCGACCTTGGCTACCGCGTCTGGAACACGCGTTTTGGGCCCATCGCCGTGCTGATTTGCTGGGATCAGTGGTACCCTGAGGCCGCGCGTTTGGCCGCCTTGGCCGGAGCGCAGATTCTGTTTTATCCCACGGCCATCGGTTGGCTGCGCAGCGAGAAGGAGGCCTTGGGGGCCGCCCAGCATTGCGCTTGGGAGAGCGTGCAGCGCGGCCATGCGGTGGCCAACGGCTGTTTTGTCGCTGCCGTCAACCGCACCGGATTCCAGGACGAGACCCAGTTCTGGGGCCAATCCTTTGTCGCCAATCCGTACGGCCAGATCGTGGCCAAGGCCGGTGTGGACAACGAAGAAGTCCTGCTCTGCCCCTGCGATCTCGGCGAGGTCGAGCAGTTCCGCCGCATTTGGCCGTTTTTCCGCGATCGTCGCATTGACACCTATTCCCCCCTGACCCAACGCTATATCGATGAGCAAAGCCTACCCCAAGAACTACCGCCTGCCCGCTGAGTTTGAGCCTCAGGAGGCGGTCTGGCTTTCCTGGCCACACAACAAGGAAAGCTGCCCGAAGACTTTCCACCGCATCCAGGACAAGTTTGGCGAGATCGCCAGTGCCATTTCGCGCTATGAGCGCGTGCGCATCAATGCGCCGGTGCTGACCCACACCAACATCCGCCTCTCCATCATGGACAACGAGGGCGACCTCAACCAGGTGGACATCTACGAGAACCTCACCAACGATGTCTGGTGTCGTGACCACGGTCCAATCTTCATCAAGCACAATGAGACTGGGCAGGTGGCCATCACCGACTGGAAGTTCGATGCCTGGGGAGGCAAATTCCCCCATGACCTCGATGATCAAATCCCCGCCAAGGCGGCCGAGGCTTTGAAGATGGAGCGCTTTGTCTCCAACATGGTGCTGGAGGGCGGTGCCATTGAAAGCAACGGCAAGGGCCTGTTGCTGACCACGGAGAATGTGTTGCTCAACCCCAATCGCAACGGCGGCAAGGCCCGCAACAAGGCTGAGGTGGAGAAGGAGCTCAAGGCGATGCTCGGCGTCACCGACATTGTGTGGTTCAAGCGCGGCATCGAGGGCGATGACACCGACGGCCACATTGATGATCTGGTGCGATTCGTGC
>JAURHS010000107.1 GCA_030833205.1 Prosthecobacter sp.
TCCGCTGCTTCGGTGGGTGTTGGGACGAGGCAGAACTCTGGGCTGCGGGTTCGTGCACTTCAGGGGTCTGGGCCCCAGCCTCAACCGTGGACTCGCCCTGCGCGCGATGGGCCTGAGGAACCTGCAGGTGCTGCAATTCCTCCCAACTGCTTTGGTACAGATCTTTCCAGCCTGAGCCTGAGCCAGTTGCCGTAGGCTCAGCCTGGGGTTGAACATTGCCGCTGTCTGGTTCGGGCTCAGGCGGGGAGGCGCTTCGCCGCTTGGACTCCGCAATGGCCCGCCAGAGCGCGGCCTTGTCGGCGGCGCTCTTGGGCTGGCCTTCAGGAGTGGAGGGCTGACTCACCGTCACACCCTGCGTTAGTCCGGGGCGGGACGCAAGGCTGCGGTTGAGCCCCGTCGCCAGGCTTGGAATCTTTCAGGTCTTGTCCGGAGTTTGAGGGCCGGGCAGGAGGTGGGGTCTTGACTCTGTGGGCGTCGCGTTGAATCCTCTCAACCATGACCGTTCCCTCAGTCTCTTCTTCTGCTGCCGTCTCTGCGGACCTTCCCTCTGCAGAACTGATTGCCAACCACTCCCGCTGGTTGGGCGAGCTTCGCCGAGAGGTGGCTCGTGTGGTGGTGGGTCAGGAGCATCTCATGGACCGCCTGCTGGTGGCGCTTCTGACCAACGGCCATGTGCTGCTTGAAGGGGTCCCTGGCCTTGCGAAGACTCTTGCCGTGCGGACCCTGTCGGGGGCCTTGCACGCCAGCTTCAAGCGCATTCAGTTCACCCCAGATCTTCTGCCTGCCGATGTGGTGGGCACGATGGTGTATCACCCCAAGGAGGGGACATTTTCCCCGCGTCTCGGCCCGGTGTTTGCCAATCTCGTGCTCGCTGATGAAATCAACCGCGCTCCGGCAAAGGTTCAAAGTGCGCTGCTCGAAGCCATGCAGGAGCGACAGGTGACGCTCGGGGACAGCACGCATGCGTTGCCCGATCCCTTCATGGTGTTGGCAACGCAGAACCCGATTGACCAAGAGGGCACCTACACGCTTCCGGAGGCTCAGTTGGACCGCTTCCTGTTCAAGGTTCGGGTCGTGTATCCCAGTGCTGCCGAGGAACGGCAGGTGCTTGATGCCATGGCCACCAGTGCGCCCAAGCTCTCCGTGAATGCAGTGGCCAACCTCGAGGACTTGCGTGCCAGCCGTGCCTTGGTCAACCAGATCCACCTCGACGACAAGATCCGCGATTACATTGTTTCCATCATCCATGCCACGAGGGACCCAGGTTCGCTGGCCTCACATCTCAAGCTTCTGGTGCGCTGTGGCGCCTCGCCCCGCGGAACGATCAATCTTGCTCTGGCGTCGCGAGCCCTCGCCTTTCTCAAGGGCAGGCATTTTGTGGTCCCACAGGATGTCAAGGACCTGGCGCCCGACATCCTTCGCCACCGCATTCTGTTGAGCTATGAGGCCCAGGCTGAAGGCATGGGCAGTGAAGAGGTGATTCAGCAGTTGCTTGAGCGTGTGCCCGTGCCCTGATGGCGTGAGGGTCTACCCACTGCACCTTGTTGAGCCACCATGAGCCTCAGTCCACCAATTGAAACCGATGAGGAGCGCCTCCTGCGCATCCTCAAGAAGGTGCGCCGCATTGAGTTGCTGACCCGCGGCATGGTCAAGGAGACGCTTGGAGGTGCCTACCATTCGCGCTTCAAGGGCCAGGGCATTGAGTTCGACGATTTCCGCGAATACCAACCCGGGGACGATGTGCGTTTTTTGGATTGGAATGTGACGGCGCGAATGAATCACCCCTTCGTGCGCAAGTACATTGAGGAGCGCGAACTCACCGTGGCGTTGCTGGTGGATGTCAGTGCTTCGGCGGATTACGGAAGTGGCGAGGAAAACAAACGCGAGCGCGCAGCAGCCTTGGCGGCGGTGTTTGCGTTTAGCGCCGTGCAAAATCAGGACAAGGTCTCCCTGATGCTGGGCAGTGAGCGGCTGGAGCACTTTTTGCCGCCAAGCAAGGGCGGTAGCCATGCCCTGCGCTGTCTGCGTGACATTCTTTACTGCAGGCCTCAGTTCAAGGGGACCAAACTTGAGGTGATGATGGACATCGCCCTGCGGCGCATTATGCACCGCGGTCTGGTGGTGGTGGTTTCAGATTTCCTCCAGCCTGTGGAGCAGTGGCAGCATTCCATGGCCTTGCTCGCGGCGAAACACGATGTGGTTGCCGTTCAAATCTGTGATCCCTCGGAGGTTGACTTGCCGCGGGTTGGGCGAGTGACACTGCGAGATCCTGAAACCGGTCTTCAGGCGGTGGTGGATACTGGCAGTGATCGTTTGCGTGCTGCCTATCACGAGGCGCTGTCGGAGCATCAGCGGCAGCTCGAGGCAGCTTTCAAGCGCAGGGGCATCGAGCATTTGCGCTTGTTGGATGAATCTGATGTGGTTCCAGCCTTGCGCGCTTTTTTCAAGCGCAGACAGCAGGGGAGGAGGATCGCATGAGCCCCATTCTCGCTCAAGTCGGAGGCGCGGCGCCGCCTCAACCTCTGCCTCACCCTGAGTTGCCGCCTTTGACGCCGTTGCCACCGGTCCTCGATGTGGTACTGATTTTGGGGTATGCCTGCGCGGGGCTGCTGCTCCTGCTGGGGTTCGTCCTGTGGTGGCGACGGCGCCCTCGCTCCAGGGCACGGTTGCTCAATCGCGATCCCCGGCAGGAGGCCTTGGAGCATTTGCGCGCCCTGTTGCAGCGCGCCGAAGTCCAGTCCCCAGCCGCGACAGCCGCGGAGGTGTCTGCCTGCCTGCGAAGGTATCTTTGGGCGCGCCACGGAATTCCCGCTCCGTTTCGGACCAGTGAAGAGCTTTTTGGCAACGCTGAGCGCGAGGCTGCAGTTCAGGTGCCTCGCGGTTTGGTCAGTGCGCAGTTGCGTGAGTTTCAAGCCTTCGCCAACCTTTGGGACCGATTGGCTTACGCCCCTGATCCCGCCAATGAGCGCAATGCTGTTGAGTTGGTCAAACAAGTGCTGCAAACCCTGGAGCAGCAATCATGAACTGGTCCGTTTTACGCTCCCTTGAACTGGCTCAGCCGCAGTGGCTGCTGCTCGGCCTGCCTCTGGCTTGGGCGGTGTGGCGCCTCCTTCGACGCGGAGGCGCGCCTTCGATTGCATTTCCGATGCTCTCCTGGATTCTCAATCGTGGCGAGGCAGCGCGACTGAGGCGGGGCTCCGGCCCCTTGGGTTGGCTGACTCTGGCACTGGCGCTGGCCATTCTGGCGCTGGCCAGGCCACAGCAGGTGAAGATTCGACAGGAGGACAACACTCAGGGGATCGCCATCTGCCTGACGGTGGATGTGTCGCTCTCCATGCTCATTGAAGACTTTTACATCGGCGGCGAGCCGGTCAACCGCCTCGTTGCCGCAAAAAGAGTCATGCGTGATTTCATCCGTGGTCGGCAATCGGATCGCATCGGCATTGTGGCCTTTGCTGGCGCGCCGTATTATCCCTGCCCACTCACGCTGGATCGGCAGTGGCTGGAGGCAAATCTGGAGCGGGTTCAGACGGGGGTGATGGAAGACGGTACGGCAATCGGCTCGGGGCTGGCTGCTGCGGCTCGCCGCCTCGACCGTGAAACGCTGCCCAGCAAGGTGATCATTCTGCTGACCGATGGCGCCAACAACAGTGGCAAACTCAGCCCACAGGACGCGGCAAAGCTTGCGGCAACCCTGGGTATACGCATCTACACCATTGCCATTGGAACTCCAGGTGTCCACATGATCCCACTTCCCAATGGCCGTACGATCACCAGCGGGAGACAAGAATTCGATGAGGGAACGCTGCAGGCCGTGGCACAGATCGGTGGGGGCTCCTTTTACATGGCACAGGACCTTGGAGCGTTGGCCGAGATTTTTGCCACCATTGACAAACTTGAGAAAAAGCAGATTCGCCAGCGCACCCTGCGTGAAGTCGAGGAGTGGTTTCACTGGCCTCTGGGGCTGGCGCTCATCATCCTGTCGTTGGTTCTCCTGGCGCGGCTGACACTGCGCCGCACCTCGCCCTCCATCGTCACCACCTCGTCATGAGCTTTCATCATCCCCAGCTTCTCTGGTTGCTTGGTCTGCCATTGCTTCTCGCGCTGTTGGCGGTTCGCGCTCGGCGTCTGGCCCAGATCGCTGCGGGTAGGTTGGCGGCCGCCCGCTGGCGTTGGTTGTTGGTGGAGGGCGCTGCCGCGGGACGCGGCTCCTTGGCGCTTGGGCTCCAACTTCTTGGCCTCGCCTTGATGTTTGTGGCGCTGGCTCAGCCTCGGTGGGGGCAACAACGCGAGGTGCAGCAGGAGAGTGGCCGCAATGTGTTGCTTGTGGTGGACACCTCGCGCTCAATGTTGGCCAACGATGTGGTGCCTGACCGTCTCTCCCGCGTGAGGATGGCGGCACTTGATCTGCTCAGTCGCCTCAAGGGCGATCGCATTGGGTTGATCGCCTTTGCCGGTAACGCCTATTTGCAGGCGCCACTCACTACGGATCACGAGGCCATCGCCGAGGCAATCGAGTCGCTGGATTTTACCTCGGTGCCCACAGGCGGCAGTGAACTTGCCAACGCGCTTTCGCTTGCCCACGACACCCTTCAGGCCAACGCAGCACGCAACCATGGTGTGGTGGTGTTCAGTGACGGAGGCGAGGCTGAAGCAGGCATTGCCGCGCAGGCCCAGAAATTGGCCAAGATGCAAGCCATGGTCCTGGCCGTGGGCGTGGGGACCGAGCAGGGAAGCCTCATTCCCGATCCGGACCCCGACCGGCGTGGCGATTTCGTGCGGGATCACGAGGGCAAGGTGGTCAAGACCGTGTTGCAGCCCGCCGTCCTGCAGGAAGTGGCCAAAGTCACCGGAGGCCAGTACTTCAAGCTTTCGGCTCAGGGCCTCGCTGATTCGCTGGTCGGCGATTTGTTTGCAAGATTGCAGGCACAAACCCATGCGGCGCGCGAGGTTTTCAAGCCCATCGAGCGTTTTCAATGGCCGCTCGCCGTTGCCGTGCTGCTTTGGCTGGCGGCTCTGTCCCTGCGTCCCTCTGTGGTGGCTTCTGCATTGAGGCCTGCCGGTGCGCCGATTCTTGTTGCCAGCCTGCTTCTCTTTGGGGTTGCGGTCCAGCCCTCAGGCGCTTCGCTGGCGAATTGGTTTCAGACCCGAAATTCCCCTGCCGAGTTGGAGGCGTTGGAGGCCCAAGAGCGTGGTGAGCATGAACTCGCGCTCAAGCATTGGCGGCAGATGGCCGAGAACCATGGCGGGAGGGGCCTTGAGCAGGCAGCGATGGGTGAGGCATTGTCTGCCCGCGCCCTCCAGGATTACGATCGGGCCATCGAGGGGTTCAGCAGGGCACTTGAGTCCGAATCCTCTCAGACGCAACTTCGGGCGCATCAGGGGCTAGCCCACAGTCTTTATGATCTCGGGGACCGCGCGATGGCAAGGCAGCCCAAGCTTGCCCGCAGTGCATGGCGCGAGAGTCTCAGGCACTTTGATACTGTTCTTGAGACCGACCCCAATAACAAGGCGGTGGTCGAGAATCGCGAGTTTGTTGCAAAGCGCCTCGAGGAGCTCGAAGAGCAGATGCAGCAGCAGGGTCAACAAGGCAAGAAGGGGCAGCAGGGTCAAAAGGGAGAGCGTGGGCAGGAGGGCGAGGAGGGTGAGGACGGCGAAAGTGGAGACGGAGAGTCGCAGGAGGATCGTTCGCGCAAGGAGAGCCTGGGCAAGAAGGAGGGTGAAGATGAGGGTAAGGGAGAAGGGGATCAAGAAGGGCAGTTGCGTGCGGGTCAAGAAGGCCAGGAAGAGTCTCCCGAGGCGCGTGCCCGCCGTGAGGAGAGGGAGGCTCGTCAGCGTGAGGAGGCCCGCAATGGCAAGACAGGTTTCAGTCGCAATGAGGCCAGAAGTTTTCTGCGCACCTATGCCGATGATCAGAAAAAAGCCCTACAACTTCGGCCGCGCAATGACGCGGTGCGCGGCAAAGACTGGTAATTCACTAATTTCCTATGGTCATGATGAGCCCCTTCTTTGCTGGATTGCACACCATTCGGATGCGTGTGTGCTTTTGCAGCCTGATGCTTTCACTCTTGGCGGTGTCCTCCGCGCTGGCGCAGACAGTCGTCGCGAGGCTGGAGCCCGCTGTTGCCAAGCCAAACCAGGTCGCCGCCTACATCATCGAGGTTGAAGGCGGCCAGATTGATGCGGTGCCGCAGCTTCGGTTCCCCCTGCAGGTGTCTCAGGCCACTGCCCTGAGCACGCGCCAAAACCTTCAGATCCGAAACGGGGTGCAGAGCGTGAGCACCGTGTTGATGTGGGGAGTCGTTGCAGCCGAGCCTGGCGAGTTTGTCATTCCACCCCAAAGGCTCATGGTCGGCGGGCGTGAGCTGGTGTGCAATGAGGTCAAGTTTCGGGTGGACAACTCCGCGTCAACTTCGCAGGAAGATGAGGTGCAACCGCTGTTGCAGCTCGAGGTGCCTCGGCGCGAAATTTATCAGGGAGAGGTGGTTCCCCTGGTCGCCAGTTTGTTTGTGCCCAGGCAGGTTCAGTTGCGCCGGATTGGCCTGATCGAAATTGACAAGTCCTCGGTGGCGGTTGCGCGCTTTCCTCAAGTCGGCGAGCAGTCTGCCACTGTGGTGGATGGTGCCGCCTACAGTGTGATGAGTTTTCGCAGCACCCTCTCATCGCTGCGGGAAGGGAGTCTGAAGGTCGGTCCGGCAACGGTGGAATTGCTTGTGGATGTTCCCGTCAATTCGACGGGTCGGCCTCGCGGCAATGGCATGCCTGGGTTCTTTGGCAACTTTCCACCTGGCCTATTCTCCGACACGATGGAGCCGCGCAAGCTCAGCGTAAAGAGTCAGGTGATCAATGTGACCGTGCTGCCGTTGCCGACCGAGGGTAGGCCTGCGGGTTTTGCAGGGGCGGTTGGTGACTTTTCCATGCAGGCAAGGGTGCAGTCCAATGCGCTGAAGGTGGGTGACCCGCTCTCGGTTGAGATCGAGGTGGCGGGCTCGGGTAATTTCGACGCTTTGGCTGCGCCTGAGCTGACTGAGCCACAGGGTTGGAAACTTTATCCGGCCAAGCGCTATGTGATTGAGGGGCCGACGGATCAGAATCAGATCCCCACACTGGAGCGGCGCATCGGCTACACGCAGGTCTTGGTTCCCGAAGCGGTGCATCGTCGCTTGCCCTCCTTTGAGATTCATTTTTTCAGCCCCACGCAAAAGAAGTATGTGACGGTGCGGACTGCTCCCATCGAACTTCAAATCACGCCACCAGATCCTACATCAGCCGCGGTTGCGGCAACGCCTGGGTCTCAGGCAGCGCCTGCTGCGGTGGTCGCTCCGGTCGCGGCGCCAAGTGCGGAGATCACCGACATCCTCATGACGCTGCCTGCGAAGGCCAGATGGATCAAAGAAAGAAGCGGTCCCTTGCTGTGGCAGCAGAGGTGGTTCTGGTGGCTTCAATTGCTGCCGCTTTCAGCCCTTGCCATGGCTGCAGTTCTCTCTGGACTGAAGCGAAGGCAGGCCCGCCTGATGCAGGGCAGGGCCGGCGAGTTGCGCCGTTTGGTGCTTGAGGCGAGGGCGGGCATGGGCAGTGACGAGGCCGAGTTCTTGCGTCGTGCGGCTGCAGCGTTGCATGCGCTGTCGGTGAAACCTCCAGAGGAACCTTTGCTGAGAGATCTGCTTGCCGATTACGAGGTGTGTTGCTTCAGTCCGCAACCCGCTGCCTTGGCAAGGCGGTGGAGCGCTGATCAGAGGCGGGAAATTCTTCGCCGTCTCAATGCCTTGTTGCGCGGGGTCACCAGTCTGGCAGTCGCCCTTCTGTTGTGCGTCGCTGCCTCTCCGTCCGCCATGGGCAGCGAGGAGTCTGCCCCCGGCAAGGGTAGCGCAGATGAGGTGTACGCACAGGCCGCGGAGCTTCTTCAGAAGGGAGATTACCTGCGTGCGCAGCACGCCGCACAGTCCCTGCTCAAGCTCAACCCTCCCGTTCTGGGACCGCAGCTCTTTGAGCTGCTCGGTCATGCCAGATACAAACAGGGGGATCTGGGTCGGGCTGCCTTGTGGTACCAGCGGGCAATGCTGCTTGGCCCACCGAGTCCGGAGTTGGCTCAAAACTGGCGCCATGTGCGGGAGTCAACGCGTCTTTTTGTTTTTCCGCAGCAGGGCATCCTGTCCTCCATTTCCGCGCAGCTCGGGCAGGGGCAATGGTGGTACATTGCGGCTGCCTGCTGGTGGTTGGCTTGCGGGTTGGCGGGCTTGCTCTGGTTTGGTCGCCGTACTGCGTGGTTATCGCTGGTCTTGCGGTTGGTGTTGCTGGTCGGGCTGGTGGTTGGTTTCCTTGCGGTGACGCGGGTCAGTGCGGAACAAACGGTCAAGGATGTTGAGGTTGTGGTCGGGACAGAAGTGTCTGCGTACACTGGGGCCTCATCGGTGGCGGGTACGGTCATTGCGCTGCCGCCTGGGACTCAGGTCCGTATCCTCAAGACTCGCGGCTCTTGGGCGTTCGTCGAAATTCCTGCGGAGGAGAAGCCCTTGTTGGGTTGGGTCAGTCGTTCAGAGTTGACGCCACTGTGGCCCTATGGGGTTCAGTGGCTACCCGAATAAACCCGATGAGGAGGTCTTGCCATCGTTTGGGTTGCTGCTTTGATGCGAGGTGTTTCATGGTGCGCTCTCACATCATTGCCTTGCTCTGCCTGCTTCTCTGCGCAGGCCTTGCACCGATTCGGGCCCAGGTTTCGCTGGAGTTTGCACGGCTGCTTCATGAGGAGTCCCGAACGCTCTCTGAGCAGTACCGCAGCGCTTTGGCCAAACTTGAAGCGGAACTGGCCGCGGCGGGCGATTATCAGGGCTGCAAGTTGGTCAAGGCGAGGATTGCGGAGATGGATGCGGTCACTGCAGTTCTCTCAGGCAAAGCCGCGCCAGTTGAGGGGGGCGCGGATGCGGTTGGCAGCGCCGCCCAGCTGCTTCAGGAGGCTGATGCCAATCTCAGTCGTGCCTTGGTCCAAAGCCAGTTGCCTTTGCTCCAAAGCCGTCTGGGCGCGTTGGAGGAATTGGCGGTCAGTGGTGGTGCCCAGCGCAATGTGATCGATGCTCAGGTGCGCCATCTCCGCGGTTTGATTGCCAGTCAAAAATCTGGTGGCGGGTCAGTGTTGAGCCGCTTGGCCAATCAGTGGAGTCAGCCTGTTTCGGCAGAGGTGCTGAGTTCCGCCAAGTGGGTTTCAAGCGGAGAGGACATCGCGCACATCAGCATTGAGTCGGGTGGTGCCCGAAAGACTCTTGAGCTGGCCTGGGTCAGCTGCCCGGGTTCACTCGCCACCGGGCGCTCTGAGTTTGCGCGGAACGCAGGCGTGGAGAGCAGGGTAGAGCGTGAGATCGCTGCCATTGCCGTCGAGTGGATGAAGGAGCACATTTCGGCACAGGATCTTTCTGTCGTCATGTTGCAGCCGCAGGAGAAAACTGAGCATTCCCGCTGTCTGCTTCGAGTCGCCGGTCTGGGCTGGATTCAGGAGGCTCTGGTCAGTAGGGGTCTGGCCTTGGTTGCCGAGATCACTGCCGCTGAATCCGGAGACCCGCTGTTGAGGAGTTGGCACCAGTCCCTGCAACGGGCACAGGAGCTTGCCCGCAATTCAAGGCGGGGTGTCTGGGCCCTGACTATGGGAGGATCAAGGCCGTGAGCACGCGACAACCCCAGTCATTTTGGCTCTTGCTGCTGTCGTTCTTGGCTGGCACGGCCTTGACACCGGTCTTGGGTCAGTCTGCAGAGCCTGTTTCCGTTGGCGATCGTCTGGCGCTTTACGAGAAGATCTTTCGCGAGCAGTCGAGGTTGAGGTCTCTCCCCTTGCTGCGCGATCGGCTGAAACAGGTTGCTTTGGAATTGGCCTCAACTCCCAACGAGGAACTGCAGGCGGAGTCCCGTTGGCTGGCTCAGCGCATTGCGGAGGGCGGAGTGGTTGACCTTGTGGAGCTTGCCAAGGCGATTTCCCCTGGTTCTGCCTGGCCTGAGCCTGTGGTCTTTGAGGACGAGGGTCGTGGGGTTTGGGACCTGACCCCTCAGGTCGCCTTGGAGATCAACCCGAAGCCTGCCGCGAGTGCCGTGCCCCAGAGTCTCGCCATTCAGCAGATTCAATGGCGTCTCGATCGGTTGCAGGCTGGGAACTACGAGGTCTTGCTCAATTATGCCACGCTGCGCGAAGACGCAAAGTTTACCCTGCAGTGTGCCTTGGGAAGCAGCAAGTTTGAGCGGCAGTTTTCCACCCCAGAGGCCACCAGTTCCCCGAAAAGTTACCGCCTTCTGCGTCTCGGTGAGGTCAAGATTGAGCAGGCCATCGAAAGCGCCCAGTTCGCGATGCGGGTGACCGAGCAAAAGGAGGGCGAGCCCTTGGTGCTCGTGCTCAGGCACCTGATTCTGCGGCGGATGCCCTGAGGGCTCAATGGTCACCGCATGCACCTGTGCGGGTCTCAGGGAAGCTGGTTGAGCGTGTACGCGCAGATCTGGTGCCAGATTTTTTCACCCTGGCTGGAGATCAGGGGAGGCAGCTCAAACTCGTGCACAAAGCCCGCGCGAAGGTTCTCGCAGGCCACGCTAAGCCTGAGCCCATCGGGGCTCAGGCTCCACTGGTTGAGTCTGAGAGGCTCACTCTCAATTTCGGGGCTGCCGTACTTGCCGTGGTGCTGATAGGTATAGCTTTGGGCCTTGGTCTGGCCCCATGCGGAGTTGGCCCGCACTGGCTTGGTGAAGGTGAATTCAAAGCCACCTGGAATGGCCTCGAGGCGGAGGACTTCAAAGGGAACCTTGCCGGTGGGAATGAGGCGTTGCAGGCCCTGAGGCTTGTCGCCGTAGCTGTTCCATCCGCGGTTGGTCTGACCCACAATCATTGAACCGTCCTGCAGAAAGTTCAGGCTAAGCACGGCGCATTGCAACGCGCTGACAAAAGGGTAGCAGGCCCCCTGGTACTGTCCGCGTACGCGCTGCAGGGAGACGCGGTTCACACCTGCAAACACAAATTCACCCACGAAGAGTTGGTCGGTGAATGGGCCAAAGCGCCCGGCAGTTTCATCAAAGTGCATGCCCGTGGTGCTTTGGCCAAACTTGATGTAGGGCAGCCATACGGCGGGTGGGTGGTAGCCCTTGATTTGCGTGATGGCCTTGGCCACGCTGAGGTCCTCGCGCACCTCAGGTCGCTGCTTGAGCAGCGAGCCTGTTTGGGCCTGATCGCCGAGGGCATCAGCGTGGCCGTAAAAGGCGCCCTGCTGCACATGAATGATGGGACTGGTTGGCACCCAGTTGCCCTGTTGGTCGTTGGCGAAAATCTCCCCTGCAGCATTGCGGCAAAGTCCGCTTGGGCTGCGGTATCCAGCGCTGAAGCCAACAGGCTTCGTGTTGCCCTTTGGGGTCATGATGCTCCAGCCCCGCCACAGGGGATGCTTGGCCTCTTCGCCAGCGCCCTTCCAAGTCTTGCCCATCGAGCAATTCAGCGTGTTGTGCATGTTGCCCTGCGCGTCAAAGACCGGACCGTAAGCATACTCATGATAGGCCCCGCTGACGCCCCAGCCGCTGCTGGCGCAAAGGTACTCGTCGGCGCGGCCATCGGCGTTGCGGTCCGTGAGGCGTGTCACCTCGCTGCGCTGCGTGGCGTAGAGCGCGCCATCGTGGAAGGTCAAACCAAGAATCTCATGCAGGCCCTCGGCAAATCGGCTCCACCCCAGATTGGCCGCAGTAGGCGGCTCAGCCGTGGGCTTGGCGAGGATCCACACTTCGCCACGGCGTGTGGCCACAGCCAATCGGCCATCGGGAAGGGGAGCCAACCCACCAACCTCAATGATGGCATCTGTGGGGGTCTGCA
>JAURHS010000092.1 GCA_030833205.1 Prosthecobacter sp.
CGGTGGTGGACGGGACATTGGCAAAAGTGGCCACGCCATTGGGGTTGACCGTGGCGAAGAGTTGGTAGCTGGTGCTGTTGTTGCCGCGGCTGTACAGGCCACTGATGATTGGGTTGGTGTCGTCACCCACCACGTTGGTCACCGAGATCACCAGATCCTGGGTGTCGTTGAGCACGGGGCTGCCGTTGTCCACCACCCGAACGGTGACATTGTAAACATTGTTGGCGCCGAAGTCTGCCGGCACCTCGAAGTCAGGGGCAGTGATGAAGTTCAATGCCCCAGTGGCTGCATCAATGGTGAAGAGTGCCGAGTCCGCTCCACCGATGATGGCGTAGGCCTGGGTTTGCCCGACATCCTGATCCGTGGCGGTCACCGTGGTGGCAAGCGAGGTGTTCTCGGCAACGCTCAGAGAGCCGCTGGCGCCCCCGCCATTGCTGGTGATCACCGGGGCATCATTGACATTGGTTACGGTGATGCTGAGGGTTTGGGTGTCGTCGAGCGCGGGGCTGCCGTTGTCCACGATGCGCACGATGACTTCATAGACATTGTCCGCGCCAACATCGGTGGGGGACTCAAAGTTCGGTGAGGCCGCCCAGGTCAGGACGCCGGTGTTGCTGACGATGGTGAACTTGCCGGAATCCGCTCCCCCGCTGATGCTGTAGGTCTTGGTCTGGCTGGCGTCCACATCGCTGGCGGTGACCGTGGTGATGGCTGCCGTGCTGTTTTCGGCGTAGTTGATGCTGCCTGTGCTGCCGCCGCCATTGCTGGTGATGACCGGGGCTTCGTTGACATTGGTGACGGTGATGGCCACATTCTTGGTGCTGCTCTGCGCAGGGCTGCCGTTGTCCGTGGCGGTGATCACGATGTCGTAAACATTGTTGGATCCGCTGTCTGTGGGCCCCTCGAAGTTGGGGGCCGTTTTGAAGGTGATCACGCCGGTGGCAGCCACGATGTCAAACTTGCCGGCGTCGGTGCCGCTGATGCTGAAGGTGGTGCTGTGGGTGCTGTCCTGGTCCGTGGCGGTTGCGGTGCCAACGGCAGTGGTGTTTTCGGGCACGCTGTAGCTGGCGGCGCTGGTGATCACGGGCGCGTCGTTGGCGTCGGTGACGGTGATGGCGATGGTTTGGGTGTCGGTGAGGGTGCCGGTGCCGTTGTCGGTGACCGTCACGGTGATGTCATACACATTGTTGCCGCCACTGTCGCTGGGGGTCTCGAAGTTGGGGCTCACCTTGAAAGTGATGATGCCCGTGGCCGGGTCAATGTTGAACAGGGCGGCGTCCGGGCCGCTGAGGCTGTAGGTCAGGGTGTCGCTGTCGTCGTCGCTGGCGTTGGCATCCACCACGGTGGTGGAGATTGGCGTGTTTTCGGCAAAGTTCAGGCTGGCGCTGCTGCCGCCGCCATTGCTCGTGATCACCGGCGCGTCATTGACATTGGTGATGGTGACGCTGATGACCTGGCTGTCGTTCAGGGTGCTGGGAGTGCCGTTGTCGGTGGCTGTGACTTCAACCACATACACATTGTCGAGGTTGGCATCGGCCTTGACTTCAAAGTCCCGCGCGACGGCGAAGGCCAGGGCCCCGGTGCCTGCGTCGATGGTGAAGAGTGCGGAGTCGGCGCCACCGGTGATGCTGTAGGTTTGGGTCTGGCCGGCGTCGATGTCCGTGGCGATGACGGTGGTCACGGCCGTGGTGTTTTCAGCCACATTGACGGCCGCCGTGGCGCCCCCGCCGTTGCTGGTGATCGTGATGGCCTCGTTGACATTGGTCACGGTGATGGCGATGGCCTGTGTGTCGGTGAGCGCGCCGCTGCCGTTGTCGGTGACGGTCACCACGATGTCGTAGACATTGTTGCCACCTGCGTCCTGCGGGCTCTCAAAGTTCGGGCTGGTCTTGAAGGTGACCTTGCCGTCAGCGCCGTTGATGTTGAAAAGCGCAGCGTCGGTTCCGCCGACGCTGTAGGTCAGGGTGTTGTTGTCCTGATCGGAGGCGTCCACATCTGCCACCATGGTGCTGGCCAGGGTGTTTTCTGCGAAGCTTACCGCGCCGCTGTTGCCGCCGCCGTAGCTGCTGATCACTGGCGCATCGTTGGCATTGGTGATGGTCACGCTGATGGCCTGGCTGTCATCAAGGCTGGGGCTGCCGTTGTCCACCACGCGGACGGTGACTTCGTAAACATTGTCGGCCGAGGCGCCGGCATCCGTCGGGTTTTCAAAGTCAGGTGCGGTGTTGAAAGTCAATGCTCCAGTGCCGGAGTCGATGGAGAACAGGGCTGCGTCCGCCCCGCCCATGATGCTGAAGGTTTTGGTCTGGCCGGCATCAATGTCGCTGGCAGTGACGGTGGTGACGGCAGTGAGGTTCTCAGCCAGATTGATGGCAGCGCTGGCGCCGCCGCCGTTGCTGGTGATGGTGATGGCCTCGTTGACATTGGTCACCGTGATGGTCACCGCCTGATTGCTGGAGAGTTGGGCTCCGGCCACCTCGGTTGCCGTCACCGTCAGCAGGTAGGCGTTGTCGGTGTTGAGGTCCCTGGGGTCTTCGAAGTTGGGGCTGGCCAGGAAGGTGATTTCCCCCGTGGTGCTGTTGATGGCGAAGAGGGCCGCGTCGGTGCCGCTGATGCTGTAGCTCAGGGAGCCGGCCTCAGGGTCGGCGGCATTGACATCCAAGGCGACGGTGGCCATGGGGCTGTTTTCTGCAATGCTTGAGGTGGCTGCGCTGCTGATCACTGGTGCCTCGTCAACATTGGTGATGGTGACGCTGATGCTCTGGGTGCTGAAGGCGGCAGGCGAGCCGTCGTCGGTGACCTTGACGATCACTTCGTAAACATTGTTGGTTCCTCCGTCGGTGGGAGTCTCGTAGTCAGGTGCGGCGATGAAGGTCAGGGCGCCGGTGGCAGGGTCAATGCTGAACTTGGCGCTGTCCGCTCCCCCGCTGATGCTGTAGGTCTTGTTCTGGGGGGGCAGTTCGGAATCTGTCGCCGTGACCGTGGTGACAGCCGTGGTGTTTTCCGCGATGCTGATGGAGGCCGAGGCACCGCCGCCGTTGCTGGTGATCACCGGGGCGTCGTTGGCGTCGGTGATGGTGATGGTCAGGGTCTGGCTGTCCTCAAGGCGCACTCCGGCATCGTCCCGCACCCGCACGGTTACGACATAGACATTGTCCCCGTCACTGTCGCCGGGGATCTCGAAATTGGGTGCGCTGACGAAGCTAAGCGCGCCGGTGCTGTTGTTGATGGTGAATTTGGCGCTGTCGGTTCCGCCGGTGATGTCGTAGCTCAGGGTCTGGCCGACATCCGGATCGGTTGCCGTCACCGTGGTGACGGCAGTGAGGTTCTCAGCCATGCTGAAGCTGTCGGCGGCTCCACCGCCGTTGCTGGTGATGGTGGGTGCCTCGTTGATGCTGGTGACCGTGACGTTGATCGTCTGACTGACGCTGGCGGCTGGACTGCCGTCATCGGTGACTGTGACAACGACCTCATAGACATTGTTGGCGCCAGTGTCCGTTGGCGTCTCGTAATCCGGTGCGGCGATGAAGGTCAGGGCGCCGGTGGCAGGGTCGATGCTGAACTTGGCGCTATCGGCTCCGCCGCTGATGCTGTAGGTTCTGTTCTGGGCGGGGAGGTCGGCATCACTGGAGGTGACCGTGGTGACGGCGGTGGTGTTTTCCACCACGTTGATGTTGGCGCTGGCCCCACCGCCATTGCTGGTGATCAGCGGCGCGTCGTTGATGTTGGTGATGGTGATGCTCAGGGTCTGCGTGTCCTCGAGTTGCGGGCTGTCGTTGTCGCGGACGCGCACGGTCACCACATAAATGTTGTCCGTGTTGCTGTCGGTGGGGATTTCAAAGTTGGGGGCGGTGAGGAAGGTCAGGGCGCCGGTGTTGGCGTCGATGCTGAATTTGGCGCTGTCGGTTCCGCCAGTGATGTCGTAGCTCAGAGTCTGGCCGGCATCCGGGTCGGTGGCGGTCACCGTGGTGGCCGCGGTGAGGTTTTCGGCGAGACTTACGCTGCCTGTGCTGCCGCCGCCATTGCTGGTGATGGTGGGAGGGTTGGCGCATTTGCCGGTCAGGGGGATTTCGAACTCCGCCTCATCGGGGTCATTGCTGCTGAGGGTGAGGGTGCTCAGGAAGGTTCCGGCCAGAGCGGGGGTGAAGGTCACGGTGAAGGTGACGCTTGCTCCTGCGGCCAGCGTGGTGATGGGCGAGGTTCCCGTGAGGCTGTAGGCTGCAGCACCCGCGCCGCTGAATTGGGCGCCACCGATGGTCAGGGAGGCGTCGCCCTCATTTTTGATGGTGATGTTGTAGTTGAGTGCCGTGTTGCTGGTGGTGGTGCCCACGCTGACAGGGCTGGCTTGGGCATCGGTGATGGGGGTGCCTGAGCTGTTGTTGCCTTGGTACACGGCGATGTTGGGCACCTGCAGGGCCACCCCGCTGGGTTGGGTGGGGTCGGCGGTGAAGGTGGTTGACGCCGTTCCCGTGTTGTTGCTGTCTTGAATCCAGTACACAGAGGAAAGCTTGGCGCTGCTGCTGTCCACATAGCTTGCGGCGTCGTACATGGACATTTTGCCCTGCTTGAGGCCGTAGGCGGTGCTGCCTCCCGAGGCGGCGTTGGTGCTCAACTTGGCGGAGTAATCCCCCGAGGTCAGGGTGAGTTCCTGAAAGTTGAAGTAGGTCATGGTGGTGAAGGTTCCAGTGACTGCGCTCGCCGCGATGGTCACCGACCTTAACAGGGTGTTGCCCGCCACATCGCCGCCCAGGCCGCTGTAAATGGCGAAGGTCACCGGTTCAGTGGTGTTGGAACCCGCGTTCAGGCCAAACAGGGCCTTGTTGATTTTCAGCAGCGAGGAACCGCTGCTGGTGACGCGGAAGTTCCAGACGCGTGGATTGCCTGCGGAAATGGCGTCGTTGGCACCGGTGTTGTCAATGGCAATGAGCGCATTGGACTCGTCCACATTGGTCACGGTGACGGTCAAGTCCTGCGAGTCGCTCAGGGCGGGGCTGTCATTGTCGGTGACGGTGACGGTGACCAGGTAGGCATTGTCGGCGTTGGCATCAACGGGGTTTTCAAAGTTGGGTGGCAGCTTGAAGGTCAAGGCGCCGCTGCTGCTGTTGATGTTGAATCGCGCTGCGTCCGTGCCGCTGATGCTGAAGGTTTTGGTCTGTCCTGCATCGGCATCCGTGGCAGTGACGGTGGTGACAGCGGCCGTGCCATTTTCCGCGTAGCTGATGCTGCCTGTTGCTGCACCGCCATCGCTGGTGATCACCGGGGCATTCTGCGCCAGCGATTGGCCCTGCAGGGCGAGGCTGCACAGCGCGGCGGCGAGCAGCCAACGGAGGGTTGAGGCCAGACGCAGTTCGAGGGGATGCCGGTTGGCACGGTCTGCGCTAGAGTTGCGGTTTTGGATCACGGCAGTGATGGGGTTGCTTTTTGCCCAGAAAATGGACAAGACTAAACCACTGAGTTTAACCGCAAAGGCTGAGCGATCTAGGTGATATGCCGGGTGGATGTGCTCTTTGTTGGGTGTAACCACCAATGCGATTATCACTTAGACCGTCTGGCCAGATGCTACAGCGATCATGAGGCTCTTGTGAGAATATAACAATCTTAAAAAAAACAGGTTACGACTTTTTTTAGGGTTCGCGTTCGGCAGAACGCTGCGGCCTCATTAGCTGATGTTAGGATCGCATGAAATGCAAATGAGTTACCACAAATGAGAATCCTCAGGTGCTGGCCCGTAGCAGGGCGGCAGAGAGCGAGCGTTCCTGCGCGGTGAACGCGAATGGGTCCTGTGTGGTTTGTGACTCCCTTCCAGGCGCAATCCATTGAGGGCTTGGACTGAGGGAGCAGGCACATCAATCCACGATGCGAGATCGTTCAGAAATTGCTGAACGACAGTCAGTTTACCAAGCCATCGCCCCAAGGTGATTGCTGCCCCATTGAGGCTCAAGCGCCCCCGGGTTGGATGATTCAGGCAGCGGCCAGGGAGTCGAGAATGGCGTTGAGTGTCGGGCTTGGGCGGAGAGCGGCGTTGGCGCGTTTTTCATCGGGGCTGTAGTAACCCCCAAGGTCAGCTGGACTGCCCTGGACGGCCAAAAGTTCGGCCACAATTTTGGATTCAGCCGCGCCCATGGCGGATGCGACAGGCTTGAACGAGGCCGCCAATTCGGCATCCGAAGTTTGCTCTGCCAGAGCCTGCGCCCAGTACAGGGCGAGGTAGAAATGCGAGCCCCGATTGTCCAGCGTGCCGAGTTTGCGGCCGGGGCTGCGATCATTTTCCAGGAATTTGCCGTTGGCAGTGTCGAGGGTCTCGGCGAGTACGCGAGCCTTGGTGGAATGGAAGGTGTTTGCCAGGTGTTCGAAGCTGGCGGCCAGGGCAAAGAATTCGCCGAGACTGTCCCAACGCAGGTAGTTTTCCTGTTGGAACTGTTGCACATGCTTGGGCGCGCTGCCGCCGGCTCCGGTTTCAAACAGGCCGCCGCCGTTCATCAGCGGCACGATGGAGAGCATCTTGGCGCTGGTGCCAACTTCCAAGATGGGGAACAGGTCGGTGTTGTAGTCGCGCAGCACATTTCCGGTGACACTGATGGTGTCCTGGCCCTTGACGATGCGCTGCAGGCTGAAGCTGCAGGCCTCGGCAGGTGCGAGGATGCGCAGGTCGAGGCCGCTGGTGTCGTGATCCTTGAGGTAGTGCTCAACTTTGCAAATGAGCTGCGCGTCATGGGCGCGTTTGGCATCCAGCCAAAACACGGCCGGGGTATTGGAGAGGCGCGCGCGCTGCACCGCCAGTTTCACCCAATCGGCGATGGAGGCGTCCTTGGTTTGACAGGCGCGCCAGATGTCGCCGGCCTTCACTTGATGCTCAAGCAGGGTTTGGTTTTGTGCGTCAATCACGCGGATGAGGCCATCGCCGGGTGCTTCGAAGGTCTTGTTGTGGCTGCCGTATTCTTCAGCGGCGCGAGCCATCAAGCCCACATTGGGCACGCTGCCCATGCTGCGCGGGTCCAGGGCGCCATTCTCACGGCAGAAGTCAATCACCGCCTGATACACGCCAGCGTAGCTGCTGTCGGGGATCAGCGCCAGGGTGTCTTCTTCGCGGCCCTGGGCATTCCACATCTTGCCGCCGCCGCGAATCATCGCGGGCATGGAGGCGTCAACGATGACATCGCTTGGCACATGCAGGTTGGTGATGCCCTTGTCGCTGTTGACCATGGCCAGCGATGGGCCCTTGGCATAGGCCTCGCTGAGATCAGCGAGCAGGCTGCGCTTGTCGGCCTCAGGCAGGCTTTCCGCCTTGGCGAGCAGGTCGCCAATGCCGTTGTTGAAATCCACCCCAAGTTGCCCGAGCAGGCCTTGGTGCTTGGCGATGAACTCGCGCAGGAAGACACGCACGGCGTGGCCGAAGAGAATGGGGTCACTGACCTTCATCATGGTGGCCTTCAAGTGCAGGGAGAGCAGCACGCCTTCGTCCTTGGCGCGCTGCATTTCGCGCTCGTAGAAGGCAATCAGTGCCTGGCATTCCATCTTGGTGGCGTCGAGGATTTCGCCGGCCAGCAGTGGCAGCTTTGGCAGCAGAAGCTTGATGTTGCCGTCGCTGCCAACAAACTCGATGCGGGCCTCGGTGGCGGCAGCGAGGGTGATGGACTTTTCATTGCTGAAGAAGTCGCCGCTGCCCATGGTGCTGACGCGGGTTTTGCTGTCGCGGTTCCAGGTGCCCATGCTGTGAGGGTGCTTGCGCGCGTAGTCCTTGACGGCCTTGGGGGCGCGGCGGTCGCTGTTGCCCTCGCGCAGCACGGGATTGACGGCGCTTCCCATCACCTTGGAGTACTTGGCCTTGATTTGCTTCTCCTCCTCGGTTTGCGGGTTCTCAGGGTAGTCGGGCAGGGGGTGGCCCTTCGCCTTGAGTTCGGCGACGGCAGCCTTGAGCTGGGGAACTGAGGCCGAGATGTTGGGCAGCTTGATGATGTTGGTGGTGGGCTCCAAACAGAGCTTGCCCAGTTCGGCGAGGTGATCGGGCTGCAGACCGAAGGCGGCGAGGATGCGCCCTGCAAGCGAGATGTCGCGGGTCTGCACGCTGATGCCGGCGCTGCGGGTGAAGGCTTCAACGATGGGCAACAGCGAGTAGGTGGCCAGGGCAGGGGCTTCGTCGGTCTTGGTGTAGAGGATGGTGGGCTGGGTGGACATGAGCGTGGCTTGGGGATGAAGTGGCAACTGCAGGTCTGCTGCGCGGTCTTGGCAAAGGCGCGGCGCCGATGCGTTAGACTGGGCCAAGCGCTTTGGCAACCGCAGAGCGGGGCCGCCCTGCGAGGGGGCTTGCGGCGCGGGTTTCTTGGGTGCAGCATGGCGGGCCATGTCTGAAGTTGCCCTCTGCTCCTCCTCCCGCCTGCAAAACCATGTGGTTGTTGTGACTGGCAGTTGCACCGGAATTGGCCGGGCGATTGCCAAACGCTGCGTTCAGGAGGGCGCCAGTGTGGTCATTCACGGCTTGGAGCCGGACTTGGCGCTTGAGGTGGTGGCCGAGTTGGGTGAGACGCGGGCTGTGGCGCTGGTCGAGGATTTGACGGTTGATGGTTGCCCATCGCGGTTGGTGGAACTGGCGCTCTCGCGCTTTGGCAGGCTTGACGCCGTGGTGAACAATGCGGCCTGGGTGGCCAGTGGCAATCTGCAGAGCACGGACCTTCATTTCCTGCGCCGAATGTTGGAGGTCAATACTGTGGCGCCCTTTGCTCTGATCCAGGCTGCCCTGCCGGCGCTGGAAAAAACACGGGGCTGCGTGCTCAACATTGGCAGTGTCAACGCCTGGAGCGGTGAGCCCAACCTGTTGCCCTACTCCGTTTCCAAGGGAGCCTTGATGACGCTGACCCGCAATTTGGGCGACAGCCTGATGCGCGACCACGGGGTGCGGGTCAATCAGATCAACCCGGGTTGGGTGCTCACTGAAAACGAGGCCAAACGCAAGCGCGAGCACGGCTTGCGGGAGGACTGGTACCGCGATTTGCCCAAGATGTACGCGCCTGCGGGCCGAATCTTATGGCCGTCTGAAATCGCTGCGGCAGCGGTTTACTGGTTGGCTGATGAGAGCGGGCCGATCAGTGGTCAGGTGATGGACCTGGAGCAGCACCCCTTCATTGGGCGCAATCCTCCGAAGGACGGCACCACGATTCCCTGAGCTCAACGGCGGGCATCTGGGCTTTGTCGGGCCCTGAGCAGAGGCGCTTTCACCGCGCGGCAAGAGGGTAAAAAAAGGCGCTGCAGGCGGTAAGCCTGGCAGCGCCGTGTGGACATGAAGTAGGACTTCAAGTCCGAGGACCTTGAACATCCTGTTGCGGGCTAAGCCTGCTTCAGGAGATCCAAAATCTTAGTGCTTGTGGCCGCTCTTGCAGCACTTGCCGTCCTTGCCGCAGCAGGCCTTCACAGGGGCCTTGGCGGAGGTGCAGGAGGTGCAGGCCTTCTTCGAGGCGCAGGAGGCCAGGACGAAGGAGGAAGCAACGAGGGCGATGGTCAGGAAGCGTGACATGTGTGTGGGTAGTTTAGGGGGTTGAGATCGAAACTGTATTGCGAAACGCAAGTTCAGTCAATGAACTTACTTGGCAGCCTGCACAGGGGCGGGCGGTGGTGGGGGGGTCTTGGAGGCGCAGGAGACGAGGCTGCCGGCGGCGATGATGGCGATGAGGGCGTACTTCATGGGTGTTGTTGGTTTGTTGAGTTTGGGATCGCAGCGCGGCCTTGCGGCACGCCACTAGCCACAAGTCGTAGCGGGAAGCATGCCTTTTGCAACCCTTGTTATTGTCTTTGCGTTTTCCCGCCCTGCTCCGGGGGTGGTTGTTCCAGATCGAGGCGCAGTTTGGGCTGCGGCTTTGGCGGGGGCAAGCTCAGCGCAGGCGGTCGTGAAGAGGTGGGTGCGGGGGCAATCTCAATCGAAGGAAAAGGCAGGGATTCGGGCTGGGTTTTCTGCCTCGTGATGGGAACGGGTCGGCGATGAGCAGTAGGGTCGGCGTGAATCCAGGCGATGACCGCTCCAATGGTCATGGACAACACGATGAAGGCCAGCGCTTTGAGAAGCCATGAGCCTTCGTGCTGAGGCTCGTCATCCTGGAGGGGCCTGCGGTCCTCATCGGCCGATGGGGCATGGCTGGCCGAAAGCCAGGGGGCGGCGCGGGAATCGGCGGCTTCCACCGGCATCGTATCCTTGGGCTCGACCCCAAAGAGCAATTCGGCAAAGCCGCCAGGTTCAGCGGGCTCATCCGCAAGCTGGCCAGGATCTTCGGGAGCGGTGCCAATGGAGGTGGTGAGGCTCATCGCCGGGTCAATCCGCGATCGGGCAAGCAGCAGTGCCGAGCGGCCCTCAGTGCGTTTTAGCCAAGGCTGCCAGCGGCTGGAAGCGGCTCGGGAGTTCATCTCTCCAGGCTCACAGGCGCACTGCAGGGCCAGACCGGCCGCCGCCAACCATGCAGCGCCGGGCACACCTGGCTCAAGGCCAGGGGGAAGCCACAGGCTGGGGTGAAGGCCCTGCCAGGTCAGGGTGGCGAGGTTGGGCAAGGGGTCAAAGATCACCTGTGGCGGCCTTGAATCGGCACGGCTCCATTGCAGCGCGAAGTTCTCCAGGCGGGGGGCGGCAGGCGATAGGCCAGCGTCCTCGGCTTGATCCAGGCAAGCGCTGATTGCAGCCAGGAGGAGGTCAATCTCTGCGGAATCCAGCGCACTGGACTGGCGTTGAATCCATTGGGGCAGAGGAGTCCAAGGCGCAGCAATGGCTGAGGAGCGCCAAATCCAATCCAAGGATCGGCAGCTGACAAGTTCCTGGCGCTGCATCAGCTTCAGGCAGGCCTGCTCCCCGAACCAACCCTGCGGCAGGCCACAAGGACCGTCTCCTTGATCGGGCAAGAGCGATTCTGGTGGCGGCAAGGCTGGCGTCGCCCTGAGCAGTTGCATCAAGGGAGTTCGAAGTGAAGGCAGGGCAGCCATGGCACCTCGCTGCAAGCAACGCAGGCATGGCTCCAGGAGGTTGGCCAGCTGCACGGTGCTCAGGGTTGCCTGCTTTTGCAGGGCCTGCAGCAGCGGCCTGCTGGATTGCGCCAAATCCAAGCCCAAAATCGGTCCTTGGGCCGGCTGCAGACTTGGATGCGCCATCACCACCTCAATGCCCAGCGGGTGGTGATCGGTTCTGGCGACGCGCAGTCGCTGCAAGGGGAAATCCTGCGTGCAGTTGAGGCGCTCTGCCGTCGCCTCCATGGCGGCGAAGGCCAGAAGGCAGAGTGCGGCCGCTTGATCACAGCGGATGGAAAGGTCTTGTCCGAGGTAGTTGGCCAGCGTTGGTCCATTGACCATGGGCGTAATCAGAAACCAGCCACCTTCGTCCTCGCCCCACTCCAATGCGGGGGCCAGGCAGCGCTCCGCGGGAAGGCTCAGGGCCTCGCTGCAGTCCTGCAATTGCTTCCAACTGGCTTGTGGCTGCAACAGCAGGCGGATTTGTACCAGTCTTTCCCGACGGGTGTCATAGGCCAGCACGGCGATTTCCGCTGAAGATCTCCAGGATTCCACCGCATTGGCCTCCGGGCTCTGGCAGATCCAGCAGTGGCGAAAGAGACGAGGGGCCGACATGTGGAGCGTCCAGAGAGTGCGCCTTCTGCCTCGTTTGACAAGGAGACATTCTGCAGCACGGCCTTGCCAATGGGAGTGAAACCCGCTAAGAGCAGCAGTCGCCCATGAATTTCGACCTCCGACTTAGCCTGATGTTCGCGCTGTTGACGCCCGCGCTGCGCGCCGTGGATTACAACTCCCAGATCAAGCCCATTTTCAGCCAAAAGTGCTATGCCTGCCATGCGGTAACCAAGAACAAGGTCAAGGGCGATGTGGCCTTGGATACACCCGAGGAGTTGGCGAAGGTCATCAAGCCAGGCGGCCACATTGTCCCTGGCGAACCGGCACAGAGCACGCTGCTGAGCGCCTGCAAGGCCGCCGATGATGACGATGAGGTGATGCCGCCCAAGGGAAAAAATCGCCTGACTGCCGCCGAACTCACGGCCCTGGAAGGTTGGATCAAGGAGGGCGCATCGCTTGTGGGTGGTGCGGCAGCAGCAGCGCCAGCGCCGATGGCAGCAGCGGCGGCCTCTGGAGCAGCGCAGTCCTGGACCAGCTCGGATGGCAAGACCATTCAGGCCAGCTTCGCCGGCATGAAGGACGGTTCGGTGCTGCTGAAAATGGCAGCCAGTGGTGAGGTGTTTCAGGTGCCCCTGAGTCGTCTGTCGGCAGAGAGTCAAGCCCAGGCCAAGGCCGCTGCCGGCCAGTGATTCACTGTGGCGCCCACACTGGCGCTGCTTCAACGCTGCACGACATGAACTCAGCACAGACTGGATTGCCTCAAGCGCCTCGGCGGGCAGTCCGGTACTCGTTCTGGATTGGGGTTGCGGCAATGGTTCTGTTGGCTGGCACAGCATTGCGCCTGATTTGGTCCACTGAGCTGGGGCGCGAGTTGTTGGCCAAGTCCTTCATGACCCTCACCGGCTATTTGGCCACGCCCTTCGTCTTGGAGACCAGCTTCTTTGTGCTGGGTTGGGTGTTGGTGCTGACTTGGAATGAGCACCGTCGCCGACGCGAGGGCCCCGAGTGGGTCGAAATGTCATTGGAGGCAGAGGGTGATGCTCCAGCAGGCACCTCGGCACCTCAACCTTCGGACACCGCGTCCCCCAGGCCTCCGCTCGTTTGACATTTCATTTGGGGGCGGCTGGCAGCCATGCGCAGCGACAGCGGCCTGCCAGCTCGATTTCGTTGCACCATTCCCCTCCAAACACCTGACAGCCCCGGAGGGCTGTCAGGGCCCCGCCTGTGCCGTTCGATCTGAGGCCTCGAATCCCAGGGAGACGAGGTGGGTGCCCGTGGACAAGGATGCTGTCTTCCAGTGAAGGCATGACAAGTTCATCCAGGCCAAGAAGCTCCCTTGGTCAAAGAAACGGGTCGGGCCACAGCAGTCTGAGGACGAACACCGCAGGAAAGGGGGGATGATGGTCAACGCGCCAAGCGACAGACCTGTCAAAGAACCGAGCACACCGCTATGCCCAGCAAACCAAGCAAGGCAAGCGACAACCCCGCCTCGCGCAAATGAAATCAGGGAACCACAAAGACGCGCTGTGTCGTGGGATCAATGGCCAGTGAGCCGCTTGCCATACCGCTGACATCCACCTTGGAGTGCGGTCGGTAGGGGCTGGTCACGATGCCAGGCGTGCGGGTGGCTTTTGCAGGCAGGTGCCCGCCGGGAACCTCGAAGACCTTGTTGGAGATTGGGTCCACAGCCAACGAACCGGCTGGCAACCCTGCCACATCCACTTCGCCGTAGGGTGCGTGGGGGCTGATCACCACATCTTCGCGATCGCTAAGCCTGCCCACCAAGTAGCCTTTGGCAGACTTGGCCGTAGGGGCCTCCTGATTTGGCATTTCGGGTTGGTAGCTGCGAGGGGCGGCGGGGATGCCGGGGACTTCAGGAGTGATGGGCCTGAGCATCGGCTCGGAGCTGGCGGCAACCTTCGCCAGAACCGCTCGCGCGGGCGTTGCTGTGCCCGCGGCTTTACCGCGGCTTGCGGAGGTCGCGGCCTGAACGGATTCGACCTCGGAGGCTCTTGCAAACAGACTGCCGAAAAAGCCGCGGCGAGCTGTTGCAGGCTCGGGCTTGGCGGCTGGTTTGCTGGCGGCCAAAGCGTTGGGTTTGACGGGTTCAACAACAGGCTTGGGCTCGGGCTTGGCGGCAAGCACCGCAGGCTTGGGCTGCGCGGTTGCAGGCGTTGCAGGCTTGGCAGCCGCAGGCGCTGGGCGATTGTCCTCAGCAGGCTTGGTCTGGCGCGCAAACAGACTGCCGAAAAAGCCGCGGCGAGCTGTTGCAGGCTCGGGCTTGGCGGCTGGTTTGCTGGCGGCCAAAGCGTTGGGTTTGACGGGTTCAACAAC
>JAURHS010000073.1 GCA_030833205.1 Prosthecobacter sp.
GTGCCTGCGTCGCGGCCTCCCGCGCAGCCGCCCCCGCGGCATCCCCCGCAGCCTCCGCCGCAGCATCCCCCGCAGCATCCCCCGCAGCATCTCCCGCGGTTGCGGGAAATCCCCCCCCTCCCAGCGCCATCCCAGCTCCAGTGGCGGCATCCGCCAATGAGGATTCCCAGCTCATGATCATCGCCGGCGGGGTGCTGGGCCTCATCGTCGTGATCTTTCTGCTCACGCTAAAACGCTAAATTGGAGCTCCGGCTTCACGGCAAAGGCTTGCATCTCTCTCGAGGGGTAGGGTGGGGAAAGCCCTGCGGCCTACAATCGCATCTCATTTGGCTTCGTCCTTGCCAGAGACGGCAGATTTGGCTCGTATCCCTCGCCATGAGTTTCATCCCGCTTTCAAGGCGCCGCATCCTGCAGGGAGCTGGCAGCCTTTTTCTCGCTCCCTTCGTGACCACTGGCATGCGCGCCGCCTCGCCCAATGGCAAGCTGCGTCACGCCGCCTTTGGTGCCTCAGGCATGTCTTGGTCAGACATCACCTCGCTGGCCAATCATGATCACTTCGAGTTGGTTGCCGTCTGTGATGTGGACAGGCGCAACTTCGCGCGCGTCAAGGAGCGCTGGCCGCAGGTTCGCACCTATCAGGATTGGCGCGAGTTGTTGGCCAAGGAAGCCGATCACATCGACTCCGTCAATGTGTCCACCCCGGATCACATGCACGCTCCAATCGGCCTACGCGCCATGGAACTGGGCAAGCACATGTACGGCCAGAAGCCGCTGGCGCAGAATCTTCACGAGTGCCGGGCGCTGATGCTCAAGGCCCGCGAGAAGAAGGTGATGACGCAGATGGGCATTCAAATCTCCTCAGACTTCACCGAGCGATTCGCGGTAGAAATCATCCACAGCGGCGTGATTGGCAAGGTCAAGGAAGTGCACACCTTCTCCAACAAGAAATGGGGTGACATGAATCCACTGCCAACGCAGGCCGATCCCATTCCCGAAGGCTTCAATTGGGACCTCTGGCTGGGCACGGCCAAGGAGCGCCCCTTCCTCAAGGGGGTCTACCATCCCGGCCAGTGGCGCAAGCGCCGTGACTTCGGCACTGGCACCTTGGGCGACATGGGCTGTCACATGTTCAGCGGCTGGTTCCGCGCGCTGGATCTGGCGGCCCCCACCGCAGTGAAGTCCTCCGGTCCAGCCCCAGTCAACCGCGACAACTGGGCCACCGACGCGGTGGTGGAATACACTTTCAAGGGCACGCGCTACACCAGCGGCGAAAGCATCAAGGTGACCTGGTACGATGGCGATGCCCGCCCGCCAGCCGCCGTGATGGCCTTGGCCGATCCATCCAAGTTCCCCGGTCAAGGCAGCATCTACCTCGGTGAAGAGGGAGTGTTGCTGCATGCCCACGGCAGCACCCCGCAGCTCTTCCCCCGCGAAAAATTCAAGGGGTTCAAGATGCCCAAGCTGCAACCGCGCAATCATTGGTTTGACTTCATCGACTGCTGCCGCAACGGCGGCAGCACCCTGCCCACCGCCAACTTTGACTACGCCGGCCCACTGACGGAGGCCGTGCTTCTGGGCTGTCTGGCCAGCCCCTTCCCCGGCGTGGAACTGCAATGGGATGCAGCCGCGCTGAAAATCAGCAACCACGAGCAGGCCAATCAACTGGTGAAGCGCGACTACCGCGCCGGTTGGGAGATTTAGTCCTTTCTCACTGAGCCAGACCCCATGCCCAAGCTTTCCGGCCACTTGCTGCGCGGTGCCTTGGGCATGGCTCTGGTCTCCACCCTGAGTTTTTCAATCTGGGCCTGGCCTGGAGCAGCCCTGAGTCGTTTGGGAGGGGAGGCCTTGCTCTACGCCTGCATCGCTGCCGCATTCATGCTTTGCAGTGGCCTGCTGCTGGCACCTCTGGCCGGAGGCGGACGCGCTTTCCATGCCCGCTTCGTGCCCGCTTTTTTGCTCTACAGCGCAATCTGGTGTCTGTGCTGGTTTGGCTTGGGTGGCAGGCTTGGGGAGTGGCTGGGCGGGCTGCTCGGCAGCCTTGCCCTGCTGCGCCTGATCGCCGGAACCCTGCCGACAACCTCCCTGCTGGGGCTGGGCCTCATCGCGGGCCTTCTCCACAACGCCGGCTACTTTGCCGGCTCCTGGGCCATGCTGGATTGGCTCATGCCGCTGGCCAAGCAGGCCAAGGGCCAGGGCGAGCTCAAGCATGCTTCGCAATTGGCCATCGCCGCGAAGCTGATCTGGGGCAGCCTCTATGGCTTGGGGCTGGGGGCGGCCTTGGGATTGGCCTTTTGGCGACGGCGCATTGGCGCTTGAGCGCAGACGCGCTTGGGTCTATGCTCGGGCTTCATCCCTTTTTTCATGGCACTCGCCCCCATCACCGAAGTTCGCGGCCGCGCCGTTCCTGTTCCCGGCAGCGACATTGACACCGACCGCATCATCCCAGCGCGCTTCATGAAGTGCATCACCTTTGATGGTCTGGGCCAGTACGCCTTCCACGATGCGCGCTTTGACAAGGACGGCAAGCCCACAGGCCACCCCTTGGACAACCCCAAGTTCGCCGGCGCCAGCATCCTGCTCTCTGGCGTCAACTTCGGCTGTGGCAGCTCGCGCGAACACGCGCCTCAAGCCCTGCACGGGTTTGGCATCCGCGCCGTGATCGCTGAGTCCTTTGCCGAAATCTTCTTTGGCAACTGCACCACGCTGGGCATTCCCTGCATGGTGGCTAAAGGCAGCGACATCGCCCGCCTGAGTGCCGCCGTTGAGGCCAATCCCTCCCTGGAGGTGATCGTGGATGTCAAGGCCCGCGAAATCCGCTTTGGCAGCGAAAGCTTTGCAGCCACCCTTCCTGCGACGGCTCACGACGCCTTGATCAGCGGTCGTTGGGACCCCATCGGCGAGTTGCTCGAAGCCCGCGAGGCCATCGAGACCCGCATGCAGGAGCTGGGTTTGGCCAAGGCCTGACCTTGGCGATCAGCACCGGCCCTCGGCTCGGTAGGCCTTGGCCAACAGCGAAACGGGGTGGGCCACCTCCACCGCTCGTCCATCCAGTCCACGCTGAATTTGCAGGTGACAACCAGGATTGGCGGTGGCCACACAATTGGCCTGCGTGCCGTCAATGGCCTTGATTTTGCGTTGCAACAGGCGTTGCGAGCGCTCGGGCTGGGTGATGTTGTAAATGCCAGCGCTGCCACAGCACCAGGTGGCCTCGGGCAGCTCCCGTAACTCCAGGCCCTGGATTGCGGCCAACACTTCACGGGGTTGTCTCGAGACCCGCTGCGCGTGGCAAAGATGACAGCTCTCGTGATAGGTCACCGCAGGGGCTCCCTCTTCAGCCTGAGTAGGCTTGACCCCAATGTGGGCCAACCACTCATGAATATCGCGCAACTTGCTGTCCCATTGGCGTGCCCTCGGCGCATAGCAGGGGTCTTCAGCCAACAAATGGCCATAGGTCTTGAGGTGCGAGCCACAGCCACCGGCATTGCTGACGATGGCGTCCACCGAGTCCAGATCCACGGAGTCAATCAAACGGCGCGCCAAATCCCGCGCCAAATTCAGGGCGCCGTTGTGAGCATGCAGAGAGCCGCAGCAAGGCTGCTGCCGGGGCGTGATCACCTCACAACCGTGGACCAACAGGACATCTGCGCAGTCTCGGTTGATCTGAGAAAACACCAGGTCCTGCATGCAACCCGTCAGCAACACCACCCGATGCGCCACCTGCCCGCGAGGCCGCTCGACGGCAGCAATCAGAGCATCGGAAAACTCAGGCGCAATGCGCGGGGTTTGCGGCTCGAGCTCAGCAAGATCACGAGGCAGCAGGCCAAAATACCGCCAACGACGCAGCCAACGATCCAAGCCCGTGCGCTGCCAAAGACGCAGGCCACACCCGATGAGGCGCAGTAGCCAGGGACGCATGAAAATCACCTCGAGGGTCAACCAGCGCCAAAAGCGCCGCTTGTCGCCAGGCAGCACCTGAGCCTGCTCGGCATCGCTTCGCGCCGCCTCAAACAACACGGCATAATCCACCCCGGCAGGGCAGGCGCTTTGGCAGGCCATGCAGCCCAGGCAATCGTACATTTCCCTGGCGAAGGGCTCGCCGATCGCCGGCTCTCCTCCCCTGCCGATGGCAGCGTCTACCGCTGAGCGCATCATCGCAATGCGGCCCCGGGGGCTATGCCGCTCAAGCTTGGTGTCCGCATAGGTCGGGCAGGTCGGCAGGCACATCCCGCAGTGCATGCACTGCTGGAGTACCGAGTAATCGAGGGTTTGAAGCAGACTCATCAGGGGGAAAAGGCGGCCAGCCGATGCCAGAACCTGACGGGCAACAAGGCCGTGGCCGCAAGTCAAAACGCAGGATGTCCCCTGCCTCTCGCCCGCCACCCCCAGATTCCACGCTTGCGGATTGGTCCAGCAGGGTTGACACTGCTCCCATGCGAACGCTGGTCATCGGCGACATCCACGGCTGCACAACAGCCCTGCGCACCTTGATTGGTGAGGTAAAACCGACGCCGGATGACACCCTCGTGACTCTCGGAGATTATGTGGATCGGGGTCCAGACAGCAAGGGGACTCTGGACTTCCTCTTGGAGCTGGAAACCAAGACCAACCTGGTCGCTCTTTTGGGCAATCACGAAATTCTCTTTCTCGACGCCCTTCTTGGGCGAATTGACGCCGCGAGTTGGCTTGCCGTGGGAGGTCACGAGACCATGCTCTCCTACGACCCCAAGGACCCCTTCCCCCGCAGCGACAAGGTTCCGGACTCTCACATCGACTTCCTGGTTCGACGCTGTCGCCGCCATCACGAGGATGCACGCCACCTCTTCGTCCACGCCAACGCCAACGCCTATTATCCGCTGGAGCAACAAACCGACGACTGGCTGTTTTGGACTCGCTTCGACGATGCCTTTCCACACACCAGCGGCAAAAAAATGATCTGTGGTCACACCGCCCAAAAGACCGGCCTGCCCTCGGTCCGCCCCTACGCCATCTGCATTGACACCTGGGTTTACGGCGAGGGATGGCTGACCTGTCTGGATCTGGGCAACGGAACCTTTGTTCAAGCCAACCAGGCCGGAGAAATCCGCAGGGCCAGCCTGCAGGAGGTCTCCGGACACCTCAGTTGCTAGGCCTTGCGCAAGAATGCAGGCCGAGCCAACGAATTCCCTCTTGTCAGCCCGCAGGCTGGACCGCTAGCCTCGGGACTCTCTCCTCACCACCCCTATTCCTTCATGAAACTGTCCTCCCTACTCAGCCTCGCCGCCCTCGGCTTGGCCTGGACCTCCACTGGCGGCGCGCAGACCCCGGCGCAACCCGGCGGCAAACTGCCCGGCAGCGTGGCGATCAGCCTGGTCAAGGTGGCCGATGATTTTGTGGACCCCGTCAGTGTCGCCGCCCCCAACGACGGCAGCGACCGCCTCTTTGTCATCGAGCGCACGGGCGTCATTCAGGTCATCAAAAACGGCAAGAAAAACCGTCGCCCCTTTCTCGATCTCAAGGACAAGACCATTTCCTCCTTCCTGGAGTTGGGGATGTACAGCATGGCCTTCCACCCGGACTTCAAGAACAATGGCAAGGTCTACATCGCCTACGCCGACCTCTGGTTCAACGGTGCCACCCTAATCGCCGAGTACCAAGTCGACAAGGCCAACCCCGACCGCGTCAATCCCGACAGTGTGCGGGTGATCATGCAGATTGATTTCCCCTACTGCAATCACCACGGCGGCCAGATCGCCTTCGGCCCCGATGGCTATCTTTACATCGGCGTTGGCGACGGAGGTTGGGAAGGCGATGTCATTCATGTGGGCCAGGACCTCCACACCCATCTTGGCAAGATGCTGCGGATTGATGTCAACACCAGCAGCCCTGACCGCGCCTACGGCATTCCCAAGGACAACCCCTTCATCACCCCCCTGCAGCAAATGGTGCTCTTTGGCGTGAGCGAAGAGGCCTTTTCCAAGATTCACCCCCGCGCCAAGCCCGAAATCTGGGCCTACGGCCTGCGCAACCCCTGGACCTTCAGCTTTGACAGCAAGACCGGCGACCTTTTCATCGCCGACATTGGCCAGAACCACTGGGAGGAGGTCAACTTCCAACCCGCCTCCAGCAAGGGCGGTGAGAACTACGGCTGGAAGTTCATGTGCGGCAGTCACCCCTTCCCCATGATCCTGAAGAAAAATGAGAAGGGCGAGGAAGTGGCCACCGATCCCGTCAACGCCCCCAGGGTCGGCGTGCTGCCCATCGCTGAATACAGCCATGTGGACCAAGGCATCTGCGTCATCAACCTTGGCGTTTACCGCGGCAGCCAGTACCCGGAACTCGACGGCGTTTACTTCTGCGCCGACTGGGGCAGTGGCAAGGTCTGGGGCATGAAGGCCGACGCCAGCGGCAAGTGGCAGATGCAGGAGATGCTCGACCTCGCCGATGGCATTCGCCCCACTGGCTCAGGCATCGGTCCCGACGGCAGCATCTACCTGACCCATGCCACTGCCAACTACGGCGGCCCCGTGGATCCCGCCGACAACGAGCGCGGCGCTCTCTGGAAGATTGTGCCCAAGGCCAAGGTGCCAGCTGGCGCTGCCGTTGCCCCCACCGCCGCACGCTGAGTGCGGCGCAGGCAGGAGTCTGGTCAACTGCCAATCTCATTCGCCCGCAGAGCGTCCAATCCGCAGTGGCGCAACAGATCCGGCTCAGACTCTTGCCGCCGCTCCGAAACCCTTGGTCTCGGCAGGACCCAACCAAAATCCTGCCGAGACGTTAGGTGATCTGGATGTCCCCAACCATGAAGTAGCATCCAGTCGATGTTTCGAAGCTCGCGCTCCATCTCCTCAAAAAGCAGGATGCTTGCCAAGTGGGGCAGACAATGCGGAAAAATAATTTCCGCGTTGGATTACCCCTGGGGAAGCAAGACGAGAATGCCCTGATCGAGATGGTAGGCCTTGCTGCCATCCTGACTGACGAGAATCGCCTGAGGATGATGGACCTTGTCGTCATCGTCGGCCATGCGCAGGGCCTGGCCGGTGCTGGGGCAGCGCAGGAGTGGCAACCAGCGCTCAATCCATTGCAGGTCGGGATTCATGCGCGAATTTGTCCGCTGCCCTCCACCAGGTATTTGTAGCTGCAAAGCTCAGCCAGGCCCATTGGACCGCGGGCATGCAGTTTGTCCGTGGAGATGCCGATCTCTGCACCAAAACCAAACTCGCCACCGTCGTTGAACCGCGTGCTGGCGTTGTGCATGACCACGGCGCTGTCCACCTCGTGAAGGAATTGGGCAACTTCATCAGCATTCGTGCTGATGATGCTGTCGGTGTGATGAGATCCGTGGGCGTTGATGTGGTCAATGGCCTCGCGGCTGCTGGCCACCGTTTTGATGGCGAGGATCAGATCAAGGTACTCCGTGCGCCAATCCTCCTCGCTGGCTGGCTGTGCCCCTTCGCCAAGCAGAGGCAAAGCCTGCTCATCACCGCGCATCTGCACGCCGGCTTGACGCAGTGCGACGGCCACTCGTGGATAGAACTGTGCGGCAATCTCGCGGTGAACCAACAGGGTTTCCAAGGCATTGCAGACTCCGGGCTTCTGCGCCTTGGAGTTGACGATGATCTCACAGGCCATCTCCAAATCCGCGCTGGGCGCCACATAGACATGACAGACGCCGTCGTAGTGTTTGATCACTGGCATCCGGGCACAGGAGACGACCTTTTCAATGAGGCCCTTGCCGCCGCGGGGAATGATGAGGTCAAGGTGCTGATCCATGCCAGCCATCACCTCAACGCTGCTGCGCTGAGTGAAGGGCAAGAGTTGCACGCTGTCCGGCGGCAGGCCTGCGGCCTCACCGGCCTGCTGCAGGGCGGCGGCCAGCGCGACATTGCTGTGAATCGCCTCGCTGCCACCGCGCAGCAGGGTGGCGTTGCCGGTCTTCAGACACAGTGTGGCAGCGTCCACAGTGACATTGGGGCGGGATTCAAAAATGATGCCAATGACTCCGATGGGCACCCGCTTCTTGGTGATGCGCAGGCCATTGGGCCGCTGCCACTGAGCCAACACCTCACCCACAGGGTCGGGCAGTGCGGCCACCTCGCGCACAGCTTGGGCAATCTGGCCCAATCTTCTTTCATCAAGCTTGAGACGGTCCAGCATCGCTGCACTGAGCCCCTTTTGCCTGCCTGCCTCGAGATCCCGAGCATTGGCCGCCAGGATTGGCGCACTGCCCTCCTCCAGCCCCTTGGCCATGGCCAAAAGGATGCGCGATTTGTCCTCCGTAGTCAGGCGCACGAGGGCATGGGAGGCGGCCCTGGCCCGACGGCCCATATCGTGAATGGCGGCTTGGATCTCAGCTTCGGTCATGGCGGGTGGGGAGCCGCTGCCTGCGGCCTGAGGGGCTTGTGCCAGCGTCCAGTGCAGCCGTCAACCCTCATCTCTGGGGCATCGGCCAACCTTGGCAGTTGTCACCGTCACAAATCCGGCTATGGCAGAGGGTGCCCGGGCGTCTCATTCTGCCCCCGCTCAACCCCATCGCACCCCTGCATCACCCCCTCATGGACGACCTCACTATTGTATCGATCATCGGCCGCCAAGTCCTCGACTCCCGCGGCAACCCCACCGTTGAGGTGGATGTGCAACTCGACAGCGGCGCCATTGGCCGCGCTGCCGTGCCCAGCGGCGCGAGCACTGGCGAACACGAAGCCCTCGAGCTTCGCGATGGCGACAAGAAGCGCTACCTTGGCAAGGGAGTCCTCAAGGCCGTTGACGCGGTGAACAATGAAATCGCCGACTGTCTCATTGGCAGCGATGCCTCGCAGCAGGTGAGCATCGACAAGGCCATGCTTGAGCTGGATGGCACCGCCACCAAGTCCAAGCTCGGCGCCAACGCCATCCTTGGCGTTTCCCTCGCCGTGGCCAAGGCCGCGGCCCAGACCGTGGGCATGCCGCTCTACCAATACATCGGCGGCCCCAACGCCAAAGTGCTGCCCGTGCCGATGATGAACATCATCAACGGCGGCGCGCACTCCGATGCGCCGATTGATTTCCAGGAATTCATGATCATGCCCAAGGGCGCGCCGAGCTTCAGTGAAGCCCTGCGCTATGGCGCCGAAGTCTTCCACGCGCTCAAGAAGATCCTGCACGATCTGGGACTGAACACCGCGGTGGGCGATGAGGGCGGCTTTGCTCCCACGCTCAAGAGCGCCGATCACGCGTTGGAAGTCATCGCCCAAGCCGTGAAGAAGGCAGGCTACAAGCTGGGTCAGGACATCTTCATCGCCTTGGATGTGGCCTCCTCTGAGTTCTACGACAAGGCCAAGGGCAAGTATGTCTTCAAGAAGAGCGACCGCTCCGTGCGCAGCGCTTCGGAGTTGGTTGACTACTACGCCGCCCTGAAAAAGAAGTTCCCCATCGTCTCCATCGAAGACGGCTGCGCCGAAAACGATTGGGATGGCTGGGCCACTCTCACCAAGAAACTTGGCGCCAACACCCAGTTGGTCGGCGATGACCTCTTTGTCACCAACACCAAATTCCTGCAGAAGGGAATCGACCGCGGCATTGCCAACTCCATTCTCGTCAAGGTCAACCAAATCGGCTCACTGACCGAGACACTCGACGCGGTGGACCTTGCCCATCGCCACGGCTACACCGCCGTGATGAGCCACCGCTCCGGCGAGACCGAGGACTACACCATTGCCGATCTGGCAGTGGCCACCAACTGCGGCCAGATCAAGACCGGTTCGCTCTCCCGCAGTGATCGCATTGCCAAGTACAACCAGTTGCTGCGCATCGAGCAGGAATTGGGCGACAACGCCATCTACGGCGGACGCATGAAGGTCTGAGTCAATCGCCAAGCCAACGAGTCATGAACAAGACTGCGGCCCCATCCCTGACGCTAAAGCTGGTCAGGATGGCGGCCGCAGTTCTGTTTGTGGGTGCAGGCTCTCTGGCTTGGCATCACCACCTCGGCGTCAAAGAACTTCAGGCTCAGCAGGAACTCCGTGAGGCGCAGCAACAGTTGGCCCGACTCGAGGAGCAAAAGCGCGCCCTGCAGGATCAGTTGCTCTGGCTCAAGACCGACCCCGAGTACCTGCAACTGCGGATGCGCGAGACAGCCCTGCTTCATCGGCCCGGGGAATCGCTGATCCTGCTGCCCAGCAATCCATAAATCACCGTGCGACAGTCGCTGCTTTGCCTCTTGGCCCTCATCCTGTTCTGCGCGGGCTGTGGCCACAGCGACCCCAACTCCCCTGCCCGGATCGAAGCCCGCCGCGAAGCCCAGGCGGCACTGGAATTGGCGCATCAAACCGGCCTCGAAGACGGGGCCTTGGATGCGGCCATGGAGCTTCCCGCCACAGAGCGGCGATTCGATGGTGACGCCGCACAGCAGGCGGCCTATCTGGAGGGCTACCTTGAGGGACACGCGCACCCACCCACTTCCGCGACCCAGACACTCGAACCCGGCGCGCTGCGGCGCTCCTTTCAGCATGGATTTGACCTTGGCCTGCGTGATGGCGCCCAGGGCCTTGATCCTGAACCTGCGAGACATCGGGGACGCTATGATCCACGGACAGAGGCGGCCTTCGCGGCGGGCTATCGTCAGGGCTTTGGCTCAAGCGACGGGTCCATCATGCCACTGCCCATGCGGCAGGACCGTTTTTATTGAGTCGCGGCGAAACTTTTGCTGCTTCCTCGTCGTCTTAGAAAGCACACCCCATGAAATCCACCCTCCTTGCCCTTCTCAGTCTCTGCAGCCTCAGCCTCCTGCAGGCCGAAACCACCGTCACGCTTGAAGGCGTGCACAACTGCTGCAAGAGCTGCGCCAACGGAATCACCGGCGCCGCCAAGGGCCTGAAGGATGTCAGCATCACCACCGATGGCGAGAGCGTGACCATCAAGGCCAAGAACGAGCAGGGCGCCCGCAAGGCCGTTGAGGCCGTGATGAAGGCCGGCTACTACGGCAACAACTCCCTGGTGGCCGCAGCCAGCAGCAGCGGCAGCGACAAAAAGCTCACCGAAGCCACGGTCACTGGTGCCCATCTTTGCTGCGGCAAATGTTCCAAGGCCATGATCGCCGCCGTCGAATCCGTCAAGGGCGTCAAGGAACACAGCGTCGCCACCAAGGTGAAGTCCTTCACCGTCAAGGGCGAGTTCACTGCCAGTGAACTGCTTGCCGCCATGAACAAGGCTGGCTTCCACGGCAGCATCAAGTAAGCCACCCTTTTCTCAACCACCGGCAGCGCGCCTCAAGGTGCCTGCCGGTTTTTTTTGGCCATCGCCAGGCGCAGAGCGTGACGCCCCTGATGAGTGGATAGGCGAACCTTCGCACCGTAGAGTTCACTCAAGGCCGCACTGGACAGCACCTGACGCCGCAGCCCTTGCTGCAGCATCTGACCCTCCTTGAGCAAGGCCACATGCGTCATGCACGGCAAAATCTCCTCGACATGATGAGTGACCATCACCAAGGAAGGCGCCTTGGGACTGCGGGCAAGGCCCGCCATCCACTCCAGGAATTGCTCGCGGGCCACGGGGTCCAGGCCCGCACATGGCTCATCCAAAATCAACACCTCAAACCTCGCCATCATCGCTCGGCAGACCAGAACCTTCTGCCGCTCGCCTTGGGATAAGGTGCCCCACAGCGCCTCAAGCAGGTGGCCACAGCCCCGGGTTTTGAGCAGAGCCCTGGCCTCGCGAAGCAGCGAGGCTGCCGGCGGCTGCCAAAGGTTCATCATCGCCTCGCGGCCACTGGCCACGACATCAACCACCGGCTCCCCCGACTCGATGTAGGGAATCAGCGCCGCCGTCACCAGCCCCACGCTCTTGCGCACTTCGCGCCAGTCGCAATGCCCGAAACGATTGCGCCCCAGATTGACCTCACCGTCACTGGGCGGCTCATAGCCGGAAATCACCTGCACCAGCGAAGTCTTGCCACATCCATTGGGACCCAGCAGACACCAATGCTCACCGCGGCGCACCTGCCAGTTCAGGCCCTTGAGGATGCGCCGTCCACCACGCACCAACTCCAGATCACGCACCTCCAGCAATGCCTCTTTGCTCATGCCCTGCCTCTCTTGGGCTTCGGCGCGCAGGCCGCAGCGGGTTGAAGGTGTGCCGCCTGCAGCAGCGCCAGAAACCCGTCCGCGGGATCGGCATGGCGCTGGGATTTGCGACGCCCGGATGGCGCAGCACTGCCGCTTTGGCGGCGCAGCGTGACCTCGACCACATCGTGCAGGGTGAAACGGTCGAGAATATTGGCAATGGCATTGCGCACATCAATCATGAGCATGCGCAAACCACAGTGCTCCTCATCAGGGCAACTGCACTTTTCGTACTCGGTCTCACTGGCACAGCCGATTGGCGCCAGCTTGCCGTCAATGAGACGCACAATCTCACCCATTCGAATCTCCTGCATGGGCTTGGCCAATTGAGCGCCACCGTACTTGCCGCGCACACTGCTGACAAAACCAGCGTTGCGCAGCTCGAGCAAAATGGCCTCCAAAAATTTACAGGGCAGGCGCTCCTGCTCCGCCAGCTTGGAAACAGAAATCAAGCCCTCGTCATTCCAGCGCGCCACTCCCAAACGGATCATGGTCCGCAGGGCATACTCGCCGCGCTTGGTGAGGGTCATGTTGGCATCTCTAACGCGTTGAGTTGGCCCCGCAAGCGGGATTCAGCACCCGCTCAGGCTGGGGACAGTGCCAGCAACTCGCGGGCATCGGCCAGCAACCCATGGACTGCCGCCTCCGGAGTCGCCCAGGAGCACATCATTCGCGAGGCACCGCCAATGAAGTCGTAGAACCTCCACCCGCGGGACAGCAGGCCCTGCTTGAGGCCCTCGGGCCATTGCACAAAGACCGCGTTGGCCTCCACAGTCTGGGAGAGCGAAACACCGGGAAGGCTGGCAAGACCGCTAGCCAGCAGTTTGGCCATGGCGTTTCCGTGCGTGGCATGCCTGCGCCAGGAACCATCCTCAAGCAGACTCAGCCACTGCGCAGAGATGAAGCGCATCTTTGAGCACAACTGCCCGGCCTGTTTGCAGCGGTATTCAAACTCGCGCGCCAGTTGCGGATCAAAAAACACCACCGCCTCAGTCACTGCCATGCCCAGCTTGGTGCCACCACAGCAAAGAACATCCACTCCTGCCCGCCAGGTCATCTCCGCTGGCTCCACATTGAGCGCCGCCAAGGCGTTGAAGAAACGAGCACCGTCCATGTGAACCTTCATGCCCAACTCATGTGCCTGGTCGCAAATTTCAACCAAGGCCTGAGGGTGGTAAACGGTGCCCAACTCCGTGCTTTGACTCAGACTGACCACTCTTGGCGGCGGAAAATGCAGATCGCGCCGCTGCGTACTCAAGCGCCGCAACTCCGAGGGCAGCATGCGCCCATGCTCAGCGCGCGCCAAAATCAGCTTGCTGCCATTGGAGAAAAACTCTGGCGCACCGCATTCGTCCGTTTCCACATGGGCGGAGTCCGCACAAATGACGCTGTGATAACTCTGACAGAGGCTGGCCAAGGCCAACGCATTGGCCGCCGTGCCGTTGAACACAAAAAAGACCTCGCAAGGAGTCTGAAAAAAATTTCGAAATGCCTCGCAGGCTCTTTGAGTGATGGCGTCGCTGCCATAACTGGGCAAGAAACCCGAATTGGCAGCCTGCAACGCAGCCCAAGCCTCGGGACAAATCCCTGCCGTGTTGTCGGAAGCGAACGCGTATTGGTGGTCAGGATTCATGGCTCGACGCTTGGCGTTGGAAAAGCCCCAACCAAACCACAAGCCCAAGCATGAGCAAATCCAATGCAGCCTGACGAAGCAGCGCCATGGCACCTCGCGCTCCACCGCCGTGCCCCAGGCAACCACAAGAAATCTCCAAACCGCGCCACCATGCCGAACCCAAGGCCAGGACAAAGGCCAGCAGGCAAAGGCCAACCCAACCCAAGGCGCCGCGGTACCAGAAGCCAAGCGCCAAGCCAAGACCCGCAACGCACTCCAGCCAAGGCAAGCCCAACGCCACAATCGCCACCCAGGGGTCGGGCAGAAGGTCGTACCCACGAACCGCTTCCGCGAACAACCCAGGGTCCAGAAGCTTTCCCCAGGCTGCCTGGACAAAATAACCGCCAATCAGCACTCGCAACAGCGTCTGTAGCACTCCGATCATCGCGCAACATGGAGGAGAGGGCAGCAAAGGGCAACCCCATGCTCCGCGCCAGAACAAGGGGGCCAACCGAAACCCCTTGCCGTCAGGCGCTGCCTTCGTTATTTATTTCCATATCAAAAAAATGGAATCTCCGCCCATTCGAACTTCGCAAAAAATCTGTGAAGTCTCATGGTTTTCAGCGCTTTGCAGTGATGACTACGAGTATCTCGGCCTGCCCGATGGCCGCCTGCGTTCCAGCTTTGAGCACTGCGGCAGTCTGGTCGCCAAGGCCGATGCCCACGGCTTTCAGAACATCCTACTGCCCTCGGGTTGGATCGCCGGGCAGGATGCCCTGACCTTCGCGGCGGCGATGGCACCGCAGACCCGCCAGATCAATCAACTGGTGGCCCTGCGCATGGGCGAAGTCTGGCCGCCGATGCTGGCGCGCGCCATCGCCACCGTGGATCACATGGCCAAGGGCAGACTCTGCATCAACATCATCTCCTCGGATCTGCCCGGCCTACGCGAGAGCAACCAAGAGCGCTACGACCGCGCCGCTGAGGTCATCGAAATTTTACAAACGCTCTGGCGCAGCGAAGGCCCCCTGCAATGGCGCGGTCGCTTTTACAACTTCGACCTGCCCAACACCGAGCCGGCCAAGACCTACCAGCAAAACGGCGGACCGCTGATGTACTTTGGCGGCATCTCCGAGGCCGCGCAGGAACTCTGCGCCCGCTTCTGCGATGTGTTTTTGATGTGGCCGGAGACCGAGGCACAACTCGCCTTGACCATGGCGCAAATGTCAGCCAAGGCCGCGGCTCACGGGCGCCTGATTGATTTCGGGCTGCGGGTCCATGTGATCGTGCGCGAGACGCAAACCGAGGCCAGGGCCGCAGCCGATCGCCTCATCTCCAAGCTGGATGCTGAGACCGGCGCCCGCATCAAGGCGCGCTCGCAGGACAGTCAGAGCGCCGGCGTGCTGCGTCAGGATGCCCTGCGTGCCGCCGCCAAGGATCTGTACATCGAGCCCGATCTGTGGAGCGGCATTGGTCTGGCCCGCAGCGGCTGCGCCAGCGCCATCGTCGGCGACCCGGACCAGGTGCTGGCCAAACTGCAGCGCTACATGGACCTGGGCATCCGCGCCTTCATTCTCAGCGGCTACCCGCATCATCAGGAGTGCGACCTTTTTGCCAAGCATGTCTTGCCCAGATTGCCCTGCGCACGCTTCAATGAAATCCAAGGGCGCCTCGTGCCCAACCCCTGCACCCCACTGACCAACGCCCCCCGCACCTGATCATGTCCAGCTCCAACACCCAACCCGTTCGCTTCGCCCTGGCCGGCTTCGGCGCCTGGGGGAAATTTCATGCCAAGTCCATTGCTGAGTGCCCGCAGGCCCAGCTCTGCGCGATCAGCGCCAGTTCCGAGGCCACCCGTCGCGAGGCCGCCGAGCTTTACCCGCAGGCGCAAATTTATGCGGACAGCCTGCAGATGGCCTCGCAGGGAAATTACGACATCATCGACATTGCAACGCCAAGCCACAGTCACCGCGATCTGGCCCTTGCCGCAATCGCCCGCAACAAGCCCGTGCTGCTCGAGAAGCCCATGGCCATCACCCTGCAGGACTGCAAGGACATCGTGCAGGCCGCCAAACAAGCCGCGGTCCCGGTGGCTGTCGGCCATGAACTGCGTCACTCCAGCCAATGGGGCGAGATTCGTCACCTCATTGAGCAGGGCGTTCTCGGCGAAGTGCAGTACGTGCTGGTGGAGCTTTCGCGCAAACCCTACCGCCGAGGCGCTGAGGGCTGGCGCTATGACCCCAAGCGCGTGGGCAGTTGGGTGCTCGAGGAGCCCATCCATTTCTTTGATCTCGCTCGTTGGTACCTCAAGGAGAGCGGCCAGCCGCAGGAATTGGTGGCCTATGGCAACTCGCGCGATGCCAGCCGCCCCCACCTGCACGACAACTTCAGCGCCATGTTCCGCTGTGCCAATGGCAGCTATGCCGTGGTGTCACAGACGCTGGCGGCCTTTGAGCATCATCAGACCGTCAAGGTCAGTGGCACACGGGGCGCCCTTTGGGCCGGATGGAGCGGCGCCTTGGATCGCACCTTGGAGCCCACGGCCTTTCTCAAGGTCTTCGATGGCGAGACCCTGCGCGAGCACCCGCTCAAGCGCCAAAGCGGCGAGGTCTTTGAGTTGCGCGAGCAAATCGCGCAATGCGTGCGCATGGTGCGCTCAGGCGAGGCCCCTGCGGCCAGTGCCGTAGACGGGCTTTGGTCTGCCGGGCTTTGCCTGCTGGCTGAGGAATCCATCGCGCAGGGCAAGCCATTGCCCGTGGCCGCGATGCTTCAAGTGGACTGAAACCCTGCATCCTCATGACCGCCCCACGCTGGCACAGTCAAATCACCCGCGCCCAGTGGCTGGTGCTGCTCATCGCCTCGCTGGGCTGGATCTTCGACGCCTTCGAGGGCCAGATTTTCAATCTCACACGCAAGAGCATGCTCAGCGAGTTGCTGCATGCCCCTGCCGACAGCCCACAAGTCAAGGCCTGGGGCGATCACATCCTCGGCATCTTCCTGCTGGGCGGCACCTTGGGTGGATGGCTCTTTGGTCGCCTGGCTGATCGCTGGGGCCGCAGCCCCACGATGGTGCTGACCATTTTGTTCTACTCGATCTTCTCCGGCTTCACGGCAATGGCCAGCGAGCTGTGGCAGGTCGCAGCCCTGCGGTTTTTGGTCGCCATGGGCGTTGGCGGAGAATGGGCCGTTGCCGCGGCCTTGGTCTCAGAGGTTTTTCCGAAACATGCCCGAGCCCAGGCCAGCGGCATCTTTCACGCCAGCAGCGTGCTGGCCACCTGGCTGGCCGCACTGACCGGACTGTGGGTGGGCGCCAATTGGCGTATGGCTTACCTGATTGGCATCATCCCCGCCCTGCTGGCCTTGTGGGTTCGCGCCAGTGTGCGCGATCCGCAACGCGTGGTCGAGGCGCGGGCGGAGATGGGGACGCGAGCCGGGAGTTTTCGCGAGTTGTTGGGCCGCGGCCCCTGGCGCATCCGCGCCCTGGCCGGCATGACACTCGCCGCCGTGGGCCTTGGCAGCTTCTGGGGCATCACCGTGGCCGGCCAGGACCTGATGGCTGAACTCCTGCGCAGTCTGGGCTGGACGCCGGAGGCCATCGAGCGCGAGAGCAAATTCGCCTACGGCATCGTGCAGGCCGCCGGCGGCGGCCTGGGCATGCTAGCCTTTGGCCCCTTGAGCGAGCGCTGGGGCAGACGACGCACCTTTGTCATCATGCAGATTGGATCCTTGCTGGTGGTGCCCGCCGTCTGCTACCTGCCGCAAACCCATCTGCAGATGCTCTGCGCCCTGCCCATCATGGGTTTCTTCACCCTCTCCATTCATGCGGGCTTTGCGGTGTATTTCCCAGAGCTCTTCCCCGACCACCTGCGCGCCACCGGTGCCAGCTTTTGCTTCAACACCGGCCGCCTGCTTGCCGCTCCCATCCTTCTGGGATCCGGCGCACTCAAAGCCCAATGGGACCTGCGACTGGCCATCAGCAGCATGACCCTTTTGTTCGCCCTTGGTCTGCTTAGCCTGCGCTTCCTGCCAGAGACCCGAGGCCAGGAATTGGGGCAGCAGTCCAGCTAAGCCCACCTCCTGAAAAGCCTA
>JAURHS010000102.1 GCA_030833205.1 Prosthecobacter sp.
ACAGAGTCGCCGTCACGAGTGGCAGGCTGACGCCTTCGCGGCGGCCCATGGCCCCTCGCCTGCGGCCCTGCATCAGGCCCTGCGCCAACTCGCCGACGACCACCTGGCGCATCCCTCACCCCACCCCCTGCACACATGGCTCTACGCCTCACACCCGCCGCTGAGCCAGCGTCTCAAGGCGCTTGACGCATGATCCCGCCCCCAGGGCAGGCAAGGGTTTGGCGGCTGATGCCACAGGTCTCGACCAAGTTGCGCCAGCAACTCGGTCTGGCCGCAGCTGAGGGCGCCACTCAAGCGCGGTGGCGCGGTCTGCCTAGCGTGCGATGTAGTCCAGCACGCAGACCTTGTCGAGTTGCGGCTTGAGCTTGGCCACAAAGGCCTGGTGCGCGGGATGGGGCAGGTAAACCTCAAGGCCCTTCTTGTCGGCGAAGCTGACCAGGAAGCAATGGGTGAAGCCATCGGCCAGGCCCTCGGGGCTGACATTGGTGCCCCACTCAAAGGCGCGCACAGTCTCGATCTCCGAAGCCAACTTGATGAAGGCCTGTTCCAGGGCCTGCACCTCGGAGGCCGGGGCGCTGTCCTTGAATTTGAAGAAAACGACATGGCGATAAGGTTTGTCGGCGGCTTGGGAGGTCATGAGACTGAGAGAAAACAGAGCAGTGAGGATGAACGCTTTCATGCGGGGAACAAGGCCGCATGTTGGCCGCGCTTCGCCCCCCTTGGCAACCCCAAAAGCCCGGTTGCCCTTGAAAGGCTTGCCTGCCGCGCTGCCTCTGCCTATAAGCTCTGCCACCATGCCCAAAGCCCTAACCGTTCTCCTCTGGCTTGCCATCTCCGCCCTTGGCGCAGGCTCCGTGGCCTTCAGCGCCTTCCACCGCGGCGAGAGCATCAATGCGCTTTGGCTGGTGGTCGCCGGTCTGTGCAGCTTTGCAGTGGCCTACCGCTTTTACAGCAAGTGGCTGATGACCAAGGTGCTCATGCTTGACCACAATCGCGCCACTCCGGCCCACACCAAGGAGGATGGCAAGGACTTCGTGCCCACCAATCGCTGGGTGGTCTTTGGCCATCACTTTGCGGCCATTGCAGGCCCGGGGCCGCTGGTGGGTCCAGTGCTTGCCGCTCAATTTGGGTACCTGCCGGGGATGCTGTGGATTCTGATTGGCGCCACTCTGGGAGGCGGCGTGCACGACAGCATCGTGATGTTTGCCAGCATTCGCCGAGGCGGCAAGTCAGTGGGGCAAATGCTGCGCGAGGAGATCAATCCGGTGGTCGGCGTGGTGGCCATGATTTCCATCCTCGCCATCATGATCATTCTGTTGGCCGTGCTGGGTCTGGTGGTGGTCAAGGCCCTGGCCGAAAGTCCCTGGGGCTTGTTCACCATCGCGATGACCATCCCGCTGGCCCTTGTCATGGGCTTGGGCCACACGATCTTCAAGGCCTCGGTGCGCAGCGTGACCGTCTTTGGCATCATTGGACTGCTGGTCAGCGTCTGGGCTGGCAGCAAGCTCGGCGCCTGGGGCATTGAGTCCTGGTTTGATTTCAGCGGCGAGGCCCTGGCCTGGAGCATCATGATCTACGGCTTCGCGGCCTCGGTGCTGCCGGTGTGGATGCTGTTGGCACCGCGCGACTACCTCAGCACCTTCATGAAGATCGGCACGGTGGCGGTGCTGGCCGTGGCGGTGATCTGGGTGGCTCCCCAATTGCACATGCCCAAGCTCACGCCCTTCATCGATGGCACGGGCCTGGTCTTCGGCGGCAAGGTCTTTCCCTTTGTGTTCATCACCATTGCCTGTGGCGCCATCTCCGGCTTTCACGCCCTGATTTCCAGCGGCACCACACCCAAGCTTCTCGACGCTGAGGAAAACATCCGCAGCGTGGCCTACGGCGCAATGGTCACGGAAATGCTGGTGGCCCTCATGGCCCTGATTGCCGCCTGCGCGCTGATGCCCGGTGAATACTTTGCCATCAACGCGGGCATCAACAAGACCATGCCCCCCGAGCAGGTGGTCAGTGTCATCACCACGGCGGGGTATCCGGTGAGCGTGGAGAGCATGAATCATCTCGCCGCCTCCGTGGGCGAGAAGAGCCTGTTTGGCCGCGCGGGCGGCGCACCGACCTTTGCGGTGGGCATGGCGCAGTTGTTTGCGCGCGCCTTTGGCGAGAGTTGGATGGCCTTCTGGTATCACTTCGCCATCATGTTTGAGGCCCTCTTCATCCTCACCACCATTGACGCCGGCACCCGCGTGGGGCGCTTCATTTTGCAGGACTTTCTGGGCAGCCTCTGCAAGCCGCTTGGCAACACCCGCAGTCTGCCTGCCAATGTGCTGGCCAGCGCCTTGCTGGTCGCCGGCTGGGGCTACTTCCTCTACCAGGGCGTGGTTGATCCGCTCGGTGGCATCAACACGCTCTGGCCGCTGTTTGGCATCGCCAACCAGTTGCTTGCCGTCATTGCCTTTTGTCTGGGCACCACCCTGCTGATCAAAATGGGCAAGGCCCGCTACCTGATGGTCACCCTCGGGCCCCTGACTCTGCTGCTCTACGCCACCTTCAGCGCTGGGCTGATCAAGATCTTTGATGCCGACCCGAAGATGGGCTTCATCGCTGCCGCCAAATCCTTTGCCGCCAAGCAGGCTGCCGGAGGCACGCCCGCTCAGCTCAAGGAGTGGGCCGCGCAGGAGTTCAACTTCACCGTGGACACCTTCACCACGGGGTTCTTCCTCAGCGCCGTGGCGCTGATCTTTCTGGGTTGCCTGCGTGAGTGGATCGTGTTGCTGCGCGGCAGCAAGCCCGCTGTTTTGCGCGAGGATCCCTATGTGGCCATCACCTCCACCGCGCGCGAGGTGGCATGAGCCCGAGCGAGCTTCGCATCGAGATCAGCGCCGGGCCGCAGCGGCTGCGACTGTTTCGTGGACCGAGGCTGATTCGTCAGTGGCCCTGCAGCACTTCGCTGCGCGGCCTGGGCGAGACCGAGGGCAGTTTCTGCACGCCCACAGGACGCTTTGCCATCGCGGAAAAATTTGGTGACGGGGAGGCCGTAGGCACCATCTTCAAGGCCCGCAAGCCCGTGGGGCATTGCGATTTGCAGGCTTCGCTGCGCCCGCAGGCTGATGAGGACTGGGTGCTCACGCGCATCCTCTGGCTCAGGGGCCTGCAGGCCCACAATGCCAACACCAGGGAACGCTACATTTACATCCACGGCACCAATCACGAGTACGCCATCGGCAGGCCAGCCAGCCACGGTTGCATCCGTCTGGCCAGCGCCCCGCTGCTTGAGCTTTATGACCTGATGCCCTTGGGAGCCGAGGTGTGGATTGGGCCGTAAACGCCGAGGCTGCGAATTGTGGCGACCTCCGAACGCCGGGGTGCGTTGTAATGGGGTCGCCCCGCGATCTTCAGCAACAGCCCGCAGCCCACCGCCCATGCCCAGCTCCTTGGACCCTCCCGTTCTTGCGGTCCGCGCTCTGGCCAAATCCTTCGAGGATCGCCTGCTCTGGAGCGGGGTGAGTCTGGAGTTGAACGCCGGTCAAAGCGCGGCCCTCATCGGCCCTTCAGGCAGTGGCAAAACCACCTTGTTGAACTGTCTTTGTGGGGTGGATTTTGCCGACTCGGGCGAGGTCCATCTCAGCGGCCATCGGCTCGATGCTGCTCAACCGGCGCAGGCCACGGAGTTGCGGCGACGCCAAGTGGGCCTGGTGTTTCAATTCTTTCACCTGCTGCCCACGCTCAGCGCCAGCGAAAACATCGAGCTGCCCATGCAACTGCTGGGCTGGGAGAAATCGCGGCGACGGCAACGCCTGGCTGAAATCATCGAGCGCATCGGCCTGGGGCATCGCGCCCATGCCCTGCCCTCGCAGCTCTCCGGCGGCGAGATGCAACGGGTGGCCATTGCCCGCGCCGTGGTGCATCAACCCGCCTTGATCCTCGCCGATGAACCCACGGGCAATTTGGACGCCCGCACCGGCGAGGCGGTGTTGCAGCTTCTGGTTGACTTGGTGCGCGAGCAGGGCTGTGCCTTGTTGATGGTGACCCACAGCGAGCAGGCCGCTGCGCGTTGTGATCAATGCCTTTCCATGCAGCCCTGGCTTGCCGCATGAAGCAGCGCTGGACATGGTTGCTGACCCACTGCGGCCTGCGCCACTGGCGCAGCGCTTGGCGTCAGCAGTTGGCCCTGGTCGCCATTCTGGCCTTGGGCAGTGCCGTGCCGCTGGCGGTCAATCTCGCCAATCAAGCCGCTGTTGGCGGCATGAATGCCTTCAATCGCGCTGTCACTCCAGGCGCGGACTTCACCCTCTCACCCACCGAGGGCAGCCTGAAGACGGAGTGGCTTGCGACGATGCGCGAGGCGCTGGACCCCATGCCCGTGGAGCTGCTGCCGGTCATGGAGGAGCGTCTGACCCTGGCGACTGAGGCGGGGCAGAATCCTGGGCGCGGCATGGCGCCATTGCTGCGCCTCATTGGCACGGATTGGCTGGCGCTGGCGGCCATGGGCAATGGGCGCTGGCTGGAGGGCATTGACCTGAAACCCGCAAGCCTGCAGCCCGAGTTGCCGCAGGTGATGGTCTCGCCGGAGTCGGCCTGGAAGCTGGGGGACCGCATCCGTCTGGTCCGCCGTGGCAGCATTGCCGAGCTGGTGGTGGCTTGGGTGGCTCCAAAAATCCCCGGTCAGGCCTCGATGCCTGCGGAGATGCTGCTGATGGATCTGCCGCAGGCCCAGCGCTGGCTGAATCGGCCCGCTGACCTTGACCGGGTCGAAGTCCTCGTCAGCAAGGGGCGCGCCCTTCCCGACGCCACTGCACGGGCCGCCGCCGCCCTGCGCGGCATCGCCCAGCAACGCTGGGAGGTGCGCGATCCGGCGCAGCAGAAATTCGCGGCAGCTTCGATGACTGCGGCTTTCCGCCTCAATCTCACCATCCTTTCCATGCTGGCGCTTTGGGTGGGCGGTTACCTGATTTTCCAAGCCCTCGACGGCCTCCTGCTGCGGCGTCGCAACGAGATCGGCATCCTCAAGTCGCTGGGTTTCTCAAGCGCGGATGTGCAGTTGAGCTTCTTGGCTGAGGCCAGCGTGCTTGGCCTGATTGGCGGCAGCCTTGGCCTGGCGCTGGGTTGGTTTGGGGCGCAGGCGGCACTGGATTCCATCGCCGCCACCATCAGCGCGCTGTATGGCGGCATGGCCAGGGAGCCCCTGCAGTGGTCGCTGGCGGCCGCGCTGCAACATCTTGGCCTTTGCCTGCTGACGACTCTGGTGGCGGCGTGGTGGCCAGCCAGGCAGGCCGCGCAAAGTTTGGCCGTGGGCCTGATGCAAACCCCATCCAGCGTGCATCAAGGTGGGCATTTTTGGCAGCGCCCCAAACTTGGAGTGCTGCTCATGCTGATGGCCTGCGCCGTTGCGCCACTTGGCGTGCTGCGCACGGCCACGGGCGGGCAGTTGCCATTGGGCGCTTACCTTGCTGCCGTGCTCTGGTTGCTGGGCCTGGGTCTTGCGGCCTCATGGTTGCTGCCGCGTTGCGCCGGCTGCTTTGCCGCCCTTGGTTTTCTGCCGCGGCTGGCGGCCAGCCATCTGCGCCGCCCCAGCCTGCGCCACCGCTTTGCGCTTGCGGCCTTGACCAGTGCGATTGCGATGACTGGTGCGATGGCCATCATGGTGGGCAGCTTCGAGCAGACCGTGCGGCAATGGATTGAGCGCAGTCTGCGCGCCGATGTGTTTGTCGCCAGCGCCGGTGCCTCCGGCGGGGTGGACTCCAGCGACCGTCTGGCCGCAGAGTTGGTGGCAAAGTTGCGGGCTCTGCCAGGACTGCGGCATTGGAGTTCCCTGTACTTGCGCCAGAGTCAATTGATGGGGCAGGCCATCCGCCTCATGGGCATGGACGCGGAGGCGCAGTGGCGCGATGGCACCATGAGCTGGGTCAGCGCCCCGGATCAGGGTCAATGGTGGTTGGCCGCAGCGGCCAGGAACCATCAACCCGCCTTGGCCAATGAGACCCTCAGCCATCGCCTCGGCGTGAAGAAGGGCGACTTGCTCACCCTGCCCGGTGGCAGGCAGGTGCAGGTGATGGGCGTGCTTGCCGATTACGGGCAGGAGCTGGGCAGCCTTTGGGTCAATGAGGGCCTGTATCGGCAATGGTTCCCCGAGGATCTGCCCTGGAGAGCCGGTCTGTTCCTGCAGCCCGGGCAGGATGCAGCGCAGGTGGCGCTGCAACTCCAGGAGCAATACCCCGGCCTCTCGGTCTTCGCCAACGCCCACCTGCGCCGCGAGGCGATGCGCATCTTCCATCAAACCTTTGCCATCACTCATGCCTTGGAAATCATTGGCCTGGTGGTGGCCTTGGCGGGGTTGGCCCTCTCGTTGACCAGCCTGCTGATGGAACGCCGTCAGCAGGGCTTGACGCTGATTCAAATGGGCATGCGCCGGGGAGAGTTGGTGCGCTGCGCCTTGTGGGAAGCCGGTGGGCTGGCGCTGTGTGGAGTGGTCGCCGGCTTGTTGGGGGCACTGTGGTTGTCTTGGCTGCTGCTGGAGCGCGTCAATCGCGTCTGCTTTGGATGGAGCCTCAATCTGGCCATGCCATGGGCCACGCTTGCTGCCTTGGCCATTGGCGTGTTGGCCTGCGCCAGCCTGCTGGCCCTGATTGTGGCCGCACGCCAGCCCATGCTGCGCTGCGCCATGGGCCTGGCCTTGCTGCTACCGCAACTCGCTGCCGGGCAGACGGCAACCACTGCCGATGGCTTTGCCATTCCTCAACCTGGCAAGGTCTTTGCCTTCCCGCGTGATCACGGCAGCCATCCCGAGTTTCGCACCGAATGGTGGTACATCACCGGCCATCTTTTCGACCAGCGCGGCGAGCGCCATGGTTTTCAATTCACCTTGTTTCGTCAGGCCTCGCGGCAAGGCGATGGCAGCGCCGCGCATTTGTTTCTGGGGCATAGCGCCCTGTTGCATGGCCCAAGCAGCGAGTTCATTCACGAGGAGCGCCTGCGCCGCGAGGGCTGGGATGCCCAAGCAGCAAGTGATCAACTCAGGCTGCGCCTGGGCAACTGGACCCTGCGCGGCGACCCCAACCAAGGCGGCATGACGCTGCGCTTCAGTGTGCTTGGCGATGCCCTGCTTGAGCTGGAACTCAAGGCCGCCAAACCGCTGGTGGTGTTTGGTGAAAACGGCGTTTCACGCAAGGGGCAGTCCGCATCGGCGGCAAGTCACTACCTTACCCTGCCCCGGCTTGCCGTTCAAGGACAACTGACCCGCAACGGCGGCACGACAAGGGTGCACGGTGAGGCTTGGATGGATCATGAGTTCAGCAGTTCCCAACTCGAGGCGGGGCAGCAAGGCTGGGACTGGGCCTCGTTGCAGCTCAAGGACGGCCGCGACATCATGGTTTACCGCATGCGCCGCGAGGACGGCAGCACGGACCCGGCCTCCCAATTCAACCTCATTGACGCCAAGGGCCAGAAACAAGCCCTGCCTGCCAGCGGCTTTGAGTGGCGGGTGCTGCAGCAGTGGCAAAGCCCGCACAGCGGGGCGCGCTATCCCCTTGAGGTGGAGTTGCGCGCGCAGGGAGAGCTCTGGAGGCTGCGCCCCCTGGCCCTGGATCAAGAGCAGCGCAGCCGCATCTCCGGGCTTGCGTACTGGGAGGGAGCCTGCGATGTCCTCGATTCTCAGGGTCAGCTCGTGGGACGGGCCTTTCTGGAGTTGGCAGGTTACAGCGGCGATCTGCGCCGTCACATCGGCGCTCCGGCAGCGCCTGCCCCTGCGCCCCTGGCCAAGCCCCCCCAATCGCCTTGAAAACCGTTCTCCGAGTTCTCGCCTACCTGCGCCGCTATCCCGGCATGGCCAGCGCGCAGTTGTTTTGCGCCATGGCCGCCACCCTCATGGTGGTGGTCTTCCCCGCCATCACCCGCGAGGTCCTCGATGAGGTCGTGCCCAAGGGCGATTGGGATCGCCTCAATCCCCTGTTGGGCATGGCGCTGGCCGCCTACCTCGCCCAACACCTCTTCACCTCACTGCGCATCACCCTCAACAACAGCTTTGAGCAGCGCGTGATCTTTGATCTGCGCAGCGACCTTTACCAGCGCCTGCAAGCCCTGCCCCTGCGTTGGTTCGACAACCGCCCCACCGGCGACATCATGACCACGGTCACCGAGGACATCCCCAGCGTGGAGCGGGTGCTCATTGACGGCATTGAGCAGGGCCTCATGGCGGTGATCCAGGTGGCAGTCGTTGGCTTTTTCATGCTGCGCGCCGATGCGCAGCTCGCCGCCTGGGCTCTGTTGCCCATTCCCGCACTGGCCACCGGGGCCTGGCTCTACACGCGCTCCTCCCGCGATCGGCACCGCGCGGTGCGCCGCGCCAGCAGTGCCCTCAACAGCCTGCTGCACGATCACATCAGCGGCATGCGCCAGATCAAGGCCTTTGCCATCGAGGAGCAGGAGCATCGCCGTTTCAATCAGGCCAGCGAGGTTCTGCGCAAGGCCACACTGCATGTCATGCGCATCTGGGCGATGTACCGCCCCGGCATGCACTGGCTGGGCAGTCTGGGCATGGTCATCGTGCTGTGGCAGGGCGCACTGGCCCTGCGAGAGGGCCGCATTGAAAAGGGCGATCTGGCCGCATTTTTACTGCTGCTGAAGTTTTTCTACGATCCCATCGAGAGCCTGCACCAACTCAACCAGATTGTGCAGAGTGGCCGCGCCGCCGGCGAACGCGTGTTTGCCATTCTTGACGCCGCCCCGGAAAGCCCGGATGGCAGTGGCCAGCGTCTGCTGGGCAAGGTGCATGGCCACATCAAGTACGAGGGCGTGGGCTTTAGCTACAGTGGCAAGATGCCGGCCGTGCAGGAGATCAGCTTCGAGGTCAAGCCCGGACAAACACTCGCCTTGGTGGGCCCCACAGGCGCCGGCAAATCCACGCTCATCAACCTCCTCACGCGCTTTTATGACCACGACCACGGGCGCATCCTTGTCGACGACCAACCCGTTGACGAACTCTGCCGCCTCTCTCTGCGCCAGCAAATCGGCTATGTGACCCAGGAGGCCTTCCTCTTTAATGGCACGGTGCGCGACAACCTGCGCCTTGGCCGCGCGGAGGCCAGCGAGGAGGAACTCTGGCAGGCCTTGCGTCAGGCACAGGCCGAGGAGTTTGTGCGCCGCCTTCCCCAAGGCCTGGACACCGCCGTGGGCGAGCGTGGCGTGAAACTCAGCGTGGGGGAAAAACAGCGCATTTCCATTGCCCGCGTGCTGTTGCGCAACCCCCCAATCCTGCTGCTCGACGAGGCCACCGCCAGCGTGGACACGCAGACCGAGCGCGCCATCCAATCGGCGCTGGATCATCTGCGCCAGGGCCGCAGTTGCATCGTCATCGCACACCGCCTCAGCACGGTGAAGAACGCGGATTGCATCGTCGTGCTGGAGCAGGGCCGCATCGTGGAGCGCGGCACGCATGACAGCCTGCTGCATCAGGGCGGCCTGTACGCCCAGCTCTGCCAAAACTCAGTGCTCAGCAGTTGAGGCCCCAGGCTCGTTGCAGGGCTGCAACGAAAACGGACGCTTTGCCCACAGGTTTTGATTGGGAGGTGGCAGCGCGTCGCCTCTGTTCTGGCTCACCATGAGCCAGGACACCCCACTGCTACTGCGATGCCGCCATGCGTTGCCCTGGTCGCATCGGCCTTTTCTGGCCTTGGGATTGTTGTTGATCGCATGCTTGAGCGCTGCGGATCGCTGGCCAGAGCTCGCCACCCTCGGATTGCCATGGCTTTGGCTTGTCGCCGTCACTTCGGTGTGCAGGTGGCCCCGCCGATGGCTGGCCTGGCTGCCTTTGGTCTGCGCGCTGGCCACTGGTCAACTGCTGCGTGAGTTGCAACTCACCCGCCTGCACCCCCTGCGCTCCTGCCTGATGAGGGACGGTCCATGCACGGTGAATGCCGTTGCCCATCTGCAGGTCTGGCAGCGCGGCGGCCAACTCGACCCCAATCGGGCCTTGGCCACGGTGCAACGCCTCCATTGGCCGACGCGCCGCAGTGGACCACAGGCTCAGGGGGTTCAGTTGGAAGTGGTGCTGCCTGGTTCAGAGCCGCTGAGGCAACCTGGTCTTTATCTGTTGCGCGGCGACCTTTCCCTGCCGCCGCCTCCATTGAACCCCGCCTCATTTGATGCGCCGCAACATGCCCTTCGTCAGGGCTGGGTTGCCAGTTTACAGGCAACTTCGCTACAGCAGATTTCACCCGCAGGGCAGTTGGCCAAGCTGCAATTTTCGTTGGAGACCCTGGCACAGCAGGGACGCGATGGTTTGCGCAGGATCCTCGGCCTTGGGCTTGAGGATCAGATCCAGGCGAGGTCGGTGATTTTGGCCATGGCCCTGGGTGACAGCGCGCAAGCCGGGCCACAGGCACTGTGGGCTTTTCGCAACAGCGGCACTCTGCATGTTTTTGCCGTCAGCGGCCTGCATGTGGCCCTGCTGGCAATCTTTGGTGCCGCCCTCATTCACCTGCTTGGATTGGGCCGTTGGCGCTGGCAAATCCTGTTGGTCTTGGTGCTTGGCTATGCCTGGATGACGGGTTGGCGCCCGTCCGCAGCACGCGCCGCCATCATGATTGCGCTGGTCTTGCTCGCGCCGCTGGCGATGCGCCGAAGTGATCTGCAAAATAGCCTGGGCTTTGCCGCCACCCTGTTGCTGCTGTGCAGCCCCCAGACCCTGTTTTCCCCCGGCTTTCAGCTCTCGTTCGCCGTGCTGTGGGCCATCGCCGTCATCGCGCCGGCCCTGATGAAACCCTGCGAGCCTTGGACACAACCAGACAACCTCGTGCCAAGGCAACTCATCAGCATGGCCCAACGGGCACGAATTGCCCTCACCCGACATTGCTGCCAACTTGCCTCCACCTCGGTGGCCGCCTGGCTCGGCAGTTTGCCGTTGCTTTGGGGGCACTTCCGCAGCATCACCCCCGTGGGTCTGGCCGCCAACATGCTGCTGGTGCCACTCTCCAGCCTCGGCATGGGCCTGACCCTGCTTTGCGTGATGTCCGCTGCCCTAGGTCCGGAAGCGCTGACCTGCTGCAACGGGCTCAATGCGCGTGTGGCGCAAGCCATGCTGCAAAGCGCAGATGCCTTTGCACGGGTTCCTGGCGGCAACCTGACCCTCGACCTTCGCCCGCCATCCCAGCGCCCAATCAGCCAACTGCAGTGGCTGGCCCTGCCCCGAGGCGGCAGCGCCTGCCTGATGAAGCACCGCAATTGCCGCTGGCTACTGGACTGCGGCAGCAGCACGGACTGGAACCGCGAGGTGGCCCCAATGCTCAATCTTGAGGGCGTCAATCAACTCGACGGACTGCTGCTGACTCATGCCGATGCCCGTCATGTTGGCGCCGCTGTGCAGGCATCGCAGTGGGGCAGACCCCTCATCCACAGCAGCTGCGCGGAGCCTCACGCAAAGGACTCTCCGCGAACCGCCCTGAGGCAATTGGCTCAACTCATCGCTCCGGACAGCAGCCGTTGGCACCGACACCACGCTGAGCAGCGGCTCTCCATCGCAGAAGACTGCGCTGTCGAGATCCTGCACCCCTACCGAAGCGATCGCGCCGCACTGGCGGATGACCGCACCATGGTCTTTCGAATTCAAATCGGCGAGCTTCGCGTGCTTTGGCTGGGTGATGCCGGCTTTGCCACCGAGTGCCTCTTGCTGGAGCGCCACCGCGACCTGCGCTGTGACCTCATGGTCTGTGGCCACCACCCCGAAGACCCCGGCGGCCTACCCGACCTGCTTCACCGCGCCAACCCCCGCGCCATTGTGCTTGCCGCTGACCCCCAGGAACAACAAAATGACCCCTCAGCAAGATTGCGTCGCAGCGCCCGGGAATTGGGGGTGCCCCTTTGGGACCTGCAGAGGGAGGGCTGCGTGACCCTCAGTCAGTGGCCAGAGGGATGGCGCCTCGTCGGCTTTTGCAGCCAGCGCACGATGGACCTTCCCTCAGGCGGCGGACCAACCCAAAGGTTGCAAAAGGCACCAAGTGCGCCTCGTTAAAGGCCTTCTCTCCATGAAGCGCCTCACCGCCATCACCCTCCTGGGCCTCGCCGCCCTCCTCCCAGCAGCTGACAACAAACCCGCCCCCATTGGCTACAGCGACACCCCGCTGATCCCAGGCAGCAAGTGGAAGGTGCACGACATCGACCGCCCTCGTCCGGCGGCAGTCGTGCCTGGACAAACCTTCGGGCAGGCACCCTCTGATGCCTTCATCATTTTCGACGGCACAAACACGGACGCGCTGCGCGGCAAGAAAAAAGACGCCAAGGGCAAACCCACCAACGAAGACGGCCCCTGCCCTTGGAAGATTGAAAACGGCGAACTGCTCATTGACGGCGGCGACTGCTGGACCAAGCAGGAGTTCGCCAGTTGCCAACTGCACCTGGAATGGATGAGCGCCCCCAACACAGCAGGCAGCTCCCAGAAAAAGGGCAACGGCGGCATCTTCTTCATGGACCGTTATGAATCCCAGATTCTGGACTGTGACAACAACCCCACCTACGCCGACGGCATGGTCGGGGCCATCTACGGACAGACCCCTCCGCTGGCCAATGCCGCCCGCAAGGCCGGACAATGGCAGACCTACGACATCGTCTTCCTGGCCCCCAAGCTCGACAAGGGCAAGGTGATCGAACCCGCGCGCATCACCACCTTCGTCAATGGCGTCTGCGTGCAAAACCACACAGTCATCATGGGCCCGACCAAGCACAAGGCCGCCACCGACTACAGCGGCAACTTCCCTGAGAAGGCAGCCTTGCGCTTCCAGGACCACAAGAACGAACCCCCAGTGCGCCTGCGCAATGTCTGGGTTCGCCCCCTGCCCTAGTCGCAAGGCCCGAACCCCCTGCCGCGCCACTAGCAAAGCAGCAGCGAAGCCTCAGCCCCATCCACGCGCGGTTGGACCCAGGTCCACCGCGCGTTTTTTCTGCTGCCTGCTGCCTGCTGCCTGCTGCCTGCTGCCTGCTGCCTGCTGCCTGCTGCGAT
>JAURHS010000161.1 GCA_030833205.1 Prosthecobacter sp.
ACCCGCCGCTGATCAACAGTGCTGAGTTTGTCTTCAATCACTGAGTCGCAGGCTCAGGCTCTGAGCCATTGCCCCCGTGGCCTGCGGCAAACATCGCGGTCTGGTGCAGACTGTCACCCACCGCTGATCAACAGCGCTGAGTTTGTCTTCAATGCCTGAAGCGCCCGTTCACCACGCGCGAGGTTCCGCGAGGCCCTCGCGCTGCTTATGGCAAGGCTGGTGGTCGTGCCGAGGCGGCCTTGGAGACCAGCCTGGGTGGCGCTCAAGCTGGTCCTGCGAAGCTCGATGGCCGCCGCCCTGCTGCCGCAGTCAGCAAGGCAGAGCGCCAGCAAGACATCACCACTCCAGCGTCAACTGCCAGCGCTTGGCGTGCTCGAGCAACTCATCGCGCAGCGGCCATTCATCGGCGCGCGGAGCCTGACCGGCGTGGCGGGCGCTGGCACCTTTGAGGGCCATGCAGCCAGTGTTGTCACCAACGGCGCGAATGAACTCGATCTCCTCGCTGCTGAGGCACTGCGGCGGCAGCGCCGCAAGGTCCTTGAGCTTGCTCTCGATGCTGGGCATGCCCTCGCCATGCTCCTGAATCAGGGTGGGAACGACGCTTTTCACAGCCCGGTTGCCCAAGGTCCATAGACAGGCCAACTGCAGCATGCTCAAGCCATGGCGCTGAGCCACGGGGCGAACCTTCTCCAGACGCTCGACGCCATGCTCAATCCAGCCCGCTGGACGGTGCGTGCGATGGTCGCCATCGCGGAAGGCGTGACCTGGCTTCACATCGTCATGGAAGATGCCGCCGTAATCCACCACACGGGCCAAAATGTCGACGCCGTTTTTCTCGGCAGCGCCCAGCACATGCTGGCCGGGCCAGGGCTCGAAGGGATTGAGGATGATCATCGCCCAGTCCATGCGCGAACCGAAGCGCTCGAAGCAATCAATCATGTCCAAGGTGAAGCCATTGGCCGGGCCTGGGGCAATGCCCAGCCTGTCGGTCAGGCCCTGAGTCTTGAGGCCTTCGAGGGCATCCCACACCACCTCGCTGGTGTAGGCGATGCTGTCGGGGTTGTGCAGCATGAGCAGGTCGAACTTGCTGCTGCGGCAGCGCTCGAGGCTCTTCTCCGTGGCCATCTTCAGGTAATCGGCATACTGATCCGGACCGCGCAGCGCAGGATCGGTGAAGCGCGGGTAGCCGCGTGAGCCCTGACGCAGGCCCTCGTAGAAGTCGTGGCCAACAATGCCCACGAGACAGTATTCCTCGCGTGGAATGCCGGCCAGAGCCTCGCCCAAGAGCGCGTCGGCACGACCAGCGCCATAGACATCAGCCGTCACAAAGGTGCGCACCCCGGCATGAAAGGAGTCGCGCATCAACTGCATGTAATGCTCCTCGGTGAGCTGTTCTCCGTAGTGCATGAAGCGGCCACCACTCCAGGTGCCGTAGGCGGTTCGAGTCAGGTTCATGATGCTAAGCTTAAACGCAGGGTGAATCGTGGCTTTTATCGGCAATGCCAGCGCTGGCAGATGCAGGTGCGCAGTTTAGCCCAGAATCCGCGGCATGCAGAACAAATTTGGCTCTGTCAATGCGCAAGGCTGCAAGGCAGGACCATGCCTCTGCCTTCATGGGCACAAAAAAGGCGCACCGAGGTGCGCCTTTTGAGAGATGGAGAGCAATGCGCGGCTTACAGCACGCCAGCTTCCTTGAGAACCTTGAAGGCGCCGTTCTTGTTGACGGTCTTCAGGGCACGGGCGGTGAGCTTGACGGTGACATACTTGCCCAGCTCAGAGACCCAGATGCGCTTGGTGCGCAGGTTGGGGAAGATCACGCGCTTGACGCGCTTGGTGATGTGACGGCCGATACCGCCTTCCTTCTTGGCTTTACCGCTGCGATGAATGTGGTGACCGCGGGTGACGGTAACTCCAGTGACTTGACAAACTCTGGCCATGGGGGTCGGGGCTGGGAAAAGGTTGAGAAAAGGGGGGTAGGAAGAATAACCCTCAGGGGCTGGAAGTCAACCGACGAAGCGATTTTTCACCCCTGGCGGTTGATTTCAGGACAAACCTGACACCAGGCCGCGTCGAGAAATTGATTCAGCGCATTGATTCTTATGGAATTGTGCTGACCGTTTTCACTTGCCCCAAATCTTGAGCAGGGAGCTGGCCATGTCGGCAGGGCTGTCCGCCACGGCGATGCCGCAATCCGCAAGGATGCGCTTCTTGGCTTCTGCGGTGTCCTCTGCACCCCCGATGATGGCGCCAGCATGGCCCATGCGTCGTCCCGGAGGGGCGGTGGCCCCGGCGATGAAGGCGGCAATCGGCTTCTTGCAGTGGTCCTTGGCCCAGCGCGCGGCCTCGACCTCGGCGCTGCCGCCAATCTCGCCGATCATGATGATGGCCTCGGTTTCCGGGTCCTCGGCAAAGAGCTTGAGCACATCGAGATGGCTGGTGCCGTTGACCGGGTCACCGCCAATGCCCACGCAAGTGCTCTGACCATAGCCGCGGGTGGTCAGCTGCCAGACCGCCTCGTAGGTAAGGGTGCCGCTGCGGCTCACGACGCCGACATTGCCGCGGCGGTGAATGTAGCCTGGGGCAATGCCGATGCGGCAACCGCCCTGGGATTTTTCGCCGCGACCGGGAGTGACCAGCCCTGGGCAGTTGGGGCCGATCAGGCGGGTTTTGCTGCCCTTCATGGCCGCCTTGACCTTGATCATGTCATTGACCGGGATGCCCTCGGTGATGGCCACCACCAGATCCATGCCCGCGTCCACGGACTCGAGGATGGCGTCTGCGGCGAAGGGCGGCGGCACAAAAATCACGCTTACCGTGGCTCCGCTTTGGCGCGCCGCGTCGGCAACGGTGTCATAGACCGGCACCTTGTGGCTGCCGTGCTCAAAGTGCTGGCCGCCCTTGCCGGGGGTGACGCCGGCCACCAACTGGGTGCCGTAGTCCAAGGAGGCCTTGGCGTGGCGCGAACCAAAGTCGCCGGTGATGCCCTGAACCAGAATGCGTGTGTCGGTCTCAACGAGGATGGCCATGGAAGTCGGGAGGGGGTGGAATGAAGGAAGCGCTCTGCCGGGGCACTGAGCCCCATCGGCGGGCGCATCATAGGGTGGCACACCCCAGCGTCAAGGCGCGGAAGCAGTGGATTTGCTGCCCACACCAGCAGAGGGCGCCTCGCCTTACTTTTTGATCTCAATCTGCGGCAGCTGTCCCCGCAATTTGGCCATCAGATCGGCGAAAAGATTGCCGCCCGTCTCCTTGGAGTGGCGCAGATACAGACCCGTCGCAAAGGCGCCGACGAAGAGAACCAACACCACCAACGCCGTGACGCAGCCGTTGCCGCTTTCGTCGGGATACCCCGCAGCACGACGAACTGCCCGGGGAGGCGCGGGGCGGCGCGATGCCTGGGGCGGTTGCCGGGGCGCGGCAACAACCGCGGGTGCCGCTGCAGGGGCAGAAGGAGCTGCGGCTGCAGGGGCTGCTGCAGCGGGTGCAGCCGACTTGTCCTCGAAACTGCCCTCCACATCGCCAAAAGCGATTTTGTCACCGTGACGAAGCACAATCTCCTCGACCTTGTTGCCATTGACGCGCGTTCCATTGCTGGACTGCTGGTCCTGAAGAACGCAGCCGCGGGCTCCAAACTCCACGATGGCGTGGTGGCTGGAAACTGAGGGGTTGTCCAGAACTAGGATGCTGTCGGGATGGCGACCGATGGTGGTGAAGCCGGCCTCGAGGTCGTGCTTCACAGTCTGACCGTCGGCGGAAGTAAAAACCAGGGAGGGCATGGAGCTTGGGGGTTCGCTTCTGAAACAGACTCAAGAAGGCGGGAGATTGGCGCTTGGCAAATCGTATGTTGACCTTGCCCCCGTTTCAGGAAAGTTGCTCATCCCTCTCATGCCAACGCCGCGCCTCCTGCATGCCGCCCTGTCGCTGCTCATGGCCTGTGCTCTCATCGCCAAGGCTCTGGCCGCGGATCCGGCGCAGTGGTTGGCAGCCGAACAGTCCGCAAGGCGCTTGGCCCGCGATCAGGAGCAGCGTGCAGGGTTTCAGTTCCGCGCTGAGGCCTGGGTCGGGGACCTCGACCCCCAGGCCGGCAAGGCGGTCAAGACCCAACTCTTCAAAGGTCACGAGTACTGCATCGCGGTGGCCGCACCCCGAGGAGAGAAGCAGCGCATCACCGGCGTGGTGCTCGACTTCGACGGCGAACCGGTGGGCGAAATTCAACCCGTGCTTGATGGCTGGGGCTTTCTGCTGTTCTTCAAGCCCAAGCGCACAGGCTTTTATGTGGTGGCCATGCGCCATGACGACGGTGGCAACCCCAAGCCAACGGCCTGCGCCATTCTCACCGGCTACCGCTGAGCCAACATCGGCCATTCAGCCTTTCAGCGGCATCCCCTGATCCCTCTTTATGACAGATCTCAACGGCAAACTCATCAGCGTCCTCATGGGCGGGCCAGGCAACGAACGCGAGGTTTCCCTCAAAACCGCCGAGAGCGTGGCGCAGGCCCTGCGGCAACTCGGTGCCCAAGTGCAGGAAATTGATGTGCGCGGCCCTGACTTTGTGCTGCCTGCAGAAACCTGGATGGCTTTCAACCTCATCCACGGCACCTTCGGCGAGGATGGCCAACTGCAGGCCATCCTGGAGCAGCGCGGGGTGCCTTACACAGGCGCGGGAGTCGAGGGCAGTCGCATTGCGTTTGACAAGGCCTTGACCAAGCAACGCTTTGTGGCCGCCGGTGTGCCAACACCGCAATCCGAGATGCACGATCTCAGCAACGAGCAAGCTCCCGCCCTTGGGTTGCCCTGCGTGAGCAAACCCCCGCGCGAAGGCAGCAGCGTGGGCGTGAGCATCTGCCACAGCCCCCAGGATTGGGCCAAGGCCGTGGAACAGGCACGACAATACGGAACCCACACGCTGGTGGAGCAATTCATCCAAGGCCGCGAATTGACCGTTGGCATTTTGGGCGATCAAGTCCTGCCCATCATCCACATCGAACCCGTCGACGGTTTCTACGACATTCACAACAAATACCCTTGGTTGGCGGGCAAGGGCAAAACCCGCTACCACTGCCCGGCGGACCTCGGCCCTGAAGTCACCGCGCGGGTGCAGCAAGCCGCTCTGCAGGCCTTCCAGAGCTGTGGCCAGAATCTGGTTTACGGCCGTGTTGATGTGATGCTGCGCCAAGGCGATGACGCGCCCTTTGTGCTGGAGATCAACACCATTCCCGGCATGACCTCCAGCAGCCTGCTGCCCAAGGCCGCTGCCGCCGTTGGCATTGACTTCGAAACCCTCTGCCTGCGCATCATCGAACTCTCGCAGCAGGCACGCCCCTTCTGATCGATCATCCACTCAACCCTCGCCCTTCCATGAAAGCCCTTGTTCTCACCGACGCCAGCACCTTTCGTTTTGACCCTCAGTTCCCCGATCCTCAACCGCAGGCCGATGAAGTCCTCATTGCCATCCGCGCCTGCGGCATCTGCGGCAGCGACATTCACGGCATGGACGGACGCAGCGGTCGTCGCCAACCCCCGATTGTGATGGGCCACGAGGCCGCCGGCGAAATTGTCGCCCTGGGCGAGTCTGTCACCGACTGGAAACTCGGCGAGCGCGTCACCTTCGACAGCACGCAGTACTGCGGCCGCTGCGAAGCCTGCCGCAGTGGATATGTCAATCTCTGCCCAGACCGCATGGTTCTTGGCGTGTCGCCGGGCAGCTACCGCCGCCACGGTTGCTTTGCAGAAAAAATCGCCCTACCCACCCGCATCCTGTACCGCATTCCCGACGCGCTGCCCTACGAGCAGGCGGCCTTTGCCGAACCCGTTGCCATCGCGCTTCACGCCGCCAACCTCGCCGAGGGCGTGGAGGTCGGCTCTGCCTTCGCGCCTCAGGCACCCGCCAAGCCCGGAGACAGCGCCGTGGTGGTCGGTGCCGGGCTCATCGGCCTGCTGGTGGTGCAGGCCCTCAAGGCCCGGGGCTGGAAGCGCGTGATCGCCGTAGACCTCGACGCCAAGCGCCTCGAACTGGCGCGGCAACTTGGTGCCAGCGACGCGTTCCTGGCCCATGAAGAAAACCTCGCCGCCCGACTGCGCGAACTCTGCGGCGGCGATGGCGCTGACGCCAGCTTTGAAGTGGTTGGCGCCAATGCGCCGCTGCAATTGGCCATTGGCTGCGTGCGCAAGGGCGGACAGGTCATCCTCGTGGGCAATCTCCAGCCCCACACCCAATTCCCGTTGCAGGAAGTTGTGACGCGGCAAATCACTCTGCGCGGCTCCTGCTCCTGCGCCGGCGAGTACCCCGAGGCCATTGCGCGCATCAGCGACGGCAGCATCGCCGTGCTGCCACTGCTCAGTGCTGTGGCCGATCTGGAGCAGGGCGCAGGATGGTTTCAGCGCCTCTATGACAACAAAGAAGGCCTGCTCAAGGTGGTCTTGACTCCTGAAGGCGGGGCCTGAAGCCCGCCCTCGATCCACCACTCAACCCAGCCGCTCGCCACCGCCTTCCATGCATCTTTGCCACGGCATCCATCTGGGCTACTGCACCAACATTCACCGCGGTGAAAGCTGGGAGGAAACCTTGCAGGCCCTCAAGGATCACACCCTGCGTGTCAAGGCCGAGGTGGCTCCGCAGCAACCCTACGGCATTGGTCTGCGCCTCAGCGCGCGAGCGGCCGCTGAACTCTCGCAACCTGCCTGCCTGCTGGCCTTTCAGCGCTGGTTGGAGCAAAACAACTGCTACATTTTCACCATCAATGGCTTCCCCTACGGAAGCTTCCACGGCACCCGCGTCAAGGA
>JAURHS010000151.1 GCA_030833205.1 Prosthecobacter sp.
CGCCACCTCTTGGTGCACGACGAGGACATGACCCCCCGCCTGCGCTCCCATCATGGCTGCCGCATTGACCTGGAAGTCGCCGCCAAGGCGAGGATCGGCAATTATCTGGTGCGAGCATCCGTCCTGCGCCGCAGCACGGATGCCGAACCTGTTGAGTTTGGCGCCATCGGCATTCACCTCGAAAGCCTGCCCTCAACTGCGGTGTCTCAAGTCCTCGAGGGCCACATCCCCTTTGGTGCGATCCTCGAAAATTTTCAGATCCCACACAGCAGCCATCCCCGAGCCTGGTTCGACATCGCCGTGGACTCCCGTCTGGCGCAACTGCTCGGTGCCCAAGTGGGCCAGCGATTGTTTGGGCGGTGCAATGAACTGCGCAGTTCCGACGGCAGTGTTCTTGCCGATGTCGTTGAAGTTTTGCCTGCTGGTGAACCAATCGCTCAGCGCGCCTGACGGGGATCGAAATACTCTCGAAGGGCATCGCCAACCTGGCCCAGGCTCCACAGCGTGAGGATGAAGGCCGCGCCAGCAGAGGCCAGTTGCCAAGGATTTACTGCCATTTGATCGGCCCCTTCGCTGATGAGCACTCCCCAACTGGCGTCAGGGGGCTGGATGCCCAGTCCCAAGAAACTCAGCGTAGCCTCAAGCATCATCACGCCAGGCACGGTTAGACTGGCGTAAACCACCGCAGTGCCGGCAATATTGGGCAGGAGATGCCGGACCAAGATGCGCCACCGCCCCGCCCCCAAACAACGGGCTGCATTTACAAAATCAAGATCACGCAAGACCATCACCTGAGTCCGAACCACACGCGCCATGGTCAACCATTCCACCGCACCGATGGCGACGAAAATCAATTCAAACCGACGCCCAAACACCACCACCAGCAGAATGACAAAGGTCATGAAGGGAAAGGCGTAAAGCACATCCACAACGCGCATCATGATGGCGTCCACGCGCCGCCCAGCCAGCCCCGCAACCATGCCATAGGCAACACCGATGACCGAAGCCACCGCAGTGGCAAGCAGGCCAACCAACAGCGAGATGCGGCCGCCGACCAAGACCCTGGCCAGCAAGTCGCGCCCCAACGCATCGGTGCCCAGCCAGTGCCTGGCGCTGGGCCCCGAAGCGCGAAGCGCCAAATCCTGATCGTTGGGCCCATCAGCCAGCAACATCGGGCCGACGACGCAAGACAGGACCACCGCCAGCAGCACCAAGCACCCCAGGCGGTGGGTGCAGCTGGAAAACAGGTGCCGCAATGCCTGCCGCTGATTCATGGCTGACGCCTCCCGATGCGGGGGTCGAGCCACGCACAAAGCCCATCAACGCCCAAGTTAAAAAGCACAATCAACACTGCGTAGAATCCGGCAGTGGCCATGGCCAACTCATAGTTGCGGTTGATTGCAGCGCCGACGAAATGCTGCCCGAGGCCAGGCACAGAGAACACTGTCTCCACCACCATCGAGCCGGTGAGCAGCGCCGCCGCCGAAGGACCCAATACATTGAGCGTAGGCAAGATGGCGAGACGCATTGCATGCCGCCATACCACCGCGCGTTCGCCCAAGCCCTTGGCCCGGGCGGTCCGAATGAAATCCTGCGAGAGCACCTCGCGCAGACCGGCGCGACTGAGCCGCGCAATGCTCGCACTGTGGATCAGGCCCAGCGTCAGCGCAGGCAACACCCAGTCGAGTGGATCCTCCCAGCCCAATGCATTCAGCCATCGCAGTTTCAACCCAAACCACTGACCCAGAAGCGGGCCGAGAACCAAAGTAGGGGTGCACAACAACAGCGCACTCAAGGCCATGACCCACCGGTCCAGCGCGCGCTGAGCCGCGAGCGCGGCAGCCACACCCAGTGGCAGACCGATCGCCAACGCGATTCCCAAGCCCGCGACCCCAATCAACGCAGAGACGGGGGCGGAGGCAGCGATGACTTCGCCGACGCTGCGGCCGGGCAGCCTCAGCGAGGGAGGAAAATCGAAACTCAGGAACTGCCAGACATAGCGCAAGGCCTGTTCCGGCAGCGAACGATCCAGACCGTAGGCAGCCACCTGAGCCCGGCGAATGTGCTCGGGGACCTGCCGCTCCCCGTCAAAAGGGCCGCCCGGGGCGAGGCGAAGCAGGCAGAAGGTCAGCAACAGCACCCCGACCACGACAAAGGCGCCTTGCCAGAGACGGGACAAAATGAGCGCTAGCATGGGGGCGAAAAGAGATGCTGGGGCCTGCTGCCTCACCATCCAACACAAAAACAAGCCCTGCTGCAAGCAGTCAATCCCAGCACGCCAAGCGGGTGAGCCCAGGGATCAAACGCTGCCGAAAAGGGTGCGACCGCTGCTGAGCAGATCGTTGCAGGCCTCGACCATACGCTGGCACAAGCCCTGCTCCCCCTTCTTGAGATAACTGCGAGGGTCATAGGCCTTCTTGTCGCCAACCTCTCCGTCAATCTTGAGCACCCCGTCGTAGTTCTTGAAAAGGTGAGCCGCAATAGGCCGGGTGAAGGCATACTGGGTGTCAGTGTCAATGTTCATCTTGATGACACCGTAACCAAGCGTCTCGCGAATCTCCTCCAAAGGGGTGCCACTGCCGCCGTGGAACACCAGGTCCATCTCCGCCGCAGCGCCGTACTTGGCCGTCACCGCCGCTTGGCCATCGCGCAGAATGGTGGGCTTGAGCTTCACCGCACCGGGCTTGTAGCTGCCATGCACATTGCCAAAAGTGGCCGCAAACATGAATCGGCCAATGCCACTGAGGGCCTCATAAACGGCGAGCATGTCCTCTGGCGTGGTGTACAGCTTGTCGTTGGCAACACCACTCGTGTCGTGCCCGTCCTCTTCACCGCCGACGACTCCGGCCTCAACTTCGAGGATGATGTCCAATGCTGCGCACTGCTCAAGGAGTTCCTTGGAGGCCTTGATGTTCTCGGCAAGGCTAAGCTCTGAGCCGTCGAACATGTGGCTGTTGAACAAATTGCCACGACCAGCCTGACGGCGACGCTCGGTAGCCTTGAGCAGAGGCCGCAGGAATTTGTCAACATTCTTGGGGTGGCAGTGGTCGGTGTGCAGGGCCACCAGCACATCATAGCGTTCAGCCAGAGTGTGAACTGCCTCAGCCAACACCTCAGCCCCAAGAGCCATGTCCTTGACGGCGGTGCCGCTGGCAAACTCTCCCCCGCCCGTGGAGACCTGAATGATGCCATCGCTCTTGGCCTCAGCAAAGGCCTTCAACGCCCCGTTGATGGTTGGCAGGGAGGTGACATTGATCGCTGCATAGGCATAACCACCCTTCTGGGCGGCGTCGAGCATGGCACGGTATTGAGCGGGGGTGGCGACTGGCATGGAGTAGGACTTGGATGAACGAGATGGGCAAGGGAGCGAGAAAGGGGCCAAGTGCAACAAAACCTTGCTGGTATTGAGGGCACGGCCTGAGGCCTCTACCGCTCCGAAAACAAAAGGGCGCAGCACCCAAGCGCTGCGCCCTTGTTGGAAGAACCCGGCTTGGGGCTCCGCATCCTTACTCGACGCCTTTCCAGCTACCGAACTTGGCTCCGCCCTCGATCCACTTCTTGATCAGGGCCTGATTGGCCGCGCTGACGCGATCGCCCTTGCCCTCAGGAGGCATGGCCATCTCGTCAGACTCAGGCAGTGACATCGTCTTGAGCAGCCAGGAATCATCGGGCTTACCGGCGACCACATTGCCGTCTGGATACTCCTTGCCGCCCTTCATGATGGCCGCGGCGCTGTCGAGGCGAAGGCCTCCCTTGGGCTTTTTGATCCGTCCGTTCTCCTCCTTCTCCTTTTCGTGGCACTTGAAGCAGCTCTCCTTGAGGACTGGCAGGATCTGCTTTTCAAAATCCACGGCGCCGTCCTGGGCACTGAGCGAGACTCCACAGCCGAGGGCTGCGGCAACAACGAGGGGCATGAGGGTTTTCATGGGGGAGGCGGAGAAACTGCCCCATCCACGCCCTTGGTCAAGCACAAGGAAGTTGCAACTCAATGATCAGGCCACTGGGCTCATTGCTGAGGGCCCTGACCGAGCCCCCAAAGGCCTCGACAGCACTCTTGACAATGGCCAGGCCCAGCCCAGTGCCACCCGTCTCCGCCTGCCGACTGCCGTCGACCCGATAAAACGGCTCGAAGAGTCGTCCCAGAGCATCCGCTGGCACTCCGGGGCCTTGATCAGCAATTTGCAGACAGGCGGTCTCCGATTGCCTTGAAATGCGAACACAAAGACGGCTCTGGGGCGCATGACGCCTCGCATTGCGCAACACATTGCCCAGCGCTCGCAACAGCAACTCCCGATTGCAGAGAACCGCTTGTTCAGTGGGCCCCTCGATGTCCACCATTGAGCCATCCAAGCCCTCGATGCGAACCGCCTCAGCAACAAGCGGGCCGAGCGCCTCCCTGCTCAGGGGGCGATTGCAGTCCTGGGCGCTGCTGCGAGAAAAGGACAGCAACTCGTCCACGAGCCGCGACATCTGGCGCAACTCCTCGCGCACTTCGGCAAGGCGCCGAGCCCCATCGCCTGTGGCCTGGCAACTCAGGAGTTCCAAACCCACCTCCATCCTCGCAATCGGGCTGCAAAGCTCGTGGGCAATATCCCCCAGGAAACGCTTTTGCCCAGCCACCAGGCCCTGGATCTGACCTGCCATGGAATCCACACCCCGCGCCAAAGCCCCCAGCTCGTCGGCGCGCTTCGAGGCCACCCTGGCCTCGAAGCGCCCCATCGCGATCTGCCCGGTCACTGCGAGGATCTGCTTGAGACCCTGGGTCAGACTGCGCACCAGGGGAAGCCACCAAAGCGCCGAGATCAAAAAGGCCCCGAGACTGGCCAGAATCCAGGGCCGAACCTCGAGAAACAAACCGTTGCCCGTAATCCTAGGCGTCGCGATGACCAGATACAGGGGCCCTTGTCGGACGGGCCACTGCGGGTTGATGGGCATGCGAATGGCTGCGTAATAAAGACGGGGGCTTCCTGCCGCCAGAAACAAGCTGCCCAGACGCGTGGGCATTGGCTCATCTCCCCCTGCCCTACCCTCGTGCGGCGGGGGGTGACGAGGGCCTTCATCAAGACGGGGCGGTGGATGGCGAGGGTCCTCGCCAGTGCGCGGCGGTGGATGGGATTGCTCACGCTCATCGACCCGATCCGTTGGGGGCGGCCAAGGACGCGAGCCTGGCATCGGGTGCTGGCCCTCACGGTGAAGGCGCCTCAGGGCCTCGACCACCTCGGGCGGAAACTGCAGCGACCTGCCGGCAACGACCTCAAAGGGAAGCGTCACCAAGGCCGCGTCCACGCGATGACGCCCCGAGAAATCACTCAAGACTGCCGACCACTGCGATGAAGCCACAGAGGACAGGGATTCGTGAACCAAGCGACCAACGCTATGCAATCGGTCGCCAAACAAACCGCCGAGGAGGCCACCTACCCCACCCCGAAACTGCCATTGGAACAGCATCCACCCCCCCGCGACGAGTAGCACCACATTGAGCAACAGCCAAAGCAGGATGCGGGGATAGAGCCGAACGACCAGCTTGAGCATGAACGAGGACTAACCGCCCGCCCCTGCACTGGCAAGCTTGCACCTTGAAATTTCACCGACCCTTCAGGCGCCCAGCCTCGCGACCGCCTCGTCTAGCGTGGCAAGATCGCGAATGCTGATCACCTCAATGCTCTTGTCGAGCTTGCCCATCAGACCGGCAAGAGTGGCATCGGGACCGAGCTCCACAAAGCGCCGATGGCCGGCGGCGATGAGATGCTGCATGCACTCCACCCACCGAACGCTTCCCGTGACTTGGGCGGCAAGCGCCTCGCGGATGGCGCCCGGTTCATTGACCGCGCCACCCAACACATTGCTGACCACCGTGCACCCAGGGGACTGAAGAGCGGCCGCCTGCAGCACTGGCTTGAGACGGTCCTGGGCTGCCTGCATCAGGCGACTGTGATAAGCCCCAGCCACCTGCAAAGGAATCGCGCGCTTGACCCCAAAATCCTTGGCCGCGGCTGCAGCCTTTTCGATGCCATCGAGGCTCCCACTGAGCACGATCTGGCCAGGCGCGTTGTAATTGGCAACATCCACACCGCATTGTGCTGCGAGGCGCTGCACGGCCTCGACCTCACCGCCTAGCAAAGCCAACATCCCTCCCTTGGTGGCGAGGCAGGCATCCTCCATGAAGCGCCCACGCTCGAAGACGAGACGCAGACCCGTGGCGAAGTCAAAACTCCCCGCCGCGGCATGGGCAGTAAACTCGCCAAGCGACAGGCCGGCTGCGGCCCGCAGATGCAGCGCGGGCAGTCTGTGGCGCAGCAGGGCCAACAGGGCGAGTCCATGGGTGTAGAGCGCAGGCTGGCAGCGACTGGTGCGGGTCAGCTCCTCCATCGGCCCCTCAAACATGATCCGACTGAGGCTCTCACCGAGCACGGCGTCAGCCTGAGAAAACAAGGCCTGGGCCTGCGGCAAGGCCGCCAAATCGCTGCCCATGCCTACCTTTTGTGCACCCTGACCCGAGAAAAGAACGGCAATGTCCATGGAATGAATGTGTGAAAAGCGGTTCTTCTTAGCCGCTGCGCCTGACCAGTTCCACTCAAAAAAAGAGCCCCTGAAGCCTCAGGCGTGGTCGAAGCGGATAAATGTCGCTCCGATCTCTCCCGCAGCGTAAAGATTGGCGCCGCCACATGCCCTCCTCCCCCCACTCTCATGCCAAGTCCGCGTTGATTATTGTCGGTCATGGCTCGACCCTCAACCCCGACAGCAGTGCTCCCACCTTGGAGCATGCGCAGCGGTTGCGCGACATGGGTCTTTTTGCCGAAGTCGCCTGTTGCTTCTGGAAGGAGGAGCCAAACATGCGCGAGGTCCATGAAATGGTGCAAAGCCAGGAAGTCTACATCGTGCCCAATTTCATCAGTGAGGGTTATTTTTGCCAGGAGGTCCTGCCGCGCGAATTGGGATTGAGTGGCCCTTGGACTCTCAGGGATGGGCGGCGCATCGCCTACTGCGATCCTGTGGGGATCCACCCCAGCATGACCAGATTGTTGTTGCAGCGCGCCGACGAAGTGGCCGCCGGAGTTCCCCGCCATGAAATCAGTTTGGTGATCGTGGGGCACGGGACCAGCCTCAATGAAAACAGCACCAAGGCCATCAAGGACCAGGTTCGCCTCATTGCCGAGGGCGGCTACGGTTTCGCTGAGGTGGTGGACGCCTACATGGAGGAGCCGCCGTTGGTCAGCCAATGGGACGAGCTGACTCGATCCCCCCATGTGGTCGTCGTCCCCTTTTTCATCGCCGATGGGCTCCACAGCTTTCAGGACATCCCTGTGCTTTTGGGCATGAACGAGGAACCCGGTGAGGCCCTCAGCCAAATGCAGGTCTTCCGTCAAAACCCCATCCCGCTTCGAGGTCGTCAGGTCTACTACAGTCAAGCCATCGGGACTGAGCCGCTGCTCGCCGAGGTGATCCTTGAGCAGGTTCGAGCCTTCGATTTGAGGCACGGCGAGTCTCGGCCCCCGATTCCCGAGATGATGGAGTTCACGGGCGACCTCCTGCAACAAGGGCTTCGACGCTGGCTTGCCAACGGACGCAATGTGCTCGGGCAGCTGCGCATCCGCGGGTCCGCCGCAGGCGGTTTTGTGTTGCACCACGCCGAGGACTCGCCGACAGCGCCGGGTGCTGAGTTCGACCATCCGCAGCAGGCCAGGGAAATTGCGCGATGGGACGACGCCGGACAGTTTCGCCCGTTGAAAAGC